>CAMNPN010000091.1 GCA_946548085.1 uncultured Prevotella sp. | reverse complement strand
TAATATATAAGATTCTATAGTCCCACAATTAGGCATGATGAAAAACACCTTTTGTCCCGTTGTCCCGTGTCCCATTGTCCCGGCTGTCCCTCTCCGATATGATGTGTACACAGACCCTCATGTGCACATTTTTATTGAAAATAGTGGGCGCAAAGGTGCCTGACCCCATTGCGCCCTCTCTCTTTAAATTGTTGCCTGTTGGATTATGTGATGAAGAAGTAAGAACGGATTAGTGTTGTACTAGAATCCGACAGGCTATGGCCGCCATCTGAAGGAGTCCTTCGGGTGGTGGCCTTTTTTTCTGGTCTTTTGCATATGTACATTCCATAAGCGTTAAAGTATCTTAAAAGATGGCAAAATCCCGTCAACCTTTTAGTTTTTCTCAGTTATATCTATGTAGAAAGTCTACAAACGAAGGTGTTTAATCATTTTAAAAGTTAAGTAGTTATGAAAAAGTTTTTTATATTCGTGATGAGCGCCGTGCTGCTGATGACGGCCGGCATGGTAACAACAGGCTGCAGTAGTGACGACGACAATGTTGCTACTCCAACTCCAGAGGCTCCAGTTCCAGGCCATGCAACGCGTGTGTTGCCCAAGCAGGTCGACTTTATCAAGACGGTTACCGATACAGGTATTCTCAGATGTGATAAGGCTGACAATTCTTGGTATATTGACTCTCCCTACGATGGCCCGGAAATAATGACTGATGGTGGAAGCATGTATTATCTGTATGACCTGCCTAAGGAGTATCAGAAGTCCGGCCTGAAGGTAAAGGTAACTTTGGATTGCTATACCTTCCGGCATTTCGATGAAAGAGTAGTAATCGACATGTATGCTGGTTATGACTATTATGATACTGTACTCAAGGAGATAGAGGTTGTAGAATGACTTGTATGCACTAAAGATACTTGTAAAATGAGAAAGAGAAAGTTTTCTGTAATAGGTGTTGTGATGCTCTTGATGACAAGTCTTGTTGTCCTGTCTTGTGGAAGTGACGATGAAATCGATACTGGGGAAAACATCAGAATGCTTTATGGCACAACACAGGGCGCAAAGGTGCCAGACCCCTTTGCGCCCTTTGCATTGCGGTCTGCGAATCAGCAGCAAACAAATTTTTGTAAATGTTTTTATGGTGGTCATGAGTGTCAACGGTCAAGAGTGTCATTAACGATTTCGGGCGCAGAAATTCATCATATTAGATATTAATATATATACTAATATCTAATATGCACTAAAATCCCCACATCCAATCCTAAAAACCTTAATGACCTTCATGACCAATGACCTTCATGACACACACTTGGCGGACAGGTGAAACGCAATATTGAACGCTTTCCTGAAGATTTCATGTTTCAATTGACCAAAGAGGAATATAATAGTTTGAAGTGCCATTTTGGCACTTCAAACAAAAGAGGCGGTGATCGACGAGCCTTACCGTATGTTTTCACCCAACAAGGTGTTGGCATGCTGAGTGGACTACTTCGTAGCGAGATAGCTATTGAGACAAATATAAAGATCATGCGTGCTTTCGTGGCTATGCGGCGTTTCATCGTTCAGAATGCAGGTGTCTTGATGCGCATTGCTAATCTTATGGGAGCCAGCCTGAAAGATATGGGTGCAGGTCTTTGTGCCATCACAGAGATGCAGGCATCACCGGAAACCATAGTTGGTATGCTAAAATGACACAGGGGCCTGTACCTTTTGTGAATGTTTGATATGCGTTATTTATGTTTGATTTCCGTGATTTCACTTTCAAAATATGCAAAAATCTTCGCAGAATTAGCAAAAATGAATAGAAGGGTGATTCTGGGCGAGGTGTGAAAGGAGATTTTTTCGTAACTTTGCACGAAAATTAATGTATAACCAAATTCATTTTTTATTATGCGACAATTGAAATTATGGCTGATGGCTGCTATCCTGACTTGCGGGTTTCTGACCACATCTTGTGAAGGCGTGGTTGGTGAGTCTGACAATCCCTCAGCACCCAGCCGACAGGAGATTGAAAAGAGCCTTGTAGGCCTATGGTTCGATGAAGCAGAGTACAGCGGCATACTGGAGGATACCGGCGAGCCGTTCACGAGCGTCGTGCTGGCCATGCAGGTCAATGCAGACCATACCGGCTGCCTGTATGTGGGCGCCTTCGACAAGGGCGACTATGATAATCCCCTGGCGGTGTATGGCGGCCCTGAGGAGGCTGGCTTCACCTGGCAGTTGGACGGTAACGGTGAATTCGTCGTGACGCCGACAGCATCTGCCGGCACCCGTGGCGACGGCACGGAGGCTGACGATTTGCGCCAGCTCGCCAGTGTGAACGGCTGGGAGAAAGAGTCTGAAAACGGTCAGACCGTCCTACAGCGTGGGTCGAATACCCTCACACCGGCCAATTACGAGCAGACGGCCATCATAATGAATATGGTTAAGGGAGAGACGTTCACCATCTGCACCGTCAATGCAGACGGTATGCCCAAGGAGATCGTATTCATCGATGTGAACACCGAAGGACCGGGCGAGGAATACTCTCCTGCCATCGCTAAGTTCTTGTTGGACAAGAAGTTCGACATGATCTTCACGCAAGAGAATTTCAACTACCATGCCCAGCTTGCCGCTCCCTTCGATGAAGCAGGCTATCTTCACGACGTCTGGGGCGGTGGCATCGACGCGAACCTGGCAGTCAAAAGGCTGCTCGACGGCGAAGAGTTGGAGGGTATCTTGCATGTCGACGGTCTCACGGCCTTCTGGTCGCCGAAACTCAAGTTGGTTCGTGAAGACAGCGTGCGCTGGACTGCCGGCTACGGCCTCATGGATCATGGCTGGGACACGATGGTGCGCAAGGGCTTCCGTTCATACGATGTCACGCTGAAGGGCGGCAACCATGTGGTGGTCTATAACATGCACATGGATGCCAGCAGCGAAGACGACGAGGCGAAAGAGCTCGATGGCCCCGACCGCCGAGCCCGTATGGTGCAGTGGCGCCAGCTGCGCGATCATATCCTTGCTCATCTCGACGAGCGCCCCGTCATCGTGACAGGCGACCTGAACAGCTATTATGAGCGCGACAGCATCTGCTCGCAGGTCTTCAGCATCATCGAGGAGTCCGGCCGTGCCACTGTTGGCGATGCATGGATTACGCTGGAGCGCGGCGGCAAGTTCCCCGACATGGTCAAGGGTCCCGTCATGAACGACCCCGGTTCGACGACATGGGCTCTCAAAGGACAGACGCTCGACAAGATTATCTACATCAACCCAAAAGACGGTCCGAAGCTGAAACCCCTCTCGGTGAGCGTTGACAGCACCACTTATGTGCGTCCCGACGGCAAAACGCCACTGGGTGACCATGCTCCCGTGTCGGCTAAGTTCAGGTATCTACCGCGATAAATGGGGGGGAGAAGTGCCTTCCCCCCTTCTGTGGGCGCAAACAGGGGGAAAACACCGCTATTTAACATCTTTTTAGGGGAGACAATACTTTTTAAACGATTTTCTTTGTATATTTGTGCCCGTGAAACTGCTGACCGACTATTCACAAATGGCATATCTATTTTATTACTAACATAATTTATTTTTTTAATCATGAGAAGAGAATTATTTGCATTATTTGCAGCCGCCGCACTCCTGCTAGGCATGAGTGCCTGCACAACAGTAGACAATCCGTCTTCAGGAGGCGGCAACCCCCAGGAAGAAGCAGTAGTGGCTCCCGCCCAGTTGAAGCAGGGCATCTGGACAGAGTATGACGAAGCGCTTTTAACCTCAGGCAAGTATACCGAGGAACAGCTGGCTCAGATTCCCACCGTTGGTATGGAGATTAAAGGTGACAAGGGCTACTTCTTCACCTATACAGCCGACGACATCAGCGAGGCCGTAGAGGGACAGATCAACTATGACAACAAGACTGGCAAAGGTACCATCACCTTCCCCGCCATCAAAGACAATCCGCTCTCTGACCAGACTGTCAGCTTCAGCATGACTACCGACGAGACGATGGAGTTCGAATTTACCTACGAAGGCCAGAAGACAACCGGCACCTGTGCTTGGCTCTGCGAGAACCTGGACAACTGGAGCTCTGATATCACTGATGAAGACTGGCTCGCACTGATGGCCGATTATCAGCTCATCCCCGAAACTTCAGGCCCCGACGCCAGCATCGACTGGAGCAAATCGGTAGAAATAGAAGTGACAGATGATAAGGGTAATCCAGTAACAGTCACCGTGGATGACCTGGACAAGCCGTTGGTGTGGGAAGAAGACGCTGTGGCACCAGCCAGGACTCGGGCTATCGGCGTAGGCACAGTTGTCAGCGTAGGCTTTAAACTTCTGGGCGCCCTCTTTAAGGATGACAGTTCAGAGAAGAAACTTGATGCCATCACTGAGAAAGTCGACAAGGTATTACAGGGGCAGCAGGAGACGTTGAAGAAGCTCAACGAGTATAACAATCGCCTCACCGCCATCGCTAATCAGATGCAAAAGCAAGCGACGATTGACATCATTAACGAGCGAAACAAAACATACTATAATCCGCTGAAGGTGCGGAACAGATCCTACTTCGACGATGCCTTTGAACTCTATACAACCAAAAAGAACGAACTGAGCCAAGAGGATAAGAAACATTTAGGTGATTATGCCGAGAAATGGGTGGGTAGCAACAATGAGTATATCAATCTGACTTGGCAGTACATGGAATACCTCACCACCGTGCAGCATTCCACTTACGGCACGGGCATGGACAAGATCTACGACGGAATAATCTACGACGAGTACCCGTGGGAGCACTTGGGTACAGAGGACCGCAAATGCTATAGAGGTAACGACTTGTTAATGATTACCAAGTGTCTCTTCATGATCTGCCTCTACTCCACCTATTGCAATCTGGATGACATAGATAAGAACGCGCTCTACAAAAACTACAATGCATACAGACCCCAACTCTTGGCTTTCTGCGAGTTTAACGTCGCCAACCCCGATGAGTTCCGCGTCTGCCAGATTCCGGGTGCCCACTTCGTGATGCACAAGGAGTTGCAGAAGTATAACTACTTTGGAAAGGACAATAAGGCTCCTGATATGAGAGATAGTAATTCTGCTTATAGACCTGAGTGGCATGAGGCTGGTTCCATTAAGATAGACAATCCCCAAGAACTAAAGGAGAAACTCATACGCTGTGCCGAGGCTAAGGCTATCCATAAGTATTATGAATCTCTCTATAACAAGGAGAGAATCTGGTGGCATGAAATATTGGTAAAAGGTGGCGAGAAGGCAGCCGGTGCAGTCTATTCCAAGGAACCGTCAGGAGTTAAGAATAATAAGCCAGGCCTGCTGTTGTATTTACATACTAATCCACAGAGGAATGGATTTTCGGATGTATTGGGTACACGAATAGAGTGGCTATGGCTGGACTGGGAAACTGGTCAATCAGAAACTCCGGGACATATACGGGGTGGAGTGCTTGCAGACTATCACTGGGATGACTATTATTCTGAGATTGAGTACTATGCAGCGATTGTTGAGAAGCGCTACTAAGCCTCATTCCACATTCCGCAACAGATAAAGTTGCTTCAACAAACCGGGGCGCAAAGGTGCCAGACCCCTTTGCGCCCAAGTCATTGATCTGTTGCGCAAACTCCTGAATATGGCAGCAGAAGAGAGTGAGGAGCTTTCGCCTGCTGACAAGGAGAATTTTGAAACCCTCCTCAGGTTTGGCAGCTTTGCAGAAGCAGCAAAGAAGACTCATAATTCTGATTATGCCATCAGGGAGAGTGCCGCCAAGGCGTTAAACCTGTTGCTGTCGCAGGCCCGCATCTGGCAGTCGCCTCACGCGAAGCTGGTGGAGCTGCAGCAGAACAAGGGCGCAAAGGTGCCAGACCCCTTTGCGCCCCCCTTTGCGCCCGGTAACAGCGAAGTAGGCAGCGCTTCGTTCATCCCGTCTGAGCCAGGTGACACACTCGGAGTCCTCAAAGCAGTCATCCGCAAAGGGTCAGCGGCCTACAAGAAAGGAGTCCGTACAGGCGATTACCTGATAGCAGTAAACGGAATCCCTATAAAAGACCTCTGCACCTACATACTGATGGAGCGGAAAGACGAGGAAGCCCTGTTCAAGTTCCTCGCTCCCAACGGCATGGAAAAGACCGTCAGACTGAAAAGAACAAATTAGGCTCACAAGGTGTCAGACACTTATGAGCCTGATTAAAAATCCGAAAATTGCACAGAGGGGTTTGGTACGTTGTGTACACATAGATAATGAAAATTAGCTTAACAACAAAGAAAAACAACCTAAAAGTTGTGTAATTCAAATAATTTGCTTAACTTTGCCCCCAAAAGGATGTGAATTATGACTTATGATAGCATCACTGAGGATGGTAGGCTTTGGGCAGTCAAATACGATGATTGTCCAGACAATGCACTCTACATGCTTTTTGAGCAGTGGAACGATGTAACGTGGCTTTACCAGTTCTTCAAGGAGAATATGGCTGACTTGATGTCATACTTTAAGATAACTGATGTCAATGAGGCTATTTATGATACGATAGAGGATAGCGAACGATTGCAATGCCTTATCATGGACATCTCGCCAGAAGCAGATTTGGACAAACTGTTCAGACCTTTAGAGAATAGTCGTTTCGCTGATATGCTGCTTGGTAAGGAGAAGGCTCGGCTGAAGGATACTTACAGACATGCTTCATGGCTGAGAATCTATGCTATCAAGTTGGATCCGGGAATCTACGTCATAACGGGCGGTGCTATAAAACTCACGCGAACCATGCAAGAGCGAGAGCATACGCTTCGTGAGTTGGTCAAGATGGAGAAAGTGCGCTCCCATCTGTTGGCAAATAATATTGTTGACAGGGAATCCTTTGATGATTATATGAGTGAATTGGTTTAATATAGAAAAGGAGGTATTTATGAAGGATGTAATTGCACGACTGAAGGAACATCAGTCACCCACACCTTCCAAGTGGAGGGAGAGGGCAGAGTGGAGAATGCAGAATAAGTCGTGGCTTCGTCACTCACAGCGTATTGCTATGAAAATGCTGGAGAAGATGGATGAACTCAGCATGACCCAGAAGCAGTTGGCTGATCTGATGGGGTGCAGCCAGCAATACGTTTCAAAAGTTCTGAAAGGTCAGGAGAACCTTTCTCTCGAAACCATGTCGAAGATAGAGGACTGTCTGCACATTTCTATTCTCCAAGAAGAACTGGAGATGGCATAAAACCTAAAGGGAAAGAAATGTGCTCACAAAGTGTCTGACACTTTGTGAGCAGAGAACCGAGTCCCCTGATCTGTTTTCGGCATCATGCGTTATATATTTATGACGGAAATTATATATAAAATATTTGTAGCTTTTTCTGAGATTGAGGATGTTATAGGTCTTATGAAAAAGAAAAGTTTTTTTTCCTGGATAATAGTGATTGATACCCTGGCTAATTTCCAAATAGGAATAGCTTCTGGTATCTCAGGTTTAATCTGCCTATTATTTATCAAGGAAAATTTTGATTACTATTATCTAATTCCGCTTGGAATAATGGCAGGGCGCAAAGGTGCCAGACCCCTTTGCGCCCTTTTTTTGTCTTTATAATTATATGTAACTAAACTAAAGAAAGGAAGAAGCTTATGAAACCCCTATTGATTCTGAAGACTTATGCGTGGCTGGTGAACACCATCCGCAACCATGGCCCTATCTCGTATAAGGACATTCTCGAACTATGGAATAACGACAGGCTCAGCGAAGGTAACAATATGGTAAGGCAGACGTTTATTCACTACAAAAACGACCTGGAGGAGTTTTTCAATATCTCCATAGGCTGCGACAGGCAATATCGATATTATATCAAGAACGGTGCTGAACTGCAGAAGGATACCGTGGAGAACTGGATGATGTCGTCGCTCTCTGTGAACTCGACGCTGCTGAAGAACAAAAGGGTGTATAAGCGTATTGTCATGGAGAGCATTCCTTCTTCAGGGAGGTTTCTGAAGGATATTGTTGAGGCGATGTCGAAAAATTTGGTTATAGAGATGGTGTATCAGCGTTATGACAACTCCATTGAGCGTGACCACAGGCTGGAGCCGTATTTCGTGAAACTCTATCATCAGCGGTGGTATCTGCTGGGTAGGAAGGCAGACGGGGCACTGCTGACGTTTGCCCTTGACCGCATCAAATCACTGACAGTAACAAAGGAGTATTTCAAGATGGACGAGAAGATTAATGCCAGCGACTACTTTGAAGACTGTTACGGCGTGATGAAGGACGAATCGAAGCCAGCAGAGAGAATCGTGCTGAGGGCTTACGGCACGGAGGCCAACTACCTGCGCGACCTGAAGCTGCATCACAGCCAGAGAGAGATTGCCTCAGGGGATGAATACAGCGACTTTGAACTTTTCCTTCGTCCGTCGATGGACTTCAGAGGGAAGATTATGGAGCGGGGGAGCCGTCTTGAAGTATTAGAGCCACTACATCTGGCTAAGGAAATATGGGATGCAAACCTCGCTTCTGTTAAACTTTATGAAAAAAGAAAAGATTTGTCAGAGGTGTAAACACTTACGTTACACCCTCCGTATTACCTTTGTAGCCGAAATCCCAATAACGGGACAAATCTAATTAACAACTTAAAAAATAATTATTATGACACAAACTACTGAAGAACTGCTTGGCAGTAAGCTCGGGGCTGCTCGGAGAGATGGCAGCCCCAGGGTGATGAAGAAATTGAAAAAACTTTTCGACAAATTCTCTCGCAGACATCGCAGCCTCCAAGTGACTATCAACCTTTGCATGATAGAGGCTAACAAGGAGCAGATAGAGAACCTTATTATGGAAAACAACAACATTTTAAATCCAAAGCAGCTATGAGTGACGAACTGAAACTAAAGGTGATACAGGAACTGGCCAAAGGTAATGTGAAGATCAAGAACTTCTTCATGGATAATCATGGACCTATTAATCAATATGAGGGCAGTCTGGATGAGAAAGTCAAGGTGACAGATGAACAGATTGCAAAGGCAATCATTTCTATTAATGGCGATAATAAGCCTCTCAATGAAAAACAATTGTTCTTAGGAGTTATTTGTGTACTACTTAGTAAATATGGATGGGCAGGGAATTGGTCTGCTTGCTGTAATAAGATAAACAATCTGCCTATGAAGGAGATGTTTGTAAAAGACTGTGATTACGGGAGTATCAAGATCCTCACAGCCTACAAGTTTGCAAACGTTGATTATAAGGATTGGAACACTTATGAGCCAAGCCGCAGCGAGGTTGGGATATTCAGAAAATGCAAGGCTGTGGCAGATGCCTTTGATGAAGCCATTTCTATGGTAAATATATAGACTGGCAGTCCCTTCATTTACTTCTCATTTACTTTTCATTACCTTTTCATTTACCTCAAATGGAAAGGTTTTTTTTATGCCTAATTTTGTCCACCGAAAGCCGCGAGTAAGGTAAAGTCCGGACACCGGAAAGCGGTAGAAACCCAAAAAGAAAAAAAATGATTTATGAAGATTCATGTATTTGCAACAATCATGGCGCTCTATCCCTTCACGAGCACAAGGGCCATCGCTCAGGAGTTTGGACTCTCACAAAGCAAGGTGAAGGCTATGGCTGCTGCCTGCCACGTGAGGAAGAACGACGACTTTCGGAGCGAGATCAACCGCAGAAATGGTCGCAAGGCCACGGAACGGGAGGTGGTACGACGGAAAAACCGCCAGCGACGGGCCATCGAGATGAACAACGAAGGTTGCACGGTGACTGAGATCGCCAGGAGAATGAGAATATCGAGGTACACGGTGTATAAGTACCTGGAAAAGGTAAAAAAAATAAAACTGTAAAACTGTAAAAGATGAAAAAATACATTGAGATTTCTGACGAGGCGCTGCAGCGTCTGACCAACGGGAAGTATGTGGAGGGTTCGCTGCACAGGGATCCTGACACGGGTAAGCTGGTCTTCAAGGCGTATGTGCGCATGAGCCGTGAACAGAAGGACAGGACAATCAAGGCCCTGGAACACGGATGGCTGAAGGAGTCGCCAACACGCTACAAGTTCTTCAACTCGGTGAAGAAGGACATCGGCTACCGTCTGGTGAACGTGGCGATGCACCGCGAACTGAAGGACGCGATGAACGCGCTGGAGGTAGAACAGATCATCGACCGCGTATAGAGACAATAATTTATTTCCGTGGAAAAAAATAAAAACTATAGATGATTACATTTCAAGAGAACACACATTTCTCTCAGGCTCTTCCCTGCTCAAGGGAAGAGTTCTGGGAGCAAGTAAAGAACCAGAACACGCGGTGGAAGATCGACGCGCGACGGGCGATCATCCAGGCGGTGGAGGCCTCGAAGACGGAAGGCGTGGCGGCCATACACCGCTGGCTGCAGAACAGCGAGTACCAGAAGTTCGTGCTGAAGAAGCAGAACCTGAAACGCGCTGCCGCCAAGGAGGCCTGGCAGAAGAAGAGCGACGGCGAGCGCCTGCTGGCCTTCGCCCAGGAGCTGAAGGAGAACCTGCCAGCCTTCATCTTCGCCTGCCGCGAGTTTGACGAGACACCTACAGCCTCGGGCAAGCCTTTCCGTCACCGCAAACTGGCTGACTGCCACCTCAGCGGCCTCTTCATGCTCGACATCGACCATATCGAGAACCCCATGCAGGTGTGGTACGCCATGAGGGACGACAAGGCGCTGATGGAGCGCATCGCACTGGTGCACATCACCAGCAGCGGCTGCGGCATCCGCATCGTGGCCACGGCAGACATCGCCACGGGCAACCTCGCCGACAACCAGATAGACCTGGCTGCCAGGCTGGGCTACAAGGCCGACGAGAGCTGCATCGACGCCACACGCAACTCGTTCGCCCCGAAGGAGGAGGACATCATTTACATCAACGAACAACTTTTATTCGACTACTACAATGAAGAATTTGACAAGCGGTTTACGCCTGAGTACCGCGAAAAGAAAACTCAGCCGACTCGTCTTCAATTCAATACTGGCAGTGATGCTGCTGCTGGCACTGGCGTTCAGAATCCTGCTTTGGCCGCTGCGCCTGCTCTACAAGGGGCTGGGCATGTCAGCCCGCTGGATGCTCGCCCAGTGGAGGGCATAGTTAATGCTCAATGCTCAATGCTCAATGCTCAAAGCTCCATGCTCAATGCTCAAAGCCCAAAGTGGAGAGGCTATGACCTGCAAGCTATTATTGATGCTCGCTACGCTGACGGACTGCCCTGCGCAGCAGACACAAACAGACACAGTGAGAGCCTTAAGCTCGCCACAGACCTCATGCTCATGCTCGACCGTGACAAGGCCACAGTGCAGCGGATCGTCGAATCGCAGTCGTGGGTGCAGGAGATCATCGCTGAGCGCAATGAGAACGTGGCCCAGACCGTCGAGAGTGCAGCGGGCTGCGTCGCGGAGAAGGAGAAAAAGTCTGCAAACCCGCTGCCCAGCAAGGCCATGCAGGATGCGATCCTGACGGCGACGGGACGGAGCTATCGTGACATCACACAGATAGGGCTGGCAGCCCAGCGCGAGATACGCAAGAGTGACCGCATCTATACGATGCTCGACGGCTGGGGAGCAGAGATCGAGGCGATGTTTGACGACTTCCCGCTGTTGAGGGACGTGTGCGACGGGCTGAAGCGGAGCCAGTATCCAGCGGCCCTGTTCGTGGCTGGCGGGGCGCTGATGACGCTCATGACGCGCTGCACCTACCGCTTCTACCATAAGCCTGAGAAGCTGAGGAGGCTGAACTGTTCGCTGCTCATCATTGGCCATCCCGCATCGAACAAGTCGATGGCCGACGACATCTGCGACATCCTCCTGCAACCCGTCGAGGAGGCGGACAAACCTGGCAAGACCGCCCTGAACCGCTACAAACAAGACAAGAACAAGAAGGCCGCCAACAAGGAGGGCAAGGACAAGCCGCAGGATATGATCAGGATCCACCCCGCCCGTACCTCGAACGGTCAGCTGATTCAGGACATGCTCAATGCCAAGGAGGTGGTTGACGGCCAGGAGATGCAGCTGCACATGTTCACTTTCGACACGGAGCTGGACAACAGCATCACCCTGCAGAGCGGCGGGTCGTGGATCAACAAGCAGAGCCTGGAGCTGAAGGCCTTCCACAACGAGAAGGACGGACAGATGTACCAGAACAACGAGTCGCCTGTGGATGAGTTCCGTGTGACGTGGAACTATATCTACACGGGTACGCCCATCGCCCTGAAGAAAAAGGTGAACGAGCGGAACTTCGGCAGCGGCCTCTCGACCCGCCTGGCGGTGATACCCATGCCCAAGACGAATTTCGAGATGATCAAGCTGCAGAAGGTGACGACCATCGACTGGGCACGGCTGGATCGCATGAAGGCGTGGGCCTACAAGCTCGACCTGCGGGCTGGCGAACTGCCCGTGTGGCCGCTCGTGGAGAAGCTGTACTACTGGACAGACAACCGCATGGCTGACTGTGCCGAAGACGAGTCGGAGGCCAACGAGCTGATGCTGAAGCGCGTGGCCTACCACGCCCTGAACTATGCCATGCCCTTCATAGACATGCGCCACTTCGCAAGCCTGCACCAGGAGGGTAGGTTTTGGGAAGGTGAGTATGAGGTGGACGAGACGGACTGGAAGCTGTGCGAACTCATCGCCCGCATCCAGTACGCCACCCAGCAGCACTTCTTCGGCGTGCTGGCAGACAAATACTTCGACGAAATGAACAACGACGTGCAGATCACGGGCAAGCGTCAACAAAAGAAGTCTATCGACGGGTTTAACAGGCTGCCTGAGGTTTTCACGAAGGAGGATGTCATGAAGGCTTTTGGATATACTAACGATGAAGCCACAAGGAAGAAGATATACAGGCTGTCGCAATCCAATCAGATCGTGATGATTGCTGAAGGAGAAGATAAAGATACTGTAAAATACAAAAAGGTATGCAACACGATCTATACCTGATGGGGACAATGGGACAACGGGACAAGGGACAAATACAAATTTAAACAATGGAAAAAGCA
>CAMNPN010000090.1 GCA_946548085.1 uncultured Prevotella sp. | reverse complement strand
CGGCGACATCGACTTCGAGACGCCCGTGCAGCACGACCAGGTCTTCGCCCAGCTGCTGCAGGAGATCCGCCAGGGCGAGCGCTACTGGCTCAACAAAGAGGAGGAGCGGCGGCTGATGGAGCACAACCTGCAGTACCAGCGCCTGAACGGCCTGGGCGAGATGCTCATGGCCGTCATCCAGAAGCCGCACCTGGATGAGGAGGGCGAATGGATAACGTTGAAAGATCTCTCCGCCCTGTTGAAGCAGCACTTCAAAGGGTACAAAGAAGACACTGGCTCATTCCATAAAATAGGTAACTACCTCAACCGTCCGGAGTACAAGTTCCAGAGCAAACGTGTCACCAGCGGCACCATCTACTGGGTGAAGCGCATAATATAAAAGACAGCAAGGATAAATACAAAGCAAACTTTTTGGATGTTCAAAAAAATATGCTTAACTTTGCAGCCAAAATAAAACAAGTCGCATGCAGATTATATACAATACCGCCAAGCCCTTCGACAAGCTCCTGAAGAAACAGAAGCCGAAGGCTGGTGCAACCTACCGGCCCATGTATTACGTGGTGGAACAGCCTGTAGACGAAGGGCTGCTGCTCTATCACACGATGACGAAGGCTTTTCTGCTTCTCACGCCTGAGGAAGCAGAGATCTACAAGACCCACCCTGCAGACCTACAGCAGTTGATCGACCTATGGTTTTTGGTTCCTGAAGATCATGACGACCGTCTCCTAGCCCGCCAGATAAGAGATGTGGCCAAGATGCTGGAAGAAAAAACTGGCGCCATCACAAACTACACAATTTATACGACCACTGATTGTAACGCCCGCTGTTTCTACTGCTTTGAAAAAGGGCGTCCGAGGATTCCCATGAGTCGAGAAACAGCCATGCAAACAGCCAATTACATCATTAGTCATAGCCAAGGGAAAAAGGTGTCAATAAAATGGTTTGGCGGCGAACCGCTCTTCAATATGACCGCCATAACCCTTATCTGTAAGCGACTTAAAGAATTTGGTGTTGATTTTTCTTCAAAAATTACTACTAATGGGTACCTGTTCGATGATACCAATATTAACGAAGCCAAAGAGTTGTGGCAGCTTAGACTTGTACAGATCACACTCGATGGCACAGAAGAAATATACAACCGTAGCAAGGCCTATATCTATAAAGATGTGAATGCCTATCAGAGGGTAATCGACAATATCCATCGGTTGCAGAACGCTAACATCCACGTTTCTATTCGTCTCAACATCGACATGTATAACGCTAAAAACCTTTCAGAACTTGTCGATGAACTTCATAAAGAGTTCATTGATTCTAAAGGCATCTCTGTTTACCTACATCCACTATATGAAGAGGTAAAAGGGAGCATTGCATTACACGATGAACAGAAACGAAAGTTCATATTCGACAGGATGAGTGAGATTGAGGCGCGGTTAAGAGAATATGGTTTCTACAAACCACGTCGATTAAAGAGAGAAATAAGGACAAACCACTGCATGGCAGATAACGACCATTGTGTTGTCATAACCCCAGACGGACATATCGGAAAATGCGAGCATTTCACAGAAGACCATCTCGTTGGTCATATCGAGCATGATGAACAAGATACACAAATGCTGGAAGCATTCCGCTCTGTTCGTGAGGAGTCAGATATGTGTGCCACCTGTTTCGATTATCCAAATTGCATATGGCTGAAACTATGCGAAGTCCACACTTGTTGCTATCTGGAGAAGCGTGAACACGAACGTATTAACATGCAACAAAGCTTATTGTATGCCTATAAGGAAATCAATGAAACCACAACAAGATGAAATACAGAATTGAAACAGCACCCTTAATCGACTATTATGTCATTGTCGTCAAGAACATGGAAACTGGTGAACTTATAGAAGCATTTACGCTTAATGAAAGTGGAAAAGACATGCTTAGTCTTTTCTGTCAAGGAATGGATGCAAATGCTGTAGCTGAACAATTATCAGAGATGTATGATGTTCCTATTGAGCAAGTGTCCAAAGATGTAGTAGAATTTGCTAAAAGGTTAAATAAAAAAAGTCTTTTGGAAATCTAAAAGTAAGCAGAGAGTTAAAAAAACAATGAAGACAGACCAGACAGCCTGTCTTCATTAAAACATTTTTAGAAGTCTGTTTGAGCGAAATGACAAAGACTATGCTTCTTCCTCACCGTCACATTCAACAACGCCTTCTTTTTCAGTTTTTACTGATCCCTCTAAAAGAGAAAGGCTCTCAACTTCCATTTCTTCCATTTCTGGAGCAAAATACTTCTTTTTCATTTTCTCTAATATTTTAAACGTTTAAAAATTAATTCCTTTTATAGTTGAATCTTTATAATTCGGTGCAAATTTAAGGATAAATATTGAAATAGCCAAACAATTCGAGTACTATTTTAATAATTATGACGATTTTTTGTCAAAGTGCTTAAATTTCCTCGACTGTCAAGCCCGTTACTTGAGAGATTATTGCAGCAGAGACTCCAAGTTTCTTCATCTTCAGAGCATTCTCATGATTAGCTTCATGAATTCCCTCGGCACGACCTTCAGCACGACCCTCGGCTCGGCCTTTGTTCCTGGCGGTACGCATGGCACCGTCGTTATCGTAGAACACCTTCTCGCTTTCCCAATACTTGGCATATTCCTCTTTTGAAAGGGCTGCCACCTCGGCCACCCCCCCAGCTGCTCCATTGGCAGCAGCGTCAGGCTTGTGATGGTCTCCTGCCCCTGCAACAGGGCATTCACCAGTTCGAGCGTGATGTCCTTGTTCGGTTCCGTACCAAAGAGGTACTTGAAACCGAAGTCGGTGTAGGGGTTGATGTAGCGGGCTTCCATTTTACCGTCTCCTTCCTTTTTTACATGTTGCTTTTGCATAATACTTCGAATTAAAGAGTTAAACTTGATTTGTCGGTGCAAAGATAAGAATAATTCCCGAAACGGCCAAGCGTTTCGGGAATTATTTATTATTAATAAGGTATAGGGATTACTTTACAATCACCTTCTTACCATTCTTAATGTACAGGCCCTTCTTTGTCGGAGTGTCGATACGCTGACCATTCAGGTTGTACCAAGTGTCGTTACCAGCTTCGGCTGCAACACGGCTAATTCCTGTAGCGTTATCGTCATCACCAATAATGCTCCTTGTAACATCAACTACAATTTCATTAAGGGTAATACCTTCACCAGTTCCTCGCGAAGCTGCAGGAATACATGATGTAAGCACTTGGAGGTAGCTCTTGTGAGCACCTGTCGAACGATCAGCTGAGAATGTAGAGAATCCACTTGAACTCAAGAAATAATTCGTATAATCTCCGTCTGTTGGATGAATAGTTATTGCAGCGTCCGTATTATTACCAACTAACATATTGGCGAAAACAGCTTGAACTGCAGAAGACTTAATTGTATAACTACCTTGAGGACCTTTAATATAAAGTGGGGTACCTGCAGATACACGTTTCACTGGTGCCATCAGAATCGCTCCATCCCAACCAACAATCGTATAAGCAGTCAAAGCTGTCTGATCACTAAAATCGAGGTCTAGGTTAGCGCAGAGACTTGTCCTCTGGCCGGAACCTATCGTCAGAGCCAAATTATCACCAACATTAGAAGCAGGTACTGTCGGTATGCGGACATATGCCTTGTGAGCTCCTACATTACGTGCTGCCGTAAACGGTGAGAAACCACTTGTAGATAAGAATAAATACTGATCACTTCCTTCTGGTGTAACACTAATAGCAGCATCTGTATTGTTACCTATCAGGTAATTCTTAAAATAGGAGTTCGCTAATGTAGTCTTCTTCACCGAATAAGTTCCAGGCACTGCCTTGACAACAATAGGTGTTTCAGCAGGAACCTTGTCAATTTGAGCCAACCAAAGGCTTGTTCCCTCACCATCCTTCTCTGAGCCCATAACAATATATGCTTTAGCCTCACTATCAGTAAAGTCAAGGGCATCACTACAAACGTACGTTGTCTTACCTGATGATCCTACTGTAATAGTTGCATCGCCACTAATAGTAATTTTAGCAGAAGCTGAGGCTTGTGCTGTTGATACTGCCTCTGGAGTAACTACCAGAATGTCGCTACCAGCGACATCACCTCCCTCAGCACCGTCGGCAGCCTCAAGAGTGATATTCACGGTCGTACCCTCAGCCAATTTAGCGTTACCCTCATCGTAAGACAAGAAACGCCACTTATTGGTTGCTTCGTCATAAAGGGCCTTCTCCAACTTACGGGTTGTTGCTGTTGTTCCACTTAGACTTGCATTCTTAACGCTGAAACCAGTGGGCAACGCCAGATCGAACTGGAATGCCGTGTACTGATTGACGTTAGAGATGGATACCTCCATGTTCGGAGTCTCACCAGCCGACATGGTCACATCTTTCACCGTAACCTCCTGCGCATAAGCCATTGTAGCACAGACGGTTGCCACTAACATTGTAAATAATTTCTTCATATAAGTTAAATTTAATAGTTTAATCAATGAATGAGAAAACACTCTATTTCGGTGCAAATATAATAATAAATCCCGAAACTACCAAACATTTCGGGATTTTTTTTTAGCTCTCAAGAAAGAATTTCTTTTTTCCTGTCATTCACAACTAAGATGTTTAATGCGAAACCATCTGAATCACCTTGACCAGATCGGCCACATCAATCCTGCCATCGCCTGTGACATCGGCCTGTCCTTTGATAAAGCCAGCAGGATTCCGGCCCATGATATAATCGGCAATGGTATGTACGTCAGCTACTGCCATCGGTGCACAGGCACACTTGACAGAGTAGACAACGCCGTGAGCCTTCTCACGACGCCCGATCCTGGTACCTGCACGACCAGAGTCGCCCAACTCGCGGACAGCAGCCTTGCTCACCAGATAGATATATACATAGGTGTCTCGAGAGACCGCATAGGGGATCTCCAACCATTGGCGCATCGTGCTGGCTACCTCGACAGGGGCATTGTTGCCGATCTTCACATGATAGGCATAGGCAGACTCTGTCTCAGCCTCTATCTTGATAGTACCCTTTCCCTTGGCTACCATCATCGTGATACCACCAGCGAAGTCGACGGCGTAGCCATCATCGCCAGGGGCATAGCTGTCGTTGGCAACTGCAGTGTTCAACGCAGCCACCTGGGCATCGGTGAGTGTAGACTCCAAATAGATGCCCCCGTCTTCGTTTTCAAAACCGTCGCCACCCGCCTCGTTCAGCGTAAAGAGGATGCCTCTGTAGGAATAGTTGGACAAGTTGGCCGTCATCAACAGGCTGGGAATAAATGTCACTTCATCACCATTGCTGAGAGGTACGACGGCATCAGAGATGCTTAGAGACACCTTCGACAAGTCTGAAACCTCAACGCCGTTCGGTGCATTCGGAGAAGCCATGAACTTCAGGGTAATCTGTTCGGAGAGCATGTTATGCGACAATTGCAAGATGTCATACTCTTTCGTCTTCTCATTATAAGTCAGCTCGCCCAACTCCGTCTGTCCTACATACGCCTTGATAGTCAAGCCATAATGTTGACTGGTGCTGACGATGATACTTCCGAGTTTCCCGGAAAAAGACTGTACGGACGTCAACGTCAGTGAATTCTCAGCAACAGTAGACGGAGAGAGGTAGAATGAGAGCACATTAGCATCGGCTGAGTAACTGAGATTACCGACGTCTCCTGATG
This sequence comes from uncultured Prevotella sp., assembly GCA_946548085.1. Lineage (GTDB taxonomy): Bacteria > Bacteroidota > Bacteroidia > Bacteroidales > Bacteroidaceae > Prevotella. The sequence goes on along the minus strand of CAMNPN010000090.1, from coordinate 80,983 downwards.
TGGCATAGGTCCACACAGCTGCGCCATTCTGATTTAACAACCGATTGCTGCCCTGAGCCGGTCCCCCCATTTCGATGTCGTAGGTGGAGGCACGGCCTGAGAGAGAGCATACCAGCATCAGCAGTGCAGTCAGACAGGCCTTCGGATAGCCAGAAAAGAGCGTCTTCATACTTCTTTACCTGAGGGTTATCTCACCATCTGCCACAGAATTCCCCGCCTTAGCCTGCTGGAGCTCAGCCTGCAACTGGCCATTGACATCCTGCAGATCTTGCACTTGCTTGAGCAACGACTCTTTCACCTGAGTCAGCACCTGCTTCTCCTCCTCCAGTTTGTCGAAAGCAAGCAATGCTTTCTCATAGCCCTTACCGACGCTGTCAAAGTTTTTCTGAAGTGTCTGATAGTCGTCCAGCAGTCGCTGCTGCTCGTCAATACGCCTCTGATAGTCGCGCAGCAGCACTTCGGCATCGGCCTCATGCTGCTTGGCAAGACGAAGCTGGAAGAACAAGGCAACTGCGAGCCCTACGACTACTAATCCTAAAATAATCGTTAATATTGTCATAGTCTTACCCTTTCTTCTTTTCTACCTTCATAAACTGCAGAAAACCTGTCATTTCCAGAATCTGATAGATAGGAGGATTCACATTGATCATGCTGATCTCACCCTTGATAGGAACGAGTGCTCGCATGGATTTCTGGATCACCCGGAGACCCGAACTGGCCATGTAAGTCAGCTTGTCGCAGTCAAGCACTAATTTCATGCCACCCTCATTGAGCAGCGGCAGCAACTCTTGTTCAAACTGTCCCGCATTCGCGGTGTCGATGCGTTCGTTTGTCTTGACGATGGTCATGCCATCTTGTTTCGTAACTTCCAACATAATGATTATTATTAAAATTAAATGACTATAGTAGATTCCCTTTTATTCTCAGGCAGAGCATTGTCAGGTCGTCGCTCTGCTCTGCTCCCTTTACATGATTCTCGACCTCGGTATTCAGCATCCGTATGGTCTGCTCAGCCCCTTCGTAGTCGAATTGTTCCATCAATTGCAGCAGGTGCTCATCACCGAACTGCTGTTTGTCGGCATCCTCTGCTTCCGTAAGACCATCGCTATAGATGAGCAAGGCCTTCATGCTGATATCCTCTATACATTCCCCCTGATATTCCAAGCCTGGCCAGAACCCCAAGGGCGCATTGGGCTTCATCTGCAGGAAGTGGGCATGGCCATCGGCATCCTTCACCACGGGTGGGTTATGGCCAGCGTTGCAGAACTCGAGTCGTCCTGTATGAAGGTCTGCTATACCGATAAACATCGTGACAAACATAGAGTTCTCGTTATGTTCAGCCAGCACACTGTTTAGTCTGGTAGCGATCTCGGCAGGAGGCAGCTGTTGTTTCGAAGCCACGCGGAAGAGACTGATGGCTACGGCCATGAACAGCGAGGCAGGCACGCCCTTGCCACTGACATCACCCAAACAGAAATAAAGCTTCTCGTCGAGGATAAAGAACTCATAGAGGTCGCCACCGACGGCCTTGGCGGGGGTAATAGAGCCGTAGAGGTCTATGTCCGTCCGCTCGGGGAATGGCGGGAACTCTCTTGGCACCATGCCCATCTGGATGTCACGGGCGATACGGAGTTCACTCTCGATACGTTCCTTGGCGGTGGTGGTCTCCTCAAGTTGGTCGTAGGCCGTGAGCAGCTGTTGGTGAGCATCCTCAAGTTTGGCATGGGCCATCTTCAGCCGTTTGGCGGCGATATAGCGGAAGATGATGAAGATGACGAGTGCCGTGATGATGATGCTGACGATGATGAGGATATTGCGATTGCGCTCCTCCTGCTGCTCCAGTTTCAGATGCTCGTTGTCGAAGCGGGCATTCATCTCTGTCAACTGTTCCTTGATATCACGAGAGTTGATGGAGTCGTTGATGGTGTACATCTCCTTATAGAGTGTCGCCGCCTCCTCATATCGGCCCAACGCCTCAAGGATCTCAGCCCGCTGCTGACGAGTGCGGATCATCACCGACTTATCGTCGGAGGCCATCATCATCTTCGTACTCTGGTCATTCAATTTCAGAGCCTCCACATAACGATTCTGACGTATCAGACAAGCTGCCTGGTAGTAGAGCCACATCCTGTTGATAAAAGAGTCTTCGCCAGAAACGCGCTTTTTCATCTCATCGAGCATCGACTGTGCCTCTTCAAGACGCCCTTGACCCAGAGCAGCCTGGGCGCAGGCCATATAGTAGTACCCCCAGCGGTTGTCGGCCTCCCCGTCTTTGATGCCCTGCCTATTCTGGTAATGATCCATCAGGAACGCCTTCCAACGTACCGTTAGCTGTTCCAGGGCTGGAAATTTCTGCTGCGCGACAAGTTCATCCGCATAGTATGAGAACACGTCAGACAGTTGCATAGGTAGCGGTTCCACCTGCATCAACAGGTCTATGCTCTTCTCATAGGAGTTGGCGGCCTCGTCGGGATTATACATGTTTGAATAGACATTACCCATAGCATAATAAGCCATCCCCATGCCAAACTTGGACTGCCGCTGCCGGGCCTCGTCAAACATGGCGTTCGCCTCCTTCAGCGCCTCACTGGTCTTGCCCGTGAAATTGTAGACATCAACAAGCGTTGTTCTTACCTCATAATAATTCTTCCAGGCGCTCTTCTCCCTCAGGAAATCAAGCGTGGGGTGAATATGGGCATAGAGCGAGTCGTCCTCACCGTTATTATAAAAGAGTAATATCTTCATCACCTTGGCATCACCAGCCTTCGACCAGTTCTTCTGGCGCTCCGTCTCAGCGATAAGCTCATTCACACATCTCAACTGGTACTGGAAATCACCGCTCTCCATACTTAGCCGGTACAACTGCTCATAACCAGCCAAAAGAGCCTCTCCCTGAAGAGTAGGAATTCTCTTTCTGATTTCCGAAGCCTCATCAGCATGGATGGCTATAGCGGAAACCAGCATTGTCAGGGTTATGGCCAGTCGTGAGAGCCTCATAGGTGACATAATATTGATTAATTCGCTGCAAAAATAAGAAAAATTCCCGAAACGACCAAACGTTTCGGGAATTATTTAAAAAACCTGACTATCTTAATTAGAAGAACAAGTAGCGATTATCGACTACGTTAGCCTTCTGATAGAGTTCCTGGATGAAGCGCCCTGCGGCCTGCTGAGCCCGCTGGCTAAGGCTACGTTCCATAGCCTTATCATCGAAGGTGGCACCTTCACGCGGAGCCTTCTTGATGACGCGGAAAAGATAGGCGCCAGCATTACCCTTAATAAGAGCCTTGCTGAAGTCACCCTGCTTGAGGGCTGCCACAGCACCGGCAAGAGCGGGCTCACTTGATCCTGTAGCCTGAACGAACACAGGAGCATTGAATGTAATCTGCTTGACAGAGTCTACACGTGCACCCTTGGCTTTGGCAGCTGCGATATCACCGACACCAGCAAACTTTGCCTTGATTTGTTCAAACTTCTTGTCGCGGAGCACTTCCTGCTTCAGCACGTCCTTCACATCGCTGAGCGAACGATAACCCACGGGATTAACCTTGGTGAGGGCCACTACAAGGAGATTGTCGTTGCTACCGCACTCATAGAGGGGGCTGACCTCACCAGCCTTGGCATCAAAGATCCACTTCATTGCCTCACGAGTGGCACGAAGACCAGCTACGTTGTGCTCTGAATTGAAGAGATCCTTACGCTCCTGTACCCGGTAACCAAATTTCTCTGCATTCTTTTCAAGTTCCTCAAGGGTCTTGTTTTCGCTGACATACTGGCTGAACTTATTGTAAGCCTCAGAGTAAGTAGCCTTTGAGAAATCGATAGTGTGCTTAACCAATGCTACGTCATACTTGTCGACCATGGCCTTACGAGCCGTAACCTGAAGAACGATATTGCCCTGAGAGAACTCGAGGTTCTTCACTTCATTGACGGCCAAAGTATTGATGCTGTTAAGGTAGTTCTTCGACTCCTCGTCCATTGAGTTGGAGTTCTCATACATAGCAGAGGTGAGCCACTGCTTCTGCCCTGTCTGACCGTATTTCTCGGCAAGCTGGCCGAAATCGGCACCAGCCTTAAGGGCGGTATAGATGCTATCGGCTGTCTTACGCGTTTCTTCAAGCGTAGCACCACCAACCTGAATCTGACGATACTCAATAGAATCGGGCATCTGCACCTTACTGAGAAGTTTTACAACATTGAGGGTGTTATCAGACTTTGTCTCGAATGGACCCGTGGTCTGTCCGACAGACATTGAATCGAGCTTGGCTGCAATGTCTGAAGGATAGGCTCTCTTCGTGGCGGCGATGCCTATGTAAGGGAACTGAGACTGAGCCTTGCGCACCACCTCAGCAGGGTTGGCACCGCTCTGCAGCTTATCGGAAGCCTCTTTCATCGTGGCCATAAGAGCCTGACGGTCTGCAGCAGAAGCTACGACCTGATAAGCCACATACTTGATGTCGCGAGTCTCAACAGTCTGCTTAAACATCTCCTTCTGCTCGTCGTACTTAGCCTTGAGATCCGACTCTGCCACCTGCACGTCATTGTCGTTAACGGTGCTATAGGCAATGGAAGCCAGTTCCACGTCGCTCTCCTGATTCTGTGCATCGAAAGCCATCTTTGCTGAAACAGGGTTGGAAATCAGGCTGTTGGCAATAAGCGACTGGAACTTCTGAGCAAGTGTCTGCGTACGCAGCTGCTTCTCAATGAACTGCCAGTACTTATAAATCTGCTGATATGACTCCGACAACTGAGGATTAGTACTATTCTTCTTATAGTCGGCCAGGAACTTTGTAAGCAAGGTCACATCGAAACGGCCAGTCTGCTGGTTGACGAAAGGTGTGCGCAGAAGCATGGGGTTGGTACCCTCCTTCATAATGTTCTGCAGTTCCTCGTCGGTGACAGTGAGTCCGATCTTACCCGCCTCGTTGGAAATAATCTGCTCATTGACATAAGAGTTCCACACCTCATCTTTCAAACTGTTGAGCTGCTCCTCTGACAGGTTGTCGACCCCCTGAGACATCTTAAGTACCTCCTGGTACTCATCGACCAGAGTCTGGAACTCTTGTACATTGATCTTTTTACCTAACACTTCGCCAATCTGCTGACGCTGCTGGTTCTTAGTTGCTTCACAAGAACGGAAGGCTTCCTCAGCGATGAAGGCGAAAAGGCCAAGGCCGATGATAATCACCAGAGCCACGCCTCTTTTTCGAATTTTTCCTAATGCTGCCATAATTTTATTTACGATTTACTTATTTACTTTATACGATTTGCAATTTGGGATGCAAAATTACGACTTTTCTTTGAAACGGCAAAATTTTTAGCACAAATTCTTTGGATTATGTCAAAACCACAGATGATGCAAATAACACTGATGATAAAATTACTCTTGCACAGTGAGCCGTACTAACTCTATTTTTGTTGCCGTATTCTTAACTATCTTGAATTCATAGTTCTCAAACTTTACCACCTCGTTGAGCTTGGGGAACGACTGGTAGGCATGGAGGATAAGTCCGCCAAGGGTCATATACTCGTCGCTCTCAGGCAGTTCAAGATCAAAGAGTTCATTGATCTTACTGATCTCCAAACGTGCAGAGAGGATATACTCATGGTCAGAGAGTTGTTTGGCCACGTGGTTTGAGCTGTCGTGTTCGTCTTCTATCTCACCTGTAATCTCTTCCATGATATCTTCGAGGGATACAAGTCCGCTGGTACCTCCGAATTCATCAACGACGATTGCCAGGGATCGTTTCTGCTGCATGAGTTGCTTCATCAGGCGTGAGGCCAGCATGGTCTCTGGAACGAAACTTATCTCACGGAGAAGTGAAGAACGAAGCGTGAAGAGCGATGAATTAGCTTCCGCCAAGTTGTCGAGGCGGAACATATCGGAGGAATGGATGTAACCTATGATGTGGTCTATATCTTCATGATAGACAATTATCTTACTGTGGCCGCTCTCAATGAAAGTCTGTTTAAGTTCTTCGATGGTGGCTGTATCTTCGACGGCATCGATTTCCGTTCGAGGAACCATGCAGTCGCGCACCTTTGTCTCTGAGAATTCGAGCGCATTCTGGAATATCTTCACCTCCTCACCGATCTGATCTTCATCCTCAGCATTGTCGATACTCGACTGTACCAGATAGTCAAGGTCGACTTTGGTGAACTCATGCTCGTCGTTCTCGCCAGACATCCGGATGCCCACCAATCGGAGAATGCCCCTGGAGAGAAGGGTCGCCAAGCGAGAGATGGGATAGAGGATGACATAACAGAGATAGGCTGGGATGGCAAAGACGGTGAGCATCGTATTGGGCGTGTTCTTGAAAATCGTCTTTGGCAGGAACTCGCCCGTAAAGAGGACGATGACTGTGGACAGGAGGGTATCAAGGGTTACACGTATGCCATCGCTGAATGGAGCAAACAAAGTGGCATCAAAGATGCGGGCAAAAAGAATGCCATAGATGACCAAGGCGATATTGTTGCCCACAAGCATAGTGGAGACAAAGTTATTCGGATGCTGGTAAAAGACACTGATAGCCTTCTGGGCAAGACCATTCTTCTCACGGTCCATCTCTGCCCTGAGGCGATTACTCGAGACAAAGGCGATCTCCATGCCAGAAAAGAAGGCGGAGAAGAGCATTGTTATCAGCAGACCAATGATTATATTAGACATAGAAGCGATTTTTATTGAGTGCGACGACGGGATTTCTCCAGTCTTGGACGGAGGATGGGCTCGGGGGCTTTGGCTGTATCCGCAGGCGAGGTCGTCTCGTCCTTCTTATCCTCTTCGCCTATCATATCCGATTTCTCGAAAGAGCCTTTAGAATTGCTGACTGTGTAATGAGTCATCCTCTCGTCTGAGAGGAAATAAGTGCCTTCCATCTGGCGCTCTGGTGTTACCACACGGGAGAACACATTAGAGTAGAGTTCGTGCCGCATGCCATCCCAGAAGAGTTCCTCACTGGTATAGACGAGGCCGTTGACATTACGGATACGGACACGCCCTCGCAGATGCCACAGTTTCTGCTGGTCGTAGTACCAGGCCGTATCAGCCTGGACATAGGCCTGAACATGGAATTTCTCATCAAACTGTTCAAAGAACACTCCTTTCTCGAAGGTCCAACGAGATGGCTGACGGACAGTATTCACATCCCATCGCTCTGTGACAATGCGATATTTGATGACACCGGAGTCGCTAATAAGGGTGTTCACGCCGTAGGAAGTCATCATCGAGACAGAATCACGATCATAGATGGGAGGAGCCGTGTGCTCTGTGGCTTGTTCACAGGATAATAGGAGGAAAGAGAAAAAGGGAAAGAGGAAAGAGAATACTCTGGCGGCTGATTTTGCCACAAGAAGTAATCTACTTACATGATTCTGATTTATCATTCCCCTAAAAAACATATCTCATTCCACAAAACACTCTACTCAATCTTCATCTTCGAGAACCAACGTTCGTTGAAGGTAATGCCTATATTCAGACGGAAAGTATTCTCTGTAATGAGGTTATCGGCAGAGCGATGCTGCCATTGAGCACTGATATTGAGGATGGAACGATTGTTGTATGCATTCATGATAGGCACACCAACACCGACACTCAACTGGAGGCTTTTAGGACCATCCTGACCATTTATATTATAATAAGGTGTAGTGTATCCTGCTCCCACCCTATAGCGGACATGATGGAAGACACTACGTGTACTACGGGGATTCGGAATCCACTCCGCTCCTACATTCACCTTATAGCTGTCCTTAAGCAGGCCACTGCGCAGACTGTAAGTATTGTTGTCGAATGACGGATAATCGATGCTACCCCACTTCTGGAGCTTGAAGTCAGCTCCCACACGCAGCTTCTTGTCTCGATCGTATGCCACACCCACACCTATCGACGTAGGTATTTCAAGACCGTTCGCAATGGAATAAATAGTCGTATCAGACTTGGAGATACTTGAATTTGCATTAATGATGCGACAGCTGGGGTCGGCACCAATCTTATGCCCCGGACTGAAAACAGCACCAAGGGTGAGTTCATCCTTCGTTCCAATTGGCTGAGTATACTGTACGCCAAAGTCGAGTTTATAACTGCTGATAGAGGCTGTGTACTCCTTAGACAGGGTGTTGACAGCTGACGAACCAGTGGTCTTAACTGTGCGTTCCAGATCTCCCCAAATATAGGCTGCATTAAAACCTATAGAGAGCGACTTGAATGGTTGGACACCGGCACCTACAAACAGCTGGTTGATACCTCCATCACCAGAATAAGCACTTGACAATGTCGTTGAAGCACCATCGAGGGTCGTGGTGGAAGTGTAGTTATAGCCAACATTCGAATAAGGCATTACGCCAAAGGTAATACCCACATGACGGATAAGCCGCAAAGAGCCCATGATATAGTCGAAACCTCCACTCTTCGCATTGAGCTTGCGCCCTCCCTCCTTGAAATTTGTAATCTGTCCGGAGAGACCTCCATCGAAGATCATCGTCACAGAATCGATAGACGAATAGGAAGCGGGGTTTAATGGATTAACCTCATTCCCTTTTCTGAAGCCATACCCGACGCCACCCATGCCTTTGTTGAACCCGACGCCTTCGTCAGCCAGATCACCCAAGCCATATTGGCTATAAGGAGAGTTCGTGCCACTTTGTGCAAAAGCAGACATAGAAGTCAGGACTGACAGCACCAGACAACCAATGATTTTATTCATATTTATCTTTCTATTTCCTAAGAATTTCATTTCAGGGTGCAAAATTATTAAAAAAATAAGAGAAAATCGCTTTTTACTGAAAAATATCATTTAATTTTGCATCGTGAAACAAAAAAATAGCTTTTTTAGGAGATTTAGCCTCCTGTTCTTGTGTTTTCTCTCCCTAACAGAGGTGAAGGGCCGCAACGACTCCAATCCGAGTTATCTGGAGCAGTTCGACTCCGTGGAAGTCAGCCTTCTAACCTGCTCACCTCACGAGGAGATATACAGCCTATATGGTCATACGGCCCTTCGCTGGCATGATTTTAGCAAAGGTGAAGACATCGCCTTCAACTGGGGAGTGTTTGATTTCAAGAAGCCCTATTTCGTGGCAAGATTCGTGTTCGGACTTACCGACTATGAGTTAGGTGCCTACCCCTACCCCTTTTTTAAGGAGGAGTATAAGCGTTATGGCAGTAGCATCACAGAACAAGTGCTAAACCTCACTCCAGAGGAGAAACTTACCCTGAAACAAGCGTTGATAGAGAACCTGAAGCCAGAGAACAAGGTGTACCGTTACAACTATTTCTACGACAACTGTTCGATGCGCCCAAGAGACCTGATTGAACGCTGTATCACCGGAAAGGTTGAATACACAAACAGGGAAGATTATCAGCCATCATACCGTGAGATGGTACACACTTGTGTGAGGAACCACCCCTGGGCGGCATTTGGTAATGACATGCTGCTGGGACTCAAGGCCGATCAGAAGACCAGTCTGAGACAACAAGAATTCTTGCCAGCAAACCTGATGTACGATTTTGACCGCGCCTCCGTCTATGCAGGTGGAAGATATCGTCCGCTGGTAAAAGAAAGACGTATTGCGCTGCCAGCAGGGGTTCAGGTGATTGAAGAAGACTTTCCGCTGACACCCTTGCAATGTGCATGGATTCTGTTGGTCGTTACGGTGGGCATCGCACTGATAGAATGGAAACAAAAGAAACTATTCAAATACTGGGATGCATTGTTGATGCTAATCCAAGGGCTGGCAGGCTGCATACTGTTTGTCATGATCTTCTCTCAGCACCCCACAACGAGTCTGAACCTGCAACTTTTATTGTTGAATCCTCTGCCGCTGTTCTTTATCCCCGGCGTCTTAAAAAGACGGAGAAACCATTGGTGGATAATTCTAACAGTCATGATTATGCTCTTTTTCGCAGGGCGACTTTTCCAGGTTTATGCAGAGGGCATGATGATTGTGGCACTATCTTTGCTTATAAGAGCTATCGTAAACATAAAGATACAAACTTCAAATATTGGAATTGAGAAATAAGTATATCTATATCACGTTGCTGGCGGTATTAGGATGGAATGCCGAAGGCACTGCACAGCAAGCCGCCAGGCCCATGCCGAAACTGGTGGTGAACATCACTATCGACCAGTTGCGCAGCGACTTTTTGCAAGCCTATGCCCCACTCTACGGCTCTGACGGTTTCAAGAAGCTCCTGGAACGAGGCAGAGTGTACGAGAATGCCTCATACCCATTGATTCAGCCCGACAGAGCCTCAGCCATCTCAACTATATTGACAGGCACAGTACCTTATTATCACAGTGTCGTTAGTCAACGATGGATTGACCGCGAAACCCTCAGACCTCAGTATTGCACAGAGGACAACCGTCAGAATGGCATTGCCGGGCCTTATCATCTGTCGGTATCGACCATTGGCGACGAAATCAAAGTGTATAGTGAAGGGGCAGCCCTGGTCTATGCCATTGCACCCTTCTCAGACGCCGCCATTCTCTCAGCAGGTCATGCGGCTGACGGTGCACTCTGGATGGATGAACAGACTGGCCTGTGGACCACTTCGCAGTATTACTCAAACGGGCAGTATGTTTCCTATATGGGCTTCAGCGAGTTAAGGAGTCCAAGCGAAGGAATCAACAGGCTCAGATGGGTACCTCTTGGTCAGGAGAAGATTTTTGATTTTAGGCATGTTTTCAAGGGAAACAAGAAATATCAAGAATATCAGACATCAGGTCTTATCAATGCCCATGTGACCGACTTGGCATTAGCCTACGTCAATCAAAAGAGAATGGGCTCAGACAGCATTACCGACCTGCTCTGCCTGACCTATTACGCAGGCCCATTCAATCATCAGCCTGTGACAAATTGTCAGCAGGAGTTAAAGGATACATACCTCCGACTAGACCAAAGCATCGGAACACTCATCACTCAACTGGAGAAGAAGATCGGACAGCAGGAAATATTGTTCGTTGTGACAAGTACAGGTTACTGTGATCCTGAACATACCGACTATGCGAAATACCGCATCCCCAGCGGCACCTTCTACATCAACCGTGCGGCAGGACTGTTGAATATGTATTTCGGAGCTATTTGGGGTAACGGAAGATACATCGAGACTTATAGCGACAATCAGTTATACATCAACCGTAAGTTACTGGAGCAGAAGCGTATCAGCCTGACAGATTTCTATCAGAGAACCCGCGAGTTCCTTTTGCAGATGGAGGGCGTGAAGAATGTATATTCCGCCCTACAGCTGTTAGGTGAAAACAACAGCCAGATTGCGAAGGTCAGAAACGGGTTCCATCCCCAGCACAGCGGAGACATCCTGATAGAAGTGAATCCTGGATGGCATCTACAGAATGAGGACACTGGCGAAGACAAACTATCTCAGGCATCTGCCATTCCCTTTCCGATCATTCTGTATGGCACTTCTATCCAGCCAGAACTGGTGAAAAAGCCAGTGACAACGGATTGCATTGCTCCAACGATAGCAAGAGCCATCCGCATCAGAGCCCCGAACGCCTGTAACTCAGAGCCACTTTTTTAAAGGTAAAATAGTAAAAAAGTGAAAAGGTAAGCAAAAATACGGAAATAAATTCGTATCTTTGCACCCGTTTTTTGATATATTATAATAGTAAATTAGTAAATCGTAAATAAATAGATGAATTTCAACAAGTTCTTGAAGTCGCTGTTTGGCGACAAGTCCACCCGCGACATGAAGCTTATCCAACCATTGGTAGAGAAGGTGAAAGCCGTCTCGCCGAAGATTGAGCAACTGGATAACGACGCGCTACGTCAGCGTTCAAAGGAGATTCGCGAACAGGTACAGGCCACTGCCACGGAGCAGAAAGCCCGTATCGCAGAGTTGAAGGCAAAGATTGAAGACACGCCCATCGATGAGCGTGCAGACATCTTTGCACAGATAGACAAGATAGAGAAGGAGATTCTCGACATCTACGAGAAAGCTCTCGACGAGGTGATGCCTGAAGTGTTCGCCATCGTTAAGGAGACAGCCAGGCGGTTTGCCCAGAACGAGGAGACCATCGTCACAGCCACAGACTTCGACCGTGAGTTGGCAGCTGATCCCCGTAAGGACTTCATCACCATCGACGGTGACAAGGCCATTTACCATAATCACTGGACTGCGGGCGGCAACGACCTGAAATGGGAGATGATCCACTACGACGTTCAGCTCTTCGGCGGCGTCGTGCTCCATCAGGGAAAGATCGCCGAGATGGCCACTGGTGAGGGTAAGACCCTCGTTGCTACACTTCCTGTGTTCTTGAATGCCCTGACAGGCAATGGAGTCCATGTAGTGACAGTGAACGACTACCTGGCCAAGCGTGACTCCGAATGGATGGGTCCGCTTTACATGTTCCATGGCCTAAGCGTGGACTGCATCGACAAGCACCAGCCCAATTCTGAGGCCCGCCGTCGTGCCTACCAGGCAGATATCACCTTCGGAACGAACAATGAGTTTGGTTTCGACTACCTGCGTGACAATATGGCCATCTCGCCTGCCGACCTCGTGCAGCGCTCACACAACTATGCCATTGTCGACGAGGTCGACTCTGTGTTGATCGACGATGCACGTACACCTCTTATTATCTCTGGTCCTGTGCCCAAAGGTGACGACCAGATGTTTGAGGAATACCAGCCCCTGGTAGAGCGCCTCGTTGGCGTACAGCGCCAGTTGGCCACTCAATATCTGGCAGATGCGAAGACCCTCATCACCGAGGGTAACAGACTCATCGAGGCCGGCAACAAGAAAGAGGGTCAGGAGAAGCTCGATGCTGGTTTCCTGTCACTCTATCGTTCACATAAAGCCTTGCCTAAGAACAAGCCGCTGATCAAATACCTCTCTGAAGAGGGTATCAAGGCCGGCATGCTCAAAACGGAGGAGATCTATATGGAGAACAACAACCGCCGCATGCCAGAGTGTATCGAGCCTCTGTATTTCGTAGTAGACGAGAAGTTGAACTCCTGCGACCTGACAGACAAAGGCACCGGCTGGTTGGCCAAGCAGGTAAACGATGCAGAGCTCTTTGTGCTCCCCGATATCACATCGCAGCTCTCTGCCCTGGAAGCAGAGACAAGCCTCAGCGACCAGGAGCGTCTCGACAAGAAAGACGAGATGCTCAACCACTATGCCGTGCAGTCTGAGCGTGTACATACCCTGCAACAACTACTGAAGGCCTACTGCATGTTTAATAAGGACGACGAATATGTGGTCATCGACGGTGAGGTGAAGATTGTCGACGAGCAGACAGGCCGCATCATGGAAGGCCGTCGCTGGAGCGACGGACTCCACCAGGCTGTGGAGGCCAAGGAGCATGTGAAGGTTGAGGCAGCCACCCAGACTTTTGCCACCATCACCCTGCAGAACTACTTCCGCATGTATCATAAGCTGGCAGGTATGACTGGTACAGCCTCGACGGAGGCCGGTGAGTTCTGGGACATCTATAAGCTCGATGTGGTGGAGATTCCCACCAACCGTCCCGTCATCCGCAACGACCAGGACGACCGTGTCTATAAGACGGCCCGTGAGAAATACCGTGCCGTCATCGAAGAGATTGTGAAGATGCGCAATCAAGGCCGCCCGACGCTGATCGGTACCACTTCGGTGGAGATATCAGAGTTGCTCAGCCGTATGCTGGATATGTATGTCAATCCCGAGACCGGCAAGCGTGAGGGTATACCCCATCAGGTACTGAATGCGAAACTACACCAGAAAGAGGCCGACATCGTGGCCCTCGCCGGACAGTCTACCAATGGTAAGGGCGCTGTAACCATCGCCACGAACATGGCTGGCCGTGGTACCGATATCAAACTTTCGCCAGAAGTGAAGGCTGCCGGCGGTCTGGCCATCATTGGTACAGAGCGTCATGAGAGCCGCCGTGTAGACCGTCAGCTGCGTGGTCGTGCCGGTCGTCAGGGTGACCCGGGAAGTTCCGTATTCTTTGTCTCGCTCGAAGACAAGCTGATGCGTCTGTTCGCCTCAGAGCGTATCGCCTCTGTCATGGATAAGCTTGGCTTCAAGGATGGAGAAATGATTGAGTCGCCCATGATCTCGAAGAGCATCGAGCGCGCTCAGAAGAAAGTTGAGGAGAACAACTTCGGTATCCGTAAACGACTGATTGAATACGACGACGTGATGAACAAGCAGCGTACCGTCATCTACGAGAAGCGCCGTCATGCCCTGATGGGCGAGCGTATCGGCATGGATATCGCAAACATCATCTGGGACCGTGTGGTAAACATTATCGAGAATTCTGCAGACTATCAAGGCTGCAAGGAAGAATTCCTGCATGTGCTGTCGATGGAGGTGCCCTTCACGAGCGAAGAATATGTCAACCAACCCCGTGAACAGCTCACGGAGAATGCCTTCCAGGCTGTCATCGAGAACTTCAACCGCCGTACGGAGCGTGTACAGACCGTTGCCCAGCCCATCATCAAGCAGGTGTATGAGGCCCAGGGACATATGTATGAAAGAATCATGGTGCCGCTGACTGATGGCCGACGGATGTACAACATCCCTTGTAACCTCAAGGAGGCCTACGACACAGACTCGAAGTCGGTGGTCAAGGAGTTCGAGAAGAGCATCCTTCTGCATATCATCGACGACTCATGGAAGGAGAACCTACGCCAGCTCGACGAGCTGAAGCACTCTGTGCAGAATGCCTCTTACGAGCAGAAAGACCCGCTGCTCATCTTCAAGCTTGAGTCGGCAAAGGTGTGGGATGCAATGATCAACGAGATGTACAACCGCATCTGTTCGATTCTCACCCGCGTCCAGATTCCTGAGATGCAGCAGCAGGTGCAGGAGGCTGCCCCTGAGCAGCGCACCCAGCGCCAGCAGTACACCGAGTCGAAGCAGCAGATTGGCGAGGAGCAGCTCGTTGACCGCAATCAGCAGGCTGCAGCCCAGCAGGATACCCGTGCCCAGCAGCCTCGCACACCTGTCATCAAGGACAAGCTGCCTGGCCGCAATGATCCCTGTCCCTGTGGCTCTGGTAAGAAGTTCAAGAACTGCCACGGCCGAGGTATCGTCTGAGGAGATAATCGTTGTCTAAGGAGTTAAGGAGTAAAGGAGTAAAAAAAACTCCTCTTCTCCCTCTCTCCTTAGAAAAAAAGAACAACTCCATAGAACTATGATTAGAATAGACTCCTTAGAGAAACGCTTTGGCGAGACCATTGCCTGTGATATCCCTTCGCTGACCATCAACGATGGTGATATCCTTGGCCTCGTAGGCAACAACGGAGCAGGCAAGACCACCCTCTTCCGTATGCTCCTCGACCTGCTGAAGCCCGACGAAGGAAAAGTCGTTCTTCAATTCTCCTCTTCCGGGGAGGATACTGTAGCGATCAACCCTGCCGAGTCTGAAGCATGGAAAGACAAGACGGGAGCGTATATCGACGACAGTTTCCTTATCGATTTCCTCACACCTGAGGAGTATTTCGCCTTTCTGGGCAAGATTAGCAACATCACTCAGGAAGAGGTCGACGAGCGACTCAAGCAGTACGAGCGATTTACTTCTGGCGAAGTATTCGGACAGAAGAAGCTCATCCGCAACCTCTCGGCAGGCAACCGCCAGAAGGTTGGTATCATCGCCGCCCTCTTCAATCGCCCGCAGTTAGTCATCCTCGATGAGCCTTTCAACTTCCTCGACCCCTCGTCGCAGAACATCCTCAAGCACGTGCTCACCAACTACAACCGTGAGACGGGAGCCACCATCCTGATCTCGTCGCACAACCTGCAGCACACCGTCGACATATCCACTCGCATCACCTTATTGGAAAAAGGATGTGTCGTTAAAGACCTGCCAAACACAGACGGCAGCGCCAGGACGGAGTTGGAGAACTACTTCGAGACTGAAGGCTAAATGAAAGTCTGAAGAAAGCAGCAGGCACGATGACATTCATAATCATCGGGCCTGCTTTTTGTTTCTAGGAACTGTCAGAATCCAAACAATCCGTCAAGAATTCTTTAACAACAATATGTCATAACCAACTAATAAACATAGCAGGCACGAACACAATACTTAGACCATTCCTCCCAAGTCTTTATCCAAGATTCCTCATAGTCCGGATCTAAATTTAGCGTATAGTCTTTAGGATTATCTCCTGACATTTTCAAAGCAAACAAATAGGCTCGATTTCCACTATTGTCGGTACTTGACCAATAGCTCAAACCAGATGTTAGTTGCCCTGTTCCACTTTGCCTTGCAACACTTATCATTTTTTTCCATTGAGCGTACGATGGTAAGAACCAATGAGTGGCACCTATGGGTTTCTCTCCTGCGAAGTTCCAAGCATAGCAAGCAGCAGGATAACCACCTTCATATTCGACTCTTATCCCAGAAGCATCCCTTTCTTTTCTTCCGTGACCATGAACTTGGAGCGTATTCGTATTGTTATAACCGCAAAGTCCATCCGGTTCCTTCGTTGCATTAAGATTCATAAACTCACCATATACCCCCCAAGTGATTCCATGTTCATCAGTTATATCCGTATTTGCTAAGACAAGTATCCTACTACCTGCAAAAGCGATATCCACATCACTTGTACTAATATAGCATATACGGCCAACAGCATCGGCATCGCTACTGGAGATATATCCTTCTCCATCCACATACCAGCCAAGGTATTTACTGAAGTTACTACCTAAATTCACCTGTCCCTTTAGTTCCTTGAGGGTCTTTGGAGCGACATTCAGCAGATAGTTAGCAATCAACTCTACATCACCTTTATCAATGTTCCCATCTTCATCGACATCTGCATTAGCTTCTATGAAATTCTCAGAAGGACTCTTTAGAATGTAATTAACAATCTCCACGATGTCAGCGACATCAACCTTACCATCATTGTTGGCATCGCCAGAACCAGCCATAAGCCGGATGGGCAGCAATAAAACCAATGCAAGTACAAAAAACTTTTTCTTCATATTATTACCATTCATTTTGATTTGACTGAGTATTCTACCTTCTCACATTTGCCAGCATCACGCCACGTACCTTTATATATAGTAGGTGGACGAGACTCGATACGACGCTGCTGAGCGCTAGTACCACGAGATTCGCTTCTGCTCTGGGCCGCCTTGTATGCCTCACGGGCAGGCGCATCGAATGCCACGAATGTCTCATAGTCATACTCCCAATCGTCACCCTCCGAGAGTTCCATCACTCGCTTATAGATAGCCTCGCGGCTCGGGGCATTGAAACCGCAGTCGTTATAGCGCATCATGCTGTTCTCCGTCGGGCGATACATCCCAAGACCATAAACCGCTCCTTCATAGACTCCTATATGCTCGTTGGCATAGCGGGTGTCATTGATGAAATGATTCCATCTTACCTGTGTCGGATCGCTGCGCCAGTCGATGTTAGCCCCAGAACCTGTGGCAGCATATTGCTCATCGAGGCTGTTCTTATACTCATCAGAGGGTGCAGCCCCTGCCATACTGCCTTCCACATACTCGTCGATGAGCTGTGCAATACCATGTCCTCCACCTTCATGATTGATGACACGACCGCCTTGAAGATCGTAAGCCACATAGGAGCCGTCAGCATACATCGAGCAATAGCTCCTGTTGACATCCAAGGAAGCTCCGCCGCCATTTCTATAAATAACATTCACCAGCATGAGTTTAGCATCCTCACCCACAGCTTTCTTCGCATATTCAAAGGCTTTGCTATCATCTTCCTTGATGGCATAAGTTGCTTTGTTGCCATACATATTCTTAGCTGCTACGGCTCTGACTTGATAGACGTTGAAGCGACTGCGAAGCGACTTGTAGGGTTCTTCGTCAAAGAACTGTTCTACGGCTGCAGCAATCTGCTTATCATATTCGCCACCGTCTTCCATTTCTTTATCAACGAAACACTCACCCAAGAACACGATATCAATGCCCTTGCCTTCAGTTGCCTTTTGAAGCTGTTTTACCTCACCATCTTTCGAGTTATCAGTAGACGTGTACTCGGAATAGGCCTCATGCTCCTCCGGCTCTCCAAGGAACTTACGGCAGATGGAGTCAACTTTTGAGACATACCACTCTTCAGGAATATCCCAGTCACGAACATAGCAAGCCAGCAGATTAGACTTGTCATCGAAGACATACCATGTTCCCATCGCCGTTAAACCATTCAATTGATAATCTGCCCACGGACATTTCCATACGAAGTCGATATCCTTGATGGGGAATTCCTCTGCTGCAGCTACTGATTCCTCACGCTTGCCACCAAGCCAGTCGTATGATGAAACAATGGTGCCATAGCCCTTATTATGGTATGACAAATGCAGGTTGGTCATCTCCTCGCTGGGTGTACCAATCATTATCACGTTCACCTTGTTCTTGGCAAATAACTCATCAGAGGTTTTTAAATCGCCATTCACGTGGTCTATTTCATAGGTGGGAAGCTTCAGTTTCAGGTCATCATATTCCAATAGTCGTTTTTCAGGCCACAGGTCCTGAATAACAACATCCCATCCAATCTGTGACCACTTAGGATGGTTAATGACAGCATCAGGGATGCGACCATACAGGCGGTTGTGATTGAAATTATTGTCAAAACGTGACTCCATCAGTGTCGTGAAACTCTCAGGAATTGTTCCAACCATCGCATTGCCGTTAAGTGGAATACCATAAACGTAATCCCCTAGCCCAGACAGACCCAGTAGATCCCATTGACTCAAAGGCTTATCAGAACACCACCCTTCATTGCGATACCAGTTAGTGCCATCGGTAGCATTATACAAGTCTATTAAAGCCTGTCGCATTTTGGCTGCTGACGGAGCACTCTTTGGAGCCTGTCCAATATTTAGTGATTGGCATCCTTCTGTGTTGCGTACAGGAAAACTAACAACTTGCCATCGCTCATCTTCTGTATCATTGGGATCAATACGCAGGCGGATATGAAGGTCGTTACCCACAGCATCCGTTGACACATGGTGGATATAGTCTACATAGCCAGAAGAACCAGGTTCGTAGTTTACTCCATCCCTCTGTTGCGGTTGCATGTCAACGTTGACTTCTTTTCCGGCTCCACCATATAGTATAAAGTCTATTTCATCACCAGCAGGCTGGATAAATACACTGCTGTGATTACTCAAGTGATTTGGGCTAGTAGCAAAGTTAACATCATGGAAATAAGTAGGATGTAAGTTTACATATATAGTATCCTTATAAGCCTCCTTTATATCGACAGTCTTATCGTATAGCACTACACGACAAGTCTTTACTTTGCCTGTCTTGTTTGGCTCATATGAGAGATTGCAATGACCCATAGTAATAGGACCTTGTTCCAGCCATTCTGTTCCGTTATCAAGAATCATACAGCCGATATCCTCAGAACTGCTAATTCCACCTTTCCGCAGAGCAATGCCGAATTCTATCCGATGTGTAACAAAATCGGGCTGCAATCCTATTAGGTTGTATTCACGCTTTTGGGCACGTACATATCGCTCTGGCAGGTCGTCAGGCAGAATCTCCACCCAATCAGCACACTTGGAAGTGACAGTTACCGATTCCTGTAAGTTATACTTCTCATTCTTGAATATAATTTGAGCTACTCGGTCTTTACCTGTATAATTCTCCTTATAAATGAAGTGTAATTTGCCATTTTCATCACTACCCTGCTCAAGCCATTCCTCTTCATTGCCGATATATTCTACTTGGACATCCAGCCATTCATAATTCTTTGTTAGTTCTACAAAGAAATCACGATATTCCTTATTCTCAACAATTATTTCTTTAGGTGTAACAGACAAGGAAGGCTGTTCTCCCCCCTTGGAGGTGACAGTTACCGATTCCTGTATGTTATATTCCTCATTCTTGAATATAATTTGAGCTATTCGGTCTTTACCTGTATAGTTCTCCTTATAGCTGAAGTGTAATTTGCCATTCTCTTCAACACCCTGCTCAAGCCATTCCTCTTCATTGCCGATATATTCTACTTGGACATCCAGCCATTCATAATTCTTTGTCAGTTCTACAAAGAAATCACGATATTCCTTATTCTCAACAATTATTTCTTTAGGTGTAACAGACAAGGAAGGCTGTTCGCCACTTTTGCAGGTGACAGTTACCGATTCCTGTAAGTTGTACTCCTCATTCTTGAATATAATTTGAGCTACTCGGTCTTTACCTGTATAGTTCTCTTTATAGCCGAAGTGTAATCTTCCATTCTCTTCAGAATAAAACTCAAGCCATTCCTCTTCATTGCCGATATATTCTACTTGGACATCTAACCATTCATAACTCTTTGTCTGTTCTATGAAGAGATCACGACCATGTTCCTTATTCTCAACGGTTATTTCCTTAGGTGTGACAGAGAAGGAAGGCTGTTCGCCACTTTCGTAGATAACCTGTATGGAGTCTCGAATGTTCTTTTCAAGATGATAGAAATAAATCTTAGTCTCCCAATCTTTACCAGAGTAGTTCTTCTGTTCACTCCATACTTCGAAATGCCACTTATATACACCTTCTTCACTCGTGTTTTCTTTTCCATTGGGTGAGTAGATACTCATATTGTCATTACCAGACACGTCAATATTGATGTTATTGGCATCCAGGTCTGTCTCCATATAGACATCAAATTCCAGATGGTCATTATCCAAGACCACAGTTCCATTGCTTAAGGCAAGGATATAATCTTTATTAGGCTTCAGGATTTTCCTCGCCAAAACACCTACATCATCTGTAGTCACTTTTCCATCCCTGTCCAAGTCAGCATTCTCTAACTTGAAAAGTGAAGAAGGATGATCTCTATCTTCTATGTAACTTAACAACTCAACGATGTCAGCGGCATCAATCTTTCCGTCGCCATTCACATCACCGGAGCCTGCCAAAAGGCCAATAGGCAGCAGTACGGCCAATACCAGTGCAAAAAGCTTTTTCTTCATATACCTTTTTGTTATTAGTAATTATACTTTAGGATTCCATCAATGTCATCGACCCGCCCTTTCACCAAGAAAGAGGGCTGGCTTAGGCGGGTACAAAGTTAAGAAATATTTCTAAAACAACCAAGAGAATTAAGGAAAAAATCAAATAGCTATGGGGGACATATCTATAGACAATCTATAAACATAGAGTCAAAAAGGACAATTCCAAACCGAATAAATGGTTATATTTAGCAGGCACAAACCGGAATAAGTGTATAAAATCGCACACTAAAAAACAGAATAAGTGGTTTTTTATTTGGTAATCTGCCAGATAGTCGCTATCTTTACAGCAAAATTTAAATGCTCTGTTTTTATGCCTGCATTAGAAATTCCAACTGTATGAAACGCCGGTGCCAGAAGAGCGGGTTTCCCTTTCAGCGGAGGCGTAATGCGCTGTCTACCAGGGCGTTCGGCTGAAAGGAGAGTGGAAATCGGAATGGAAAGGAATCCCGTTAGTGAAAACCGAGATGACGGATGAGGCATGAAGAGAATACGCCAACTGAAGACGATAAGAGAGTAGTCTTTGGCGGACGAGAGGGTGACAGTGCCTCTATCGCCAAAGGGCATAATCCTGCACTTTGCAGGCACGTTTCTGTTGTTTGACACTCGTCAAACGATTGTTTGACGGAGGTCAATCGATTGTTTGACCTAGGTCAAACAATGCCAACCATATTCTTAAGGGCACCTCAAACGACTGTAAAGTGCAAGATCATCCATAGGAGATGCAGAGGCAGATCCTTTCAGCCGAAGTCACTCAGTATGAGTATGTTGCGTCTTGGCTGAAAGGAATATTTGAACTGCTTACGAGGCGATAGAGGTGATTTCCTCTTTATAGCGAGCGAACCTCCCTCTTTGTGGTGAGTGAACCAGGCTGCAGGGAGTCATCATTATGCACAGCATCATCATTTTTAGGTATTTTATGAATATTACAGCGGAATGCAACCCGATTGCAAGCAGATTTTTTGTACCTTTGCAGCAGAAAAAGGGCCACAGATTACACAGATGGCACAGACAGGAACTGATTTATAGAGAGATATATAAGGATTAAGCAGATAAAATGAAACTATCGGAACTGAAGACAGGCGAGAAGGGCATCATCGTGAAGGTGCTGGGGCATGGTGGATTCCGCAAGCGGATTATCGAGATGGGATTCATCAAGGGCAAGGAAGTGGAAGTGTTGTTGAACGCCCCATTGCAGGACCCCGTGAAGTACAAGCTGATGGGCTACGAGGTGAGCCTGCGCCACCAGGAGGCCGACAATATCGAGGTGGTGAGTGGTAATTCGAGGAGTGTGGAGGGTGGAGTCGTTTCGAGGAGGGTGGAGGGTGGAGTGTGGAGTGAGAATACTCCAAGTGCTGATTCTGCCGCAGAGCATATCTCCCTCCACACTCCACCCTCCACCCTCCACGAAACAACTCCTCTCAATCCAGAGGACCACAAAGACGACTACCTGCAGCATATCGCCATGAAGGAGCGGCGCACGATCAACGTGGCGCTCGTGGGCAACCCGAACTGCGGCAAGACGTCACTCTTCAACTTCGCCTCGGGCGCCCACGGCCATGTGGGCAACTACTCGGGCGTGACTGTCGATGCCACCGTGGCCCGCGCCTCGATGTTCGGCTACGAGTTCAACCTCACCGACCTGCCCGGCACCTACTCATTGAGTTGCTATTCGCCAGAGGAACTCTACGTGAGAGAGCACCTGACGGAGAAGATGCCCGACGTGGTGATCAACGTGATCGACGCCTCGAACCTGGAGCGCAACCTCTACCTGACGACGCAGCTGGTGGACATGAACATACGGATGGTGTGCGCGCTGAACATGTACGACGAGTTTGAGCGGCGCGGCGACCATGTGGACACCGACACGCTGAGCACGCTCTTCGGCGCCCCGATGATACCCACCTCGTTTAAGAACGGTACGGGCGTGAAGGAGCTGTTCCGCGCCGTCATCCAGGTGTACGAGGGCGCCAACAAGCAGTTCCGCCACCTGCATATCAACTACGGCCACGAGATAGAAGGCGGCATCAGCCATATCCAGGAATACCTGAAGGCCGACGAGCACATCCGCCAACACTACTCTACCCGATACCTCTCGCTGAAGCTGCTGGAGCACGACTCCCAGGTGCTCGACTACCTGGGCAAGCACATGGCTGGCGAGAACCGCATGAATGACTTCCACCAGCTGATGAATGCCCGCGACAAGGCCTCGGCCCGTGTGAAGGAGGAGACGGGCGACGACTCGGAGACGGCCATCATGGACGCGAAGTACGGCTTCATCAACGGTGCGCTGAAGGAAGCGAACTTCAAGACGGGCACGAAGAAGGACACCTATCGGATGACGCACGCCATCGACAGCGTACTGTCTAACAAGTACATCGGATTCCCCATCTTCTTCCTGCTGCTCTACGTGATGTTCGAGACGACGTTCTCCCTGGGCCAGTACCCCATGGACTGGATAGAGGAGGCCGTAGGGTGGCTGGGCGACAAGATCGGCGAGACGATGCCCGACGGTCCGCTGAAGGCGATGCTCATCGACGGCGTGATAGGCGGCGTGGGCTCGGTCATCGTGTTCCTGCCACAGATTCTCATCCTCTACTTCTTCATCTCGCTGATGGAAGACTCGGGCTACATGGCCCGTGCCGCCTTCATCATGGACAAGCTGATGCACAAGATGGGACTGCACGGCAAGTCGTTCATACCCCTCATCATGGGCTTCGGCTGCAACGTGCCCGCCGTGATGGCCACCCGCACCATCGAGAGCCGCCGCTCGCGCATCATCACGATGATGATACTGCCCTTCATGAGCTGCTCGGCCCGACTGCCTATCTATATCATGATAGCCGGCACCTTCTTCTCGCTCCAGTACCGCTCGTGGGTGATGCTGTCGCTCTATGCCGTAGGCATCGTGATGGCCGTCGTGGTATCGAAGGTCTTCTCGTCGCTCGTCATCAAGGGCGAGGACACCCCCTTCGTGATGGAGCTGCCCCCCTACCGCTGGCCCACGGCCAAGGCCATCGGCCGCCACACCTGGGAGAAGGGTAAGGAGTATCTGAAGAAGATGGGAGGCATCATCCTCGTGGCCTCCGTCATCGTGTGGGCCCTGGGCTACTTCCCCCACAACGAAGAGTTGAGCCGTGAGCAACAGCAGGAGCAGAGTTACATCGGGCGCATGGGCAAGACCATCGAGCCCCTGTTCACGCCCCAGGGCTTCAACTGGAAACTCGACGTGTCGCTGCTGGCCGGCGTTGGTGCGAAGGAGATCGTGGCCTCCACCATCGGTGTGCTCTATAGCGGCGACGACTCCTTCGGCGACGACGACACGTTCAGCGACGACAACGAGAAATACACCCACCTGCGCCAGTTGATGCTCCAGGAGGGTATCACCCCGCTGGCCGCCTACGCGTACCTTATATTTATATTACTATACTTCCCCTGTATCGCCACCATCGCCGCCATCAAGAACGAGACGGGCTCGTGGCGCTGGGCCTGCTTCGCGGCTGTCTACACCACAACCGTCGCATGGATAGCATCGGCGCTGATCTATCAGATAGGCAGCCTGCTGTCATAAAAAAACTGAGGCCATCTTCGGATAGTCTCAGTTTTTTTATATAACTTTGCACCCGCAATGGAGAAAATCATATTGGGCATAGACCCTGGTACGAACCTGATGGGCTACGGGCTGCTGAAGGTGAAGGACGGCAAGGCACAGATGATGACGATGGGCGTGATCGACCTGCGGAAGTTTGCCGATGGCTATCTCAAGCTCGGACATATCTTCGAACGAGTGACAGGCATCATCGACGGCTACCTGCCCGACGAGATGGCCATCGAGGCCCCCTTCTTCGGCAAGAACGTGCAGTCGATGCTCAAGCTCGGCCGCGCCCAGGGCGTGGCCATCGCCGCCGCCATCCACCACGGCGTGCCCATCCATGAGTATGCCCCGATGAAGATCAAGATGGCGCTGACAGGCAACGGCTCCGCCTCGAAGGAGCAGGTGGCCGGCATGCTGCAGCGGCTGCTGAAGATCCCCAACGAGGAGATGGGCAAGTTTATGGATGCCACCGACGCCCTGGCGGCCGCCTACTGTCACTTCATGCAGGCCGGCCGACCTGAGAGTGATGTGAAATACAGAGGGTGGAAGGACTTCGTGAACAAGAACAAAGACAAAGTGTCAAAGCGCAAGACTAAAGATGAAGACGATTGAGATAACCAATGCGATAGCCAGAAAGCCAGAGTGGTCGATGGCCGAGCCCGTGAACTTCACGATGGAGGAAGGCGAGCATATCGCCATCATTGGTAGGAACGGATCCGGCAAGAGCATGTTTGTAGACATGCTGACAGGCCGCCACCCCGCCTTCCCAGGCATGGTGAGATATGGATTCGAAGAACCTTACGACAAACTGAAGTACATCACCTTCCGTGACACCTACGGAGGAGACAACGACCGCACCTACTTCCTGCAACAACGCTGGAACCAGATGGAGATAGACGAGGAGACCCCCACCGTGGGCCAGAAGCTCGAAGAGGCCTATCAACTGGCGGGTGAGGACACGCCGTCGCGCCGCGCCTTGCAGCGCCACATCTACGAACTGTTCCAGATGGAAGGCTTGTTGGATAAGTACATCATCCTGCTGTCGAGCGGAGAACTGAGGAAATACAAGCTCGCCGCATCGCTGTTTACCAATCCGAGGGTGCTGATCATGGACAATCCCTTCATCGGCCTGGATGCCCAGACGCGCACTCAGCTGAAAGACCTGCTGGAGATGCTCGCCAAGGAACAGGGTCTGCAGATCATCCTTGTGCTGGCGAAGACGGACGAGATACCGGAGTTTATCACGCACATCGTAGAGGTGAAGGAGATGCGGGTGATGCCGAAGGTATCACGGAGGGAATCTTCGTGGAGGGAGGAGTGTGGAGTGTGGAGTGAGAATACCCAAAGTGCGGATTCTGCCGCAGAGCATATCTCACTCCACACTCCACCCATTCCCGAGCAAAGCTCGCCTACCCGTAGCCTTTCCACACTCCACGAAACAACTCCACCCTCCACCCTCCACGAAGATCCCCTCCACGAGACAATCATAAGATTCAACCACGTCAGCATACGCTATGGAGCCAGGACGATACTAAAGGACCTGGACTGGACGGTAAGGCAAGGCGAGCACTGGTCGCTCTCGGGTCAGAACGGGTCGGGCAAGTCTACCCTACTCTCGCTGGTCTGTGCCGACAATCCCCAGAGCTATGCCTGCGACATCTCTTTATTCGGACACAGGCGCGGCTCAGGCGAGAGCATCTGGGACATCAAGAAGCATATCGGCTATGTGTCGCCAGAGATGCACCGCAGCTATAAGCAGAACATCCCGGCGATACAGATAGTGGCCAGCGGACTGAAGGATACCGTAGGACTGTATGTGAAGCCCAGCGAGGCAGAGAAGGCACAATGCCGTAAATGGCTGGAGACGTTCGGTGTCAGCCACCTGGCCGAACGGCCGTTCCACGAGATGTCGAGTGGTGAGCAGCGGCTGATCCTGGTGGTCCGCGCCTTTGTCAAAGAGCCCAGCCTCTTGATCCTCGACGAGCCGCTGCATGGCCTCGACGACGTGAACAGACGTATGGTGAAAGACCGTGTCGACGCGTATTGCCAGGATCCTGAGAAGACACTCATCTACGTGACCCACTATCAAGAGGAGCTGCCACGCTGCATCGATCACTCACTCTTTCTGGAATGGCAACACTAAAAGGTATTTTGACGTTTAATCTGATCATAATTACTCTCACCTCCTCTAATCCATCGATCCTTAATAATATATTGAGGACTCAGAACATCACGATCTGACTGATAATATTTTGTCCGAATTCTTCCTACATGGAAAAACAAGTGACAAACATTATCAATCATGAATGGTTTATTGACAGATTCTTGAATACTCTTTTTCGTTTCTGGATATTTCACCATATATTTATCTGAGCACCAAATCATAAATGGAATATCAAATTGACACTTCAAATATTGAGGAGTAACAGTTCCTGTATAACTTCTACCCCTAAAATCTCGATAGTCATAAATTTCTTCTCCATGGTCTGACAAATATACAAGTATAGCATTGTCATTAGAAAACAAATCGATGATTTGCGACAAAACATAATCATTATAATACGTTGCATTGTCATAATTAGCAATTATTTGCTTTTTCACAGTATCCAAATAATCATCAGTTCTATGTATGTCATCTGGAGTAAACTTCACAAACTTCTTGGTCTGCGGATAGCGCAAACCATATCCGACATGTTGTCCTTTTAGATGAAACAAAACAAGACTATTTGATTGGGGACTACTATTATAAAATTCATGGAAATCATCTACAAGTTGCTCATCATATTGATAATCAATTTTATTATTCTTCGAATAGGCCTTTTCAGATAATTTGTGATTATATAAATAACTATTGACCGCATATTGCCAATTAGTATCACTAAAAAAATCACGCTGATTATCCCAAAAAAAGACATCATATCCTGCTTTTCGGAATAGTAAGGGGAAAAATGGGTAATCGTACCATTTTTCCGAATCCATTAAGCTATTGCAACTAAGCATGTTTTTCAATGACATACTAGTAAAATTATATGGAGTGACCACATCACTAAACACATAAAGATTCCCCTTTTCTTTCAGTTCTTGAAGATTTGGAGTAGTTTGCAAAGAGTAGCCATAAAGACTTGCATGCATCTTATTATAAGATTCTCCAATAACAAATATTATTTTAAGAGAGTCGCTTTCATCTATGATTGTAGTTGCATCAGCAGAACGAAGCGATGCGTCTATAGCCTTCTCAATATCATCACTAGAATGGTATGAGAAATATAGCGAACAAAACAAACGAGTATATATATCATCGGCCGGATATTCCAATAAATCTGTACCATTAGTCGTATTAAGACGGAAATAATCTATGAACCTGGTACATCCATAGATACCTGTACAAAGAACACCTATCACAACAAATGAAATTACATAGGCCCCCATACCAATCCTAGTAAATCGTATTTGAGGGAATATATATCGTCGATAAACAAATTCCATAATAACTGTTATAGAAGCATATATTGATAGCTTTACATAGACACCTATACTTTTTGAGCAAAATGCATATGCATCCAAGAATTCACTTGATTCTCTCCCATTTGTCTCAAAGAGTAGAGTAAACAAGGTTGGTGAGATTCTCATTTCAAAATTACTACCAATAAAATAAGCTACAGCATAAACAGAATAAAGGAAAAAATAACCCAAAAAACGTAACCATGTTTTATTTACAATACAAATAGTTGCAGCAATAACATAGGCATAGAGGAACCAAAGAGATAGAGTAACTACCAACTCTTCCCAATTGTCCAAACCTAAAATAGTTACTTGCTCAATTATACTAGTCTTGATTATAAAAAAAAAGACCAAGATAATAGGCAACTCCTTTATGATTGGAGTTACCATTTTTGTTAAGAAGTGGCGAATCATTATACTATTACTATTTATTTTTCTAACAGTGCGGCCGTACGCACTCGGGAGAGCGTCTCTGGCGTCATCTGCAGATAACTGGCGATGTACACCAACGGGGCGCGAAGTACCAGCTGCGGCTGGTTCTTCACCAGCTTCTGATACCTGTCCTGGGCACTCTCAAACCTCAGCATGTCGGCATGGTGCTGGCTGAGTATCAACGACTCCTCCAGAATCTTACGATACAGGATCTGGATGTTCACACTCTTCATGGCTACTGCCTCCAGGTCGGCCTTCGGCAAGGCTATCATCACCGTGGGTTCTATCGCCTTGATCTGCAGGCGGGTAGGCTGCTCACGGAACAGGCTCTCGATACACATCACGATGCTGTTCTCGGTTGCCATGTATTCTGTCAGTTCCTTGTCGTTCTTGAAATAGAACTGACGGACGAGACCTTTCACGACCCAATAGATGTTCGTACACGTCTCACCCTCTTTCAGTATTAGTTCATTCTTGGCAAATTTCATCGGCACAAGGATACTCTCAAGCAAATCCAACTCGTCATGAGTCATTGTGCTGTAGCGTCTGGCTAACTCTCGAGCCACGTCTCTGGTTGTAATAGGGATACTTGGCATAATTATGGGACCTTTAGTTTATTGTTTAATCAAGTTTTAATACTGCAAGGAATGCTTTCTGCGGCACTTCCACATTACCGATCTGCTTCATGCGCTTCTTGCCGCGCTTCTGTTTCTCCAACAGTTTGCGCTTACGGCTGACGTCACCGCCATAGCACTTGGCCGTCACATCCTTTCGCACCTGCTTCACCGTCTCACGAGCAATGATCTTCGCCCCTATAGCCGCCTGGATAGCGATGTCGAACTGCTGTCGGGGAATCAGCTCCTTCAGCTTCTCGCACATCCGGCGACCAAAGGTCACGGCATTGTCCTGATGCGTCAGCGTAGAGAGGGCGTCGACGGGCTCACCGTTGAGCAGGATATCGAGCTTGGCCAGCTTAGAGGGGCGGAAGCCGTCGATATGGTAGTCGAACGAGGCATAGCCCTTGGAGATAGACTTCAGCTTGTCGTAGAAGTCGATGACGATCTCGCCCAGCGGCAGCATGAAGTGCAGTTCGATGCGGTTGCCGCTGACATACTGCTGGTCGATCAGTTCGCCACGCTTGTCGAGACACAGCGTCATGATGGGGCCGATATAGTCGGCCGCGGTGATAATCGAGGCGCGGATATACGGTTCCTCGATGCGCTCTATCATCGTCTGGTCGGGAAGGCCGGAGGGGTTGTGCACCTCCTTCACCTCACCCTGCTTCGTGTAGCACATATAACTGACGTTGGGCACGGTGGTGATGACATCCATGTCGAACTCACGGTCGAGCCGCTCCTGCACGATCTCCATATGGAGCAGGCCGAGGAACCCGCAACGGAAGCCGAAGCCCAGGGCTACAGACGACTCTGGCATGAAAGTCAGCGAGGCATCGTTCAACTGCAACTTCTCCAGCGAGGCCCGCAGGTTCTCGTAGTCCGTCGGGTCGATGGGATAGACGCCGGCGAAGACCATCGGCTTCACCTCCTGGAAACCCTCGATGGCGGCACTGCAGGGATTGGCCACATGGGTGATGGTGTCGCCCACCTTCACCTCCTTCGAGTTCTTGATGCCGCTGATGATATAGCCCACATCGCCCGTCCGAAGTTCTTTACGGGGGATCATGTCCATCTTCAGCACCCCGATCTCGTCGGCATCATACTCCATGCCGGTATTGAAGAACTTCACATGGTCGCCGCTCTTGATCGTACCGTTGACGATCTTGAAGTAGGCGATGATGCCGCGGAAGGAGTTGAACACCGAGTCGAAGATCAGCGCCTGCAAGGGAGCCTTCTCATCGCCCTCGGGATGAGGGATGCGCTCCACGACGGCATTGAGGATGTCTTCAACGCCCTCGCCCGTCTTGCCGGAGGCACGGATGATATCCGAACGGTCGCAGCCGATGAGGTCGACGATCTCGTCCTCAACCTCGTCGGGCATGGCCGACGGCATGTCTATCTTGTTGATAACGGGGATGATCTCAAGATTATTGTCAATGGCCATATAGAGGTTCGAGATGGTCTGCGCCTGCACGCCCTGGGTGGCGTCGACCACCAGCAGCGCTCCCTCGCAGGCAGCAATCGAGCGGCTCACCTCGTAGGAGAAGTCCACGTGTCCCGGCGTGTCGATCAGGTTCAGGATGTACTTCTCGCCCTGATACACATACTCCATCTGGATGGCATGACTCTTGATGGTGATGCCGCGCTCGCGCTCCAGATCCATGTCGTCGAGCATCTGGCCCTCAGTCACCTGAATGGTCTTGGTGAACTCCAACAGGCGGTCTGCTAGGGTAGACTTACCATGGTCGATATGTGCGATGATACAGAAATTTCTTATATGATCCATTAATTCTATGCGTCTTTAAGGTGCAAAGATACAAAAAAATCATCGGATTACGGATATTTTTGCTTTTTTTTGTATCTTTGCACTCAAAAATAGCATTCGTTATGAAAAAGTTATGGATATTATCGGCAATTATGCTGCTATTCACGGCTTGCCAGGAGTCGCTTGAAGACCGTTGTGAGCGCGAGGCAAAAGAGTACACGAGAAAGAACTGCCCTGCCAAGATGGACAACAACACCACCCTCGACAGCCTGACCTTTGAACGGGAGACCCACACCCTGCATTACTATTACAAGCTGACGGGCTTCGCAGATAATGACAGCGTCGTGGAGAACATGGATGCCGTCAACATCCTAAAGAACGAGCTGCGCAACACGACAACCCTGAAGCTCTACAAGGACAACCACTACCGCTTCGCCTACACCTACCGCTCGGAGAAGAACCCAGAGAAGGTGTTCATCGACATCGTGCTGACGGACAAGGACTATTAAGGCGGACGCCCCTCTATGGGAAGGGGATAGGGACTAAAAAACCAAATCCGCCGAATTTGGTTACCAAAATCGGCGAATTTGGTCAGCAAACTCGGCGATTCCGGTCAGAGACCTCGCCGAGCTGTCTTTTTATTCAGCCACCTCTTCGGGCTTCATGTTCGTATAGACGGTCTGGACGTCGTCAAAGTCCTCCAGCTTCTCCACCATCTTATCGATGGTCTCACGCTGCTCGGGCGTCACGTCCTTCAGGTCGTTGGGGATGCGAGTGAACTCTGCTCCCGTCACCTCAAAGCCGTTCTCCTCCAGATGCTTCTGGATAGCACCGAAGCTGGAAGGGTCGCCGTAGATGGTGATGCTGTTCTCCTCCTCGTCCTCGTCGAACTCATCCTCCACGCCATAGTCAATCAGGTCGAGGATCATCTCGTCCATGTCGAGCCCGTCCTTCTTCTTGAAGGTGAACACGGCCTTGTGGTCGAAGAGGAACGACAGCGAGCCCTGGGTGCCCAGGTTGCCGTTGAACTTGTTGAAGACGCTGCGGACGTCACCCACCGTACGGGTGGTGTTGTCGGTAAGGGTATCCACGAAGATGGCGATGCCGTGAGGGCCGTATCCCTCGTAGGTCACTTCCTTGTATTCGCTCTGATCCTTACCCATCGCGTTCTTGATGGCGCGCTCGATGTTGTCCTTCGGCATGTTCTCGCGCTTGGCGTTGGCAATACATGCACGGAGTGCGGGGTTGTTCTCGGGCTCCGGACCGCCTGCCTTCACAGCGATAGCGATTTGCTTGCCGATCTTGGTAAATGTCTTGGCCATGTGGCCCCATCGCTTCAGCTTCGTAGCCTTACGATATTCAAATGCTCTTCCCATAATGTTATTTACAATTTACTGATTTACGAATTACGATTTGCTACCTGAGTTCGGCGTTGAGTTGCTTCTTCAGGCTGGCGATAAGCTTCTGCATGATGGCGTCGATCTGCTTGTCGCCCATCGTCTTCTCCTCGTCCTGGAGGATGAAGTTCACGGCGTACGACTTCTTGCCCTGAGGTAGTTTGTCGCCTTCATAGACATCGAAGAGTTCTACCTTCTTCAGGAGTTTCTTCTCTGCCTGACGGGCAATCTGCTCAATCTGGGCGAACTCAACGTTAGTGTCCACCAGAAGGGCGAGGTCGCGGCTGACGGCGGGGAACTTGGAGATCTCTGTATAGAGCACCTCGTTCTTCTTGATTACCTTCATCAGGGCCGTCCAGTTCAGTTCGGCATAGTAGACGGGATTGTCGAGACCGAACTGCTTCTGGAGTTTCTTCGAGATGATACCCATCTCAACGAGCGTCTTCCCACCCCGGTTCTCGATGGTCTGACCTGCGGAGAAGATATCCCGCTCAGACTTCTTACGGACAATCATGCCTGGCTTGACACCTATGCGACGGAAGATATTCTCTACATAAGCACTCAGTTCGTAGTAGGTAGAGTCCTCGTTCTGGTGGGCCCACGAGCCTTCGACTCGCTTACCCGTCACCCAGAGAGCGGCATGATACTGTTCCTTGTAGGCCGGCATCGGCTCGTCGTCGTTCTGCTTCTCTGGCGAGAAGGTATAGACATTGCCGAACTCGAAGAAGCGCAGGTTCTGACGCTTGCGGTTCACGTTGTGCTGAATGCTCTCCAGGCCACCGAAGAGCAGCGTCTGGCGCATCACGTTCAGATCGCTCGACAGCGGATTCATGATGTGGACGAGGGTATCCTGCTGGTCGCCGTAATAGGCCGACTTGGTGAGCGAGTTGTTCAGGATCTCGTTGAAGCCCTCGCCTACCAACTGCTCGCTCACGAGATTGGCCAGTTTGTGCTTCTGGTCCTCATCGCCCTTGATGACGAGCGAGCTCTTCAACTGCGTGGGAATCTCCACATTATTATATCCATAGATACGCAGGATATCCTCGACGACATCACAGGGACGCTGCACGTCGACACGGTAGGCTGGTATCTCAAGGGTCAGTCCCTGCTCGTTCTCGTACTTGATCTCCATCTCAAGCGAGAGGCAGATGGCCTTGATGACCTCCGGATCGATGTCCTTACCCACCAGGTCGTGGACATACTTGAAACTCAGGTCTACGACAGCATTCTTGATGGGCTCGGGATAGACATCACATATCTCCATCGACACCTTACCGCCTGCCAGTTCCTGACAGAGGATGGCAGCCTGCTGCAGCGCATAGATGGTGCCATTGGGATCGACGCCACGCTCGAAGCGGAACGAGGCATCCGTGCTCAGACCATGACGGCGGGCACTCTTACGGATCCATGTGGGATGGAAGTAAGCACTCTCGAGCACAACATTCTTCGTGGTCTCATACGTGCCGCTACCCTTACCACCGAAGACGCCGGCGATGCACATCGGCTCCTCGGCATTACAGATGGCCAGGTCGCGGTCAGAGAGTTTATGCTCCACGCCGTCGAGCGTCTGGAACGGTGTTCCGTCGGGCATCGTCTTTACGACAATCTTATGTCCCTTCACCATGTCGGCATCGAAGGTATGCAGCGGCTGGCCATAGGCCATCATGATATAGTTCGTGATGTCTACGATATTATTGATAGGACGAAGGCCGATGGTGGTCAGTCTGTTCTTCAGCCAGTCTGGACTCTCCTTCACCTCGCAGTCGGTGATACTGACACAGGCATAGCGCTTGCAGGCCTCCTGGTTCTCGATGGTTACCTCGATAGGCAGATTGTGATTGTCGACCTTGAACTTAGAACAGTCAGGACGGTGCATCTGCGTCTCGTAGCCATTGCTCTTCAGCCAGGCATACAGGTCGCGGGCCACACCCCAGTGGCTCAAGCCGTCAGCACGGTTGGCGGTGATGTCCACCTCAATGAGCCAGTCGCTCTCCAGATGATAATACTCAGCGGCAGGCGTGCCTACCACGGCATCCTCCGGGAGGACGATGATGCCGGAATGGTCGTTGCCGATACCGATCTCATCCTCTGCACAGATCATACCGTTTGACTCGACGCCACGCAACTTGGATTTCTTGATGACAAACTCCTTGTCGCCATCATAGAGCACACAACCCAGGTCGGCCACGATCACCTTCTGACCCGCAGCCACATTGGGGGCGCCACAAACAATCTGTGAGGGCTCGCCCTTGCCTAAGTCTACTGTCGTCACATGCAGATGGTCACTGTTGGGATGGGCTTCACAAGTGAGCACCTTGCCCACATAAAGACCCTTCAGACCACCCTTGATACTCTGTACCTCTTCCAATGCGTCGACTTCGAGG
This sequence comes from uncultured Prevotella sp., assembly GCA_946548085.1. Taxonomy (GTDB): domain Bacteria; phylum Bacteroidota; class Bacteroidia; order Bacteroidales; family Bacteroidaceae; genus Prevotella. Next base: position 46,373 of record CAMNPN010000090.1, on the reverse strand, counting down.
CCTGTTGACGTCAGGGCATCACACACCTGCTGGGCCGTCAGGTCGAAATCAACGTATTCCTTCAACCATTTGTAGGAAATATTCATTATACCGATTCTTTAGTAATTACCAACTTGTGAAATTTCAGCGTGCAAAGGTACTAAAAAATCAGTATATACACAAATTTTTCTCAAGAAAACTATTCAAGACAGTTCATTAAGAAATCCACAGCGCCGTTAATGCCGAACTTACGGACATCGATCGAGATGTCATAATTACGTGCATCCGTCCAGTCCTTACCCGTGAAAGTCTTCGTATAGAGTTCTCGGCTGTAGTCGTTGTCAACCACCATGGCTGCTGCATCCCGCAGATCCAGACCATACTTCTTGGCTATCCTGCGCTTACGGCAGTCCTCCGTAGAGTGGATGAAGATCTTCAAGGCATTCGGATGGTCGGCGAAGATATGGAAGCCGCAGCGACCCACGATGACGCACGACTCCTTGGCGGCAATCCTCCTGATGGTCTCTGCCTGAGCATCAAAAAGTTCGTGCGACGTCTGATCGTGCTCAGCACCATCATACTCGGCCTTACTCATGTAGTTCTGGTAGAAGTTGGTAAAGTCGTCGCGCCACAACGGATTGCGGGCCTCGATCTTCTCCATGGCCTCTTCCACCACCCTGTTTCGCTTCGCAACCTCGTTCAGGATTTGCTTATCCAGCAATTTCACACCAAGCCGGCGAGCCAGCTCTGCACCAATCTCATGTCCGCCTGTTCCGAACTGGCGGCTGATCGTAATAACGAATTTTTCCTCCCTGTTCATAGAGCGTTATCTTTTAGTTAAACTGATATCAATTGTTCACCTTGCAAAGATACGAAAAAGATTTGGAACTTCCAAACTTTTTCGGAGTTTATTTTGTTAATAGTTGATAGTTTATCGTTTATAGCTGGCTGCCACACTCTCGGCACATCGCTCGCCATCGACACCTGCGGAGACGATGCCGCCGGCATAGCCTGCTCCTTCTCCACAAGGGAAAAGTCCTTGGATACGGACATGCTGAAGCGTGTCTTTATCCCTGACGATCCGTATCGGACTGCTTGTCCGTGTCTCTACGGCTATCATCACCGCCTCATTGGTCAGGAAGCCGTGTGCCTGGCGCCCGAAAGTCTTGAAGCCTTCCTGCAGCCGCTTCGTAATCATCTTTGGCAGCCAGAAATGAAGGGGACTGGAAATCAATCCTGGCGCATACGACGATTTAGGCAGGTCATAGCTAAGACGACCGTTCACGAAGTCTGCCATCCGCTGGGCAGGAGCCGTCTGCCTCATATTCCCTTGCTGCCAGCACATCCTCTCGAGCTCTTCCTGGAATTGCATCACCCTCAAGGGGTTATTGGCTATCGGATACTGGTTATCGTCAAGGTCTTCCGGTCTCACTTCGACCACCATGCCGCTGTTGCTCCATTGGGTGCCGCGACTGGCCGGACTCATACCATTCACCACAATCTGCTCCTTGTCTGTAGCAGCTGGGATGACGAAGCCGCCAGGACACATACAGAAAGAGTACACCCCTCGTCCATCCACCTGAGTCACCATCGAATACTCCGCGGCAGGCAGCCAGCGCCCCCTACCCTGCTTGGAGTGATACTGTATTTGGTCGATCAACTGAGACGGATGCTCCAGTCTCACGCCGACAGCGATTCCCTTTGCCTCAATTTCGATCTTTGCTTCAGCCAGATAGCGGTAAACATCTCTGGCTGAGTGACCTGTGGCCAGGATGACAGGGCCGAAGAATTCCTTCGAGGAGTGTGGAGTGAGGAGTGAGGAGTAAGAGATGTCTTCTGCCTCCACTCCAATGACTATTAACTCTTCTCCGCTGATAGGTAATCTCACTCCACACTCCCCACTCCTCACTCCACGAAAAATCAGCCTCGTCATCTTGGTCTGGAAGTGCACTTCTCCCCCACACCTGAGGATGGTATTGCGCATGGCCTCTATCACCTTGGGCAGCTTGTCGGTCCCGATATGGGGATGGGCATCAGCCAAGATGGACGTAGAGGCACCATGCTGACAGAACACATTAAGTATCTTTTCTATATTGCCACGCTTCTTGCTGCGGGTGTAGAGCTTTCCGTCAGAATAGGCCCCCGCCCCACCCTCGCCAAAACAATAATTGCTCTCGGCATCTACCTTCTGGGTCTTGGTGATGTTGGCCAGGTCCTTCTTTCGCTCATGAACATTCTTGCCCCGCTCGAGCACTACCGGCCTCAGCCCCAGCTCTATCAGCCTCAGTGCCGCGAACAGCCCGCCAGGCCCTGCTCCGACGACAATCACCTGAGGGCGGCCCTCGACGTTGGGATAGTCCGTACGCTGGTAGGCATCGTCCTGCGGCTGCTCATTCACATAGACCCTCACCGTCAGGTTCACCCATATCTGCCGCTGCCGCGCATCGATGCTCCGCCGCAGAATCCTCACGCCGTAAATCGTCCGCTCGTCGATGCCCTGCTCATCAGCGATCCGTCGTCTCAGCAAATTCTCCTGAGCTGCCACCTGCGGCTCTACCCGCATCTGATATTCGTTTGTCATAATATAAGCGATATTTATAAAGTCGTCACATCACAAACTTTCTCATGAAGGGAATCATACTGATGAACCGCACTAAGCAATAAGAGAGGATATAGACGAAAACGATATACACAGGAATAAACCAGGCAGGACTGAAGGCCGAAGAACTGAATCCAAGGATGCCTGTAAAGATGTACATGATAAGCGGATGCACCAGATATATACCAAAGCTATAGTTTGAGTGACTGACCACCGTCTTGCTCCATTGTGGAGACAGGCTCACGAAGCGGTCTTTCAGGAACACGAACACCGCCACCCCCTGGATAAGGACAAAGGGATGCAGGTCGTCGTAAAAGAAATTGTGGCTCATGCCCAACCTGAACGACAGCCAGCGGGTTCCGATGGCCCCTGCCACCACGCTCAAGGCTGCCACCAAATAGATTATCTTCCTCATGCGGCAGGAAATCGTATGGGAGAAGAGCCAATGGCCTAAGACAAAGTAAGTGATAAAGTATAGTGAAGGCAGCCCGAAGCCATCGTAATAGTCGGCCAGCACCTGCATACGCTGGGGGTTGAACAGCGCCATGTGGCTGAACACTGACGGGATGACGAACGTCGTGATTAGTGCCACCACCACGAGATAGCTGAACGCCTTCTCGTGCGAGGCAATCGCCTTCAGAACAGGCAGTATCAGATAGATGCCAATCATCACCTTCAGGAACCAGAAGTGAGGCGGCCCCTTGAGAATGCTTATAAAGCCGATCTTCACTCCTTGGCCTATGTCCTCAGTAACCAGGAAGTAGACGGCAGACCAGAAAAGGAAGGCATAGACCACCCGCAAGAGATTCTTACTAAAGAGACGCCTGACGACCAGTGGCTTATCAGGGGAGAGGAACAAAGCGCCAGAAATCATGAAGAACACCGCCACGCCCCATTGGGACACAGATGTGTACAGATTCCTCACCTCCCACTCTGCTGAAGGGAACACCTCTGCCAGGAACTGGCCGCTGACGTGCTGCACCACGATGGAGAAGGCCGCCACGATGCGCATCACATCAAACGAGAGAACACGCTTTATACTCATTATCCTTAATTAGCGATTAAACACTCCTGTCATCGAACCACCACCTTCTTGCCCCCGTGTATATACAGGCCAGGCCTTGAAGGCTCGGCACTAAGCCGCCGCCCATCCAGCGAGTACCAGTAAGGGTCATTGCCGCTCGTCGCCACTGGGGCCGATATGCCATCTATCACTTCGATGCCCTCGCCCCATTCGCTCACCAGGAAGGCCACCTTCTCTGAGAGGCACTGCTTCATGAGCTGCTTCCTACTGTCGATCGGGCCTGTATACAGTCCGGGCCAGCGGGCCACATCCTTATCCACCGCATAGCGGATGCGCTCGATAAAGTCATCGATGCGCTTGTCCAGCTTGGGATAATAGGTACCAAGGAAAGGCTGCCAGATCGACTTGACACACTCCTTGAACCTGTTGAACATATAGATCTTCTTTATCCACACAGCACCATAGGGCGGATCCACCCATATAAACTGATTGTGCCCCCTTTGGAAGGCATTGCCAAAGTCCCATACGGGGCCGAATATCAGCTTCGTGTCCGCCCCCCTGTCCTTATGGATATAGCAGCTGCCGCGGAACGACTCGGCATCGTCTACGATCTCCCTGACGATATAATAGCGCGCCAAGGTATCCATATCGATGTATCGCTCCCATACCTTGCTGGACTTATTGGCGGAATGAATGGCTTCGTCGGCCTTCTTAACGAAGTCCGTGATATAGCTTCGCTGCTCCTGTGACAGTTCCTCCGGCTCATGAATGGTGATATTCACGCTGTTCTGGTCGTTGGTAGTGTCTGGTATGTATATCTGCCCGTCATACTCGTAGTTGTCAATCTCCAGCAGCCAGCCACCCGTTATCTCCTCCGGGTCTGTGGCCAGGTCTTCCTGCTCCGTTATCTCCACGCGGTTCCTGCCCACACGGATCTTCTCCGTCAGCATATACAGACCCACATAGTCGCCGTTGAGCACCACCTCCACAGGCTCCTGGGCAGGCGTGTAGGCCATCCCGATGAGCCGGCTCAGCTCGAAGCCCACGGTATTGCGAAGGCACACCATGTCGTCGTCGGCATGAGGCAGCAGCGTGAAGTGGCGGTTATCCCTCATCCCCAACGGTGCCACCTTGTCCTGGAACTTCAGGCGATAAGGCTTCTTGTCGTAGTGCTTCCACGTGTGGTTGCCGTGACCCTTGATGCCCAGCAGCAACGGCGACTCGGCCGAGCCCAGCGACTCATACCCCTGCTGCCCTAAGGCGTCGATATAGCAAGTAGCTGTTATGTAATACTCTTTGGTCGTGACAGGCTCATTGGTATTGATGAACATGATCGGCAGCGTACCAGAGCAGTACTGCCTGCCCTTCTCCGTGCCTTGAGCCATCAAGGCTGCTGGCATCAGCATCAGCGCCAGGCATACCGCTAAGAGCCTCTTGATAGTCATCTGCATATTATACTTCACTTAACAAATACACTATTTCGCATGCAAAGGTACGAAAAATACTTTATCCAAACAAATAAAAGCTTAAATAATTAGCGATGCACGCAGATAGTGAAAAGCCGTCGGATGCAGTCTGAAGGCTTGCAGAAAGCCTGTCGATGTCTTACCGAAAGATGGCCGAAGATGAGCAGAAAGCCCGGTAATCTGGCTTTACAATGTGTTTCCGGCACATCAATAGCGTATAAACAGAAAGCAGGAGCCTCGTTTGTTGAGACTCCTGCCTTTTCAAGATATAGAGAATCGTGTCGTGCTTACTTCACGATCTTCTGTCTCCGTCTATCATTACAAGCCTGTTTTTAAATAACCTAATATTACATAGTGACCACTTGTATCTGGCCATAAACTTGCTTCGGGGTTTTTCCAATTCAAATTCAGATAATAGGTATAACCTCTTAGAAGTTTCGTGTCTTGAGGTGGAGCCACAACATACATATGATTAGATCCTTTGTTTTCGCCTTTAGATTTTTGCCATATTCTTGAATATATGTATAGCGAATGAACGTATTCACTGTTATCCCTATTCATAAAATACCAATTGCCATCAGTAAAATTAGTACCGAGATATTCTCCATATACTGGTTCAATCGTTGTTATTTCAGGCGAGGTATAAGTTCCGCCAGCTGGTATAATGATATCGTTATACTGAGTATATCCATGTATATTAGTTTTGATTTGTGTTGAATTTGCCCAGTCATTAGGATTTTTTGATACGTTAAGAGTTATATAACCAGACAATCGTACTTCTACACCACAATTATTCGTTATTACATATTTAATTCCATTTCCACCAGTATACTGAGCATAAGACCCGCCCGTAACCGGTGTAGGAGTGGGAGTAGGTGTTGGTGTTGGCGTAGGCGTAGGAGTAGGCGTAGGAGTGGGTGTAGGAGTAGGAGTAGGAGTAGGAGTTGGTGCCACATATACATACAGGGATGCTCCAGCAGCCTCTGCTTTAGTTTTTGTCGACAAGGTAATCGTGGTTACTACACCAATTTTATCTGCTGACTCGTAGTAAGTGTAATCGGGAAAGTCTTTTAGCTCTTTCTTTTTTACAGCATAATACTTCTTATTGGCAGCATCGAAGAATACGATATCATCTTCATCACCCCAGCTTGAGGGATACATTACAACTGCTTGTTCAGAAGCGGAATAAACACGAGAGGCTTTTTCCATAGCTTCAGCAAGAGACGTATAGGTGGTTACAATTCCTTCTTGCTCTTTATCACCTAACATTGGGAAGTTGTTGGACGTTGGGTACGTGTAACCCAGCCAGAAGTACTTTGGTTCGGCTGGGGTGAGGCTTTCCAGATATTCCTCAGCATCAGCCTTCGACTTCAGCTTTAGTGTAGCAGCAGTTTCGATTTTTTCTGTCTGGAAGAGAGCGTAGCCGTCGATGTCTGTTTCTGCTGATGTCAGCTCGTAGATAGTGCCGTCTTCTTCGTTCTGAAGCACCGCGTCTTTGACTTCCCAGCTTGCAGGGCAGAAGAGCACGCCAGCCTCGCCTGCTTCTACTTCGAGAGTATGAGCATCAGCATCCTCCAAGACTTTGTCAATAGACTCATAGGTGACTACGCCATCTATGGTGGTGTAATTGTCGCTCGTGGGTGCTTCTGTACCAAGCAAGAAGTAATTAGTTTCCTTGATCAGATTGACAACAGTCACTACGTCGATAGCGTTCACCTTTTGGTCTTTATAGACATCAGCAGATCCACCCTGCTTATTCTCCAAGATCGAATCTGCAGCAGCAGCCACGTCTTCGATGTTCAACTTGCCATCTTGGTTAACATCGCCTGAAGTGATCTCCACCCCAGCTTTCTCGTCACCATTGTCATCGCCTGACACGACCTCATTAGTCGGCGTAGTAGCATTCTCATCGCCTTCTGTTTGCGCATTGGCGATTCCGCAACTCAGCAACATGGCTGCCAGCATTGTCCATAATCTAATTGTTTTCATTGTTGTTAAATAATTGAGTTAAACGAAATATTATTATTGTTTTCTTTTCTATTTATCATCTGTTTTACCCTCCTGCTCAGCTCCTTACCAACGGCCTCAGAGCCTTTGTAGCTCCAATGCGTGTTATCAAAGAGGAAGACATCCTTCTCCCCTCTTTCAATGAGAGGCAGCAGGCAGTCTTTGCAGAGCATGACCTCAGGTATATCTCCAAGTATTTGACGTACATCCTCGTTTACCCGTTTCGGAGGGTATGGATTATCAACTATATAGTCTTGATAGAGGTCGTATTTATCAACGGCCATCATCATCAGTAGCTTGATGCCTCGTTCGTTTGCCTTTTGAGTCAGCAGATCATACACCTTCTTCATCTTTGGGACAACAGCCTCATCGATGGTGACCCCATTTTTGATATCGCAATCATAAAAATACAATTTCCTCGGTTCACGACTGCTGAAGAAATCCCTATTCAAGTCTACCTCATAAACAGGACTACGCCCTGCTAATCTGTACAGGACATAATCACGGGCTCGGAGAAGCGACCATTTATTAGGATTACGTTCTTCATTATCAACAGCTGCCATAGGCTCAGGAACCTCAACCTTGCTCTCATTAAAACGGTCTACGCTCAGGGCAAAGTCACGCTCAGCCACTTCTACAACCAGCACACTGGTGTTTGTGGAATCAATAACGCCCCAGTCAAGAATGTTGCTGGCATACTGCATGGGGTTCTCATAAAGGCTTCGCCTACAGTTGGCGACAGTAAGTCCTTCCCCAGGCATATAGTTCTGATAGCCAGCACTACCCTGCTGAGAGAAAGAGTCGCCCACTGTCAGCACGTCAACATGGATATTGCGCAGTTCTTCTGTATGATTGACCTTTGTAAACAAGGTGTCCTTCATCTCTTTCTCACCTATCGCCTGAATATACTCCGTCCCAAAGGGGATCAGAGCCAGGTTGCCCAAATCGCCTGTGTCAGCACGAGGACTGACATAAAAAGTGACGTATGCCACGAGCCCCAACATCAACAAATATATTGGCAAGACCAAGTATGAGATTTTAATCAGGAATTTCTTCATCGTCAGAATTGGAAATATATAAATGTTTGGACCTCACCAGCATAGAAGAAAAGCAGAAGTACGATAGAAGCGTAAAGCGAATAGCGTACCGTAGAACAGCGGAACAGCCTATTGTCAGGGAACTGGAGCACATGCGCTTTGTCGCGCTGCAGATACTCGACAATGAAGAGCAACAGGATTGCAATGAAAGTATTGGCACTTCCCAAACGGAAATGGAAATCATCAAAGGCCGTCAGGATCATCCTGCTGACGAAGTCCCAAGCCTGAGAGATATTCTCTGCACGGAAGATCACCCAGCCAATAACAGCCAGCAGGAACGTCAGCGTCACATTACATATATCTTTGATTCTTCCGAGGATGCGGGAGTGCGAAGGTGCGAGGGTGTGAGATATGTCTTGCTGCTGATGATGGCCACTCTCGTGCCCCCGTTTTACAAACAGCCTGTATAGCACGACCAGGCTGCCGTGATACAAACCCCAGCAGACGAACGTCCAGTTGGCTCCATGCCACAAGCCGCTGATGCCGAACACGATGAACGTGTTGCGGACGACCTTCCACAGACTGCAACGGCTGCCACCAAGGGGGAAATAGACATAGTCGCGGAACCACGTCATCAGCGAGATATGCCACCTGCGCCAGAACTCGGGTATCGACTTGGAGAGATAAGGATAGTTGAAGTTGCTCTGCAACCTGATGCCAAACAATCGGGCGCAGCCGATAGCGATATCGCTGTAGCCCGAGAAGTCGCAGTAGATCTGGAAGGTGAACAGCAGCGCCAGTCCCCAGAGGCTCACGCCAGAGTAGTCGGCATAGTTGTCCCACAATGGGTTAAGATTCGCAGCACATCTGTCAGCGATGACCACCTTCTTGAAGAATCCCCACAACATCTGCCTACAGCCATCGACAGCCTGCGCATAGTCGAAATGGCGATCCTTCTGGAACTGCGGCAGCAGGTTCTTGGCCCGCTCGATGGGGCCTGCCACCAACTGCGGGAAGAAACTGATGAAGGCACAGAACTCAACGATATTATGGGTGACAGCCACGTCTTTCCGATACACGTCGATAGTATAGCTGAGTGCCTGGAAAGTATAGAAGCTGATACCCACGGGCAACACCACGTTCAGCGTCACCCAGCCCAGCTCGTAGTGGAACAGCTGCCAGAACAGCTGCACCAGACTCTCCGCAAAGAAGTTATAATACTTGAATACTCCCAAGATCAAGAAATTTACCACCAGATTGGCGGTACATACCAGTCGAGCCTTCGTGTTGTTACTTTGTGGGGTACTCCGCCGCCACCGCTCTATCAGCAGACCGCTATAGAAGCTGCACAGCGACGTAAACACTATCAAGAACAGGAATCGCCAGTCCCACCAGCCATAGAACACATAGCTGGCCGTCACTACCAACAGATTCTGCCACTCGCGCTTCTGGAACACAAACCAGTAGAGCAGGAACACAATTGGCAGAAACACCAGGAACTCGAGCGAATTAAAGTTCATATCTCTTGATGGTATATTAACGCTTTAACTCTTGTACTCAGCTCTTTACCAACGATCTCTGCAGCTTTAATGCTCCAGTGACTATCGTCGAACAAGAACACATCTTTCTCACCTTTTTCTATTAAAGGCGTCAAGAGGGGCTTACACAATAAGACATTCGGTACATCGCCAAAAATCTCATAGGCATCCTCGACATAAGTCTTACGAGGATAAGGATTATCGACAATGTGATCCTGATACAGATCATACTTGTCGACAGGTAACATCAACAACAAAGCAATACCACGATCCCCGGCCTTCTGGGACAAGGTTTGGAAAACAGTCTTAATTCTTTGCCTTGACGACTCGCCGATATTCAGACCATTGCTAATATCAGCACAATAAAAATACAGGCTTCGAGGCTCCCGGCTGTTGAAATAGTCTCTGTCAAGAGTCACCTCATACACAGGGCTCCAGTGCAAGCGGTACATCAGAAAATCTCTGGCCCGTAAGAGCGACCAAGCATTAGGACTTCCGCCACCAGTATTGGGAAGAGGTTCTGGATCAAGCTCAACCATATCAACCTTGTCTACGTCAAACTCCTCTGCCCTACTGACAAGGTCACGTTCGCCTACCTGAACAACCAGCACCTTGACATTAGTAGAGTCTACCAATCCCAAATCCAGAATATTATACGCATATTGAAAGGGATTATCGTATAGCTCTCTTGTACAATTTACCACAGAAACATCTTGAGCAGCGAGATAATTCTGATAGCCCAACCGCCCCATCTTGGAGAATGAGTCACCAACAGTAAGGACATCTGCATGAACATGCCGCAGGCTGTCCGACTGTCGGATGTCCGTAAACAACAGTTCCATCGACTCCTCCGTACTATCATCTTGACAATCAAATGGTATCAACCCAAGATGCCCCAGATCGCCTGTAGTCCTTGGAGTAACGTAAAGAGTGACGTATGCCGTCAGTCCGAAAAGCAAAAGGAACACTGGCAGAACTGTGTATGATAACTTGAGGAGAAACTTCTTCATGGCGTCAGAACTTAAAATAAATAAACGTCTCGACCTCACCAGCAAAGAAGAACAGCATCAGGCCAATGCAGGCATAGAGAGCATAACGAACAGCAGTATAACGGAAAATGCCATCTGCAGGCAGTTGTAGAGGGTGTTCTTTCTTCCTTGTCGTCCATTCCAGAACCAGTACTATCAGCATAAACAGTATGGTGGCTTTCTTGACAGGCAAACTCGGCATAGAGAAAAGTGACGCCGACACGATACCACTAAAGAAACGATATGCATCCGTAACACTGCTAGCATAAAAGACAATGAAGCCCAGCGACACCAATAAATAGTTCAACACCATCTTGGAGAAATCCTTCAGTTTAGGCAGGCCATAATCGTTGGGACGCAGTTTCTTATTCTTCCCAAACGCTCCAGATAACACCAGCGGCACGTAAAGCATAGCATGGTAAAGTCCAAAAAGTCCAAATGTCCAGTTTGATCCATGCCAGAGACCTATAAGTACGATATTAATGGTTACGGCCAGCATCACACCCCAACTGCCCATATTGCGGAAAGCGATATTAAGTGGCATGAACACATAATCGGTAATCCACGATGTCAGTGAGATATGCCAGTTACGCCAAAACTCAGCGATATTTCGAGCCAGCAATGGATGGTTGAAGTTGCGGGTTATGTTGAAACCCAAGATCTTACCCACGCCAATGGCCATGTTCGAATAACCATCGAAATCGGTATAGATCTGCATGGTATAAAGCAATGTCCAGATCAAAAGAGTCGATCCTGACTGATGGGAGTAGTCGGCCCACACATAGTCTGTCACCAGAGCCAGATGGTCAGCGATACAGACTTTTGTAAACATACCCCAAAGGATCTGACGACAACCATCTACAGCCTGTGCATAATCCAAGGAATGTGATCTCCTGAGCTGAGGGATAAAAGTGTTGGGACGGTCGATAGGCCCAGAAAGTAGCGTTGGGAAGAATGCGATATAGGTGGCAAACTCCACCATGTCCCTTGACGGTTCGATATGTTCTCGATGAATCTCTATCAGATAACTGATCAATTTGAACGTAAAGAAACTCACGCCGACAGGCACTATGATGTTTAAGGTTGTCCACGTTGCCTTCAGTCCAACGGCATTGAGCAGTTCTGCAATCGACTCGCCAAAGAAATTAAGGTATTTGAAGTACAACAACAAACAGATGCCCAAGGCTACGCCAAACGTTGTCAACAGTGAAGCCTGCTTCGTACAGCCTTTCACCATCACAGCCTTCAGTCCCAGTCCTAAAAAATAGAATCCAATGGTCGCAAGAAGCAGTATCGCCACCATCTTCCAGTCGACCATTCCATAGAAGAAATAACTCGCCAGCAGCAGCCAGATGTTTTGACGGCGAGGAATCTTCTTTGTGAACGGCAGATAGTAGATGGTGAATACTACTATAAAGAAGAAGAGGAACCTGACAGAGTTGACTACCATCCTACAGTTTTTCCATCATCGAGTCAACCATCTCTCCTACGTTGTTCCATTTCATGATTTCAAGAGAGGTGAACTTGATTTTAAAAGCCTTTTCGATAGCTACGATAAGTTGAATGTGACTCAGCGAATCCCATTCCTCTATATCATTGGCACTTGTCTCATCCGTCAAATTACACTCATCGAGATCAAGCACGTCTGTAAAAATCTCATTCAGTTTCTCAAAAATTTCTTGTCTTTCCATAATACCTTATTATATTATATTATTACTTTTCACGATTCACTAACTCTATAAACCCTATTTCAGAATTCCAGAAATAGCATATTTTCCTATTATCGAATGCTGGTGCTGCCACAGGCTTGAACAAGGCTGTCCAGTTCTCCTGAATAAGTCTGTCATATTCTTGATCCACATCGTCAACCTCATAGCATATGTGGTACGGCGAAACGCCTCGCTTTGTCAGCATCTTCTGCATGGTTTTGTTGTCCTCATAGGGTTCCACCAGCTCTATGCGCACCTCCCCTGGCTTTGTCAAGAAACAAATCCTTGTCCGTTGGGTATCGTCATTTACAATCTTGCCAGCGACATAGCCCAGTCTTTCGAACTCTTTTGCCGTGGAAATGATATCTCCAGTCAGATAGCCTACATGATCTGTTGTGTAGCTCATAGTGCCTTGACCTCTATATAACACTCCCTGGGCTGATAAGCCTCGACATCCAATTCGAAGCAGGCCGTCTCTGCATTCTCTATCTTCGCAAAGCCCAAACCTGGATAGTGGTTCTCTACCATCTTATTCTTGGGCGTAGGCAGATACTCTCCGATAATCTTCTTGTAGCCAGCACTCTTGGCACGCTCTACCATCGTATTAAGGGTAAAGTTTTCCATGCCACGCTTCAGCACTCGGCAACTCATAAACCAAGTATCAACGAAAAGCGTTTCTGCATCTTTCCGTTTCATAATAATGACAGCTATCAGGCCATTGTCGCCAAACTTGTCCTCAAGGGTGAAACTAAGGTCTATCACGTTCGGATCTTCTGCCAACGCAGTTATGTCTGCCTCCGTATAGCGGATAGTCCTCAGGTTAAACTGGTTGCTTCTCTGAGAAAGTTGTGCGACACGAGGCGTATTGAACTTCGTAAAACCACTGACCGTCGACACCATATTCAGCGACTTGAGGAAGTCGGCCTCATTCGTGAATGTCTTTGACAGGGAAACGCGTTTAGCCTCCACCTGATATTGCTTTGTCCTGTCTTTGTCGGCATTGCTATAACTGGCCGTTTCAAACAGGTTCAAAGAATAAAGGTATTCCAAGTATTCTCCCGGATCTTCAGGAAGTTCTGGAACAGTAATGCCCTTGATATTCTCACGAACCATATTACGTTCGAAGGGATTGTCATCAAGGAACACCATTGAGTCGAAACCGATATTGAGGATGCTCTGAATTGTACGGATATTGTCGACCTTTGTTTCCCAATTGGCTTGGAACACAGCAATGTCGTCCAACTTCAGAATCATGTCTGGATGCTTCTCAAACGGTTCCTTAGCCGTTTCTTCATTGTTCTTTGAGGCTACGCAGATGATGATACCACGTTGCTTAAGTTTCTTCACCCACATCTGGAACTCAGTAAAGGCTTTACCTATTCCCAGCCCATGACCAAGTTGAATGCCTTCCAATCCATCGTCACCGATAACTCCTCCCCACACCGTATTGTCAAGGTCGAGAATCAGACATTTCTTAAACTGCCCCTTAATGGCACAGACAATATCCATAACCCTTGAGGCTACGTATGGAAGGGCATCGACACTCAGGATCATTTCCGTACTGACATACACGTTTGGAGCGAACATAAAATCACGCCCGAACTTATTCTGAAGGCCTGCCAAGTCACAAATGAAGAGATTCGGGTATTGCTGTGAGAGATTCATCAGCTCATAGTTGAGTCTTCTCACCTGATAGGTTAGCGACGACGTCACCTTATTGGCATAGCTTCCAAAGACAGTGTCTTCAATCTCAGGATAGTTAAAGTAAATAATCTTTTTATTAGCTATCGCAGGATTATCACAGATGGAGGCCACAAACGACAATCGTTCTTCTGCAAGAACAGCTTGGCGGTCTACAGGAAGAACACTATGATACTCGCCCAGTTTGTGAGTTGACTGAAATACGACGATGATATCAGCATCAAATTCATACAACTCACTTGACGGGTCCAAGAACTGGCGCTCGACTTGATTATACTCTGCCTCAAACAAATCGATACAATAGCCTCTCTCTACGCCCATGCCCTTGATGGCTGTTGCTAAAAATTGGGTGGCTGTATCTCCAACAAGGGCTACCTTCAGAGAAGGAAGCCCAGAAAGGTCTTTCTTAAGATTCTTCTTTATATCCTGATATTGAAGCATTCTATGCCTAATTATATTATGTGCTGCAAAAGTACTCATTATTTATCAAAATCCAAAAGAATTAAGTCGATTTTTTGAAATAACAACCAAAATAAAGACCTTTTAGGGATTTCCCTCACTCAAAATAGGGAAAAACGCTTGCAAACTTGAATATTTATCATTAACTTTGCAGCATGATTACCAAATTATAAAACAGTGACGATTATGAAAAAATTCATGACAATCATGGCGCTGATGGTGACGATAGTCACCTCTGCCGCAGCAATGACTTTTAATGAAGCCCGTGAGCATGCATTGTTCCTCACAGACAAGATGGCTTACGAACTGGGGCTTTCTTCTGCACAATTAAATAATGTATACGAGATCAACCTCGACTTCGTGATTGGCGTTGCCATACAGGGCGAACGTCCCAGCGTCTGCCAGTCCCGCCGCGATGCAGACATGCGGTTTGTACTCTCCGACTACCAGTACCATCTCTATAAGAAGACGAAGTATTTTTATCGTCCAATGAGCAACTCACGGAACGTGTGGAGTTTCACCATCTATAATTACTACACAGACAGGCACCGCATGTATTCAAATCGCCCAAGCCACTATCAGGACTACAAAGGCCCAGGCAATCCACGCAAGAGTTACTCTCCGCCAGCACGTCCTTATGCCGGCAAAGAGTTGAGGAGACAACAGAGAATCAATCCACACAGCAACTACGGACGCAAGTAAATCAAGGTAAATCGCGAAAAAGTTCGCGATTTATTTTGTTATTTTGACTAATTGCATTACCTTTGCACCGCCGTTGGAGAAGTCCCCCATTGTGAAGGGGTACCGACGGTAAGATAAATTGCATAGAAATATGAAAGTAATGAAATTCGGCGGAACGTCCGTAGGTTCCGTAAAAAGCATTTTGAGCTTAAAAGAAATTGTGGAGACAGAGGCTCGGACGCAACCTGTCATTGTAGTAGTAAGCGCACTCGACGGCATCACCGACAAACTGATTGCCACGTCGCAGATGGCCAAACAGGGCGACGAGCACTATCGCGAGGAATTCGACGCGATGGTCAAGCGTCACCACCAGATGATCGACACCATCATCACAGACGACAAAAAGCGCGTAGATTTATTTAACAACGTAGACCAACTCTTTGACCAGTTAAAGAGTATCTTCTATGGCGTGTACCTGATCCATGACCTCTCGAAGAAGACTGAGGACACGATCGTTTCTTACGGTGAGCGTCTGAGTTCCCACATCGTGGCAGCGATGATCAAGAACGGCATTCGCATGAACAGCCGCGATTTCATCCGGACTGAGAAGAAATTGGGCAAGCATGTGATTGATGCCGACCTGACGACTCAGTTAGTGAAAGAGACATTCAAGGATATCAGTGACAAGAGCGTCTATGTAGTGCCTGGTTTCATCGCCAGAGACCGTGACACCCACGAGACGACTAACTTAGGTCGTGGTGGCAGCGATTACACCGCTTCTATATTAGCCGCCGTACTCAATGCAGAAGTGCTTGAGATTTGGACTGACGTAGACGGTTTCATGACTGCCGACCCCAAAGTAATCAAGAGCGCTTATACCATCAACGAACTCTCATACGTAGAGGCGATGGAACTCTGTAACTTCGGTGCGAAAGTTATTTACCCGCCGACCATCTATCCCGTCTGCGTCAAGAATATACCCATTAAGGTGAAGAACACCTTCAATCCCGAACACCCAGGCACCCTCATCAAGGCAAAGATCGAAGACGACAACAAGCCCATCAAGGGAATCTCGAGCATCAAGGGCACCTCACTGATCACGGTGACAGGTCTTTCGATGGTGGGTGTCATTGGTGTAAACCGTCGTATCTTCACCACATTGGCTAACAAGGGCATCTCCGTCTTCATGGTGTCACAGGCATCTTCCGAGAACTCCACCTCTATTGGTGTGCGTGACGAAGATGCAGAAGCCGCTGCAGAGGTTCTGAATGCCGAGTTTGCCAAAGAGATTGAAACAGGTGCCATGTATCCCATGCTGGTGGAGAGTGGTCTGGCTACCATTGCCATCGTAGGTGAGAACATGAAGCAGACACCAGGCATCGCCGGTAAGTTGTTTGGCACGCTGGGCCGTTCTGGCATCTCCGTGATTGCCTGTGCACAGGGTGCCTCAGAGACAAACATCTCGTTCGTCGTTGATGGCAGATTCCTGAGGAAGTCCCTCAACGTACTCCACGACTCGTTCTTCCTCTCTGAATACAAGGTGCTCAACCTCTTTATCTGCGGTATCGGTACTGTTGGCGGCATGCTGCTTGAGCAGATACGTACCCAGCAGCAATACCTGATGCAGACCAAGCGCCTGCAACTGAACGTAGTGGGTATCTCTGATGTCGACAACTTCGTATTAGACCGTGACGGCATCGACCTCGACAACTATGAGAAGATCCTACGTGCAGGCTATCCGGCCAATACAGAGCACATGCGGGATGAGATCGTGAAGATGAACATCTTCAACTCCGTATTCGTAGACTGTACCGCCAGCCGTCAGATAGCCAGCCTCTATCAGACTTTCCTGGAGCACAACATATCAGTAGTAGCAGCCAATAAGATCGCAGCCTCCAGCGACTATGACAGTTATCTGAAACTGAAGCAGACGGCCCGCGACCGTGGCGTATGGTTCCGCTATGAGACCAATGTAGGCGCAGGCCTGCCGATCATCGGCACCATCAACGACCTGTGCAACTCTGGTGATAAGATTCTGAAGATCGAGGCCATCCTCTCAGGAACACTGAACTTCATCTTCAATGAGATAGCCGCCGACGTGCCCTTCTCCGAGACTGTACGCCGAGCCAAGGAGCAGCGCTACTCTGAGCCTGACCCACGTATTGACCTCAGTGGTACCGATGTGATCCGCAAACTCGTCATCCTCACCCGTGAGGCTGGTTATAAGGTGGAGCAGGACGACGTGGAGAAGCACCTCTTCGTGCCTGACAGTTATTTCGAGGGTTCTATCGACGACTTCTGGAAGCGGCTGCCTGAACTGGATGCCGACTTCGAGGCCCGCCGCAAGGTGCTCGAGGCCGAGAACAAGCGCTGGCGCTTTGTGGCTACGATGGAAGCCGACGAGAAGGATACGTCATCATTCAAGACCAGTGTTGCCCTCAAGGAAGTGCCTTATGGCCATCCGTTCTATGGCCTGGAGGGATCGAACAACATCGTGCTGCTCACCACTGAGCGCTACAAGGAGTATCCGATGCTTATTCAGGGCTATGGCGCAGGTGCTGCTGTTACTGCTGCCGGCGTCTTCGCCAATATCATGTCGATTGCAAACATCTAACTTATGAAGCATATCATCATACTTGGTGATGGCATGGCAGATCTTCCCGTCGAGCGACTCGGTGGGAAGACCTTACTGCAATATGCCCATAAGCCCATGATGGACCAGTTGGCCCGCGAAGGCCGCTGTGGACGACTCATCACGGTACCCGAAGGTTTTCCTCCTGGCTCCGAGGTGGCCAACACAGCCATCCTTGGCTATGATCTCAACAAAGTGTACGAAGGCCGTGGCCCCCTGGAGGCAGCATCGATAGGCTATGAGATGGCAGATGACGACTTTGCCATCCGCTGCAACATCATCACGCTGGCAGACGGAAAGATCATCACTCACAACGGTGGAAACCTGGAGACCGACGATGCCCGTGTGCTGATTGACTATCTGAACGAGACGCTAGCCAAGCCCATTAATGAACGGGCTGGATGTGAGCGTGTGAAATTCATCACAGGCATCCAGTATCGTCACCTGCTCGTCATCAAGGGCGGCTCCAAGCACATTGTCTGTGCCCCACCCCATGATCACCCCAACGAAGCATGGCGCCCGTTGCTGGTAAAGGCCGAAGACTGTCCGGAGGAACCGAACAGACTCACGCCCCAACAGACTGCCGACCTGCTGAACGAACTGATCCTGAAGTCTCAGGACCTGCTGGCCAGTCACCCCTTCAATATCGAGCGGGCCAAGCGCGGTGAGCGTCAGGCCAACAGCATCTGGCCCTGGAGCGGCGGCTATCGTCCCTCGATGGAGACGCTGATGCAACAATATCCCCAGATAAAGTCGGGCACGGTCATCTCTGCCGTCGACCTCATACGAGGCATCGGCCATTATGCAGGTCTGAAGATCGTCGAGGTTCCAGGTGCCACAGGTCTGGCCAACACCAACTACGAAGGCAAGGCTCAGGCAGCCATCGAGGCCTTGAGGCAAGACGACTTCGTCTTCGTCCATGTGGAAGCCAGCGACGAGGCTGGCCACGACGGCGACCTGGAACTGAAACTGAAGACCATCGAGTATCTCGACCAGCGACTGATAGCCCCCATCTACCAAGAGGTGTCAAAGTGGGCAGAGCCCGTATGCATCGCCATACTGCCAGACCATCTGACGCCAGTAGAGATGCGTATCCACGTCGGACAGCCCGTGCCGTTCCTCATCTGGCATCGCGGCATCGATGCTGACGAGGTTCAGCAGTACGACGAAGTAAGTTGTGTATCAGGTGCTTACGGCCTCCTCAAACTCGATGAGTTCATGCACGCCCTTATGAAGATATCATAGGAGTTGCTCAGTAGTGATCATCTATAAACAATAGATTTTAAACAATAAACAGAATAAAACATGAAATACTATAGTACCAACGGTAATGCTCCCATCGCCGACCTTCATAAGGCCGTCGTCAAGGGACTGGCCGAAGACCGAGGTCTCTACATGCCTGAGCGCATCAAGCCACTGCCGAAAGCGTTCTTCGACAACATAGACAAGATGTCCTTTCAGGAGATAGCCTATACCGTAGCCGATGCCTTCTTCGGCGAGGACGTAGAGGCCGATGCCCTGAAGCAGATTGTCTACGACACACTCTCCTTCGACTGCCCTGTGGTGAAGGTGACAGACAACATCTACTCACTCGAACTCTTCCACGGCCCTACCCTCGCCTTCAAGGATGTCGGTGCCCGTTTCATGGCCCGTCTGCTGCAGTACTTCATCCGTCAGGAAAGTTCAAGCCTCAATGCTCAAAGCTCAAAGTTCAATGCTCAAAGCTCAATGCTCAATGCTCAAAGCTCAAAGCTTGTCAACGTCCTCGTGGCCACCTCCGGCGATACGGGTTCTGCCGTTGCCAATGGATTCCTCGGCGTAGACGGCATCCACGTCTACGTGCTCTATCCGAAGGGAAAGGTCAGCCCCATCCAGGAGTGCCAGTTTACCACGCTTGGCAAGAACATCACCGCCATTGAGGTAGATGGTGTCTTCGACGACTGTCAGGCTCTGGTGAAGAACGCCTTCATGGATGCCGAACTGAACCAGCACATGAAGTTGACATCAGCCAACTCCATCAACGTTGCCCGATTCCTGCCGCAGGCCTTCTACTATTTCAATGCCTACGCCCGCCTCAAGGAAAATGTAACAATTCAAAAATGTAAAAATGTAAAAATTGAGGATCTGGTAATGTGCGTGCCGTCAGGCAACTTCGGCAACATCTGCTCCGCCCTCTTCGGCCATCAGATGGGATTGCCCGTGAAGCGCTTTATCGCTGCCAACAACGCCAACGACATCTTCTATAATTACCTGCAGACAGGCCGTTACGAGCCGAAGCCCTCAAAGCAGACGCTTGCCAACGCCATGGACGTAGGCGACCCCTCGAACTTCGCACGCATCATCAACCTCTACAGCGAGAACAACAGGCTCTCGCCCGAAGAGACCCACCAGCGCATCACCAGCCTCATCAGCGGTGCCACCTACAGCGACGAACAGATCCGTCAGGCCATGCGTCAGTGCCACAAGGAGACAGGTTATATCCTCGATCCTCACGGCGCCTGCGGCTATCAGGCCCTGAAAGACGGCCTCAAGCCTGGCGAAGTGGGTGTATTCTGCGAGACGGCCCATCCCGCTAAGTTCAAGGAGAAGGTAGACGACATCCTCAACATCGATGTCGATATCCCCGCCCGCCTCCAGGCCTTCATGCAAGGCGAGAAGCAGAGCACGCCGATGACGAAAGACTTTGACGATTTCAAGCAATACCTGATGAATCGATAAACAGAAAATCCCCGATCAGATCGGGGATTTTTTTATAGTCCGTCACTCATATCTGCGAATGGATATTCTTCCGCATTCGGCAGCAAGAGATACGACAACTCTTCAAGAGCACTCCTATCCTTAAAATTCACGTGTTATCTTAAGTCCTTGCGAATGACATGCTTTAACATCCTGATTTCGAGAGCGTTACAGCACTTCCGAGGTGACGGAGGTGACCATGTTTTACACATCTCTCTATAGGAAAATATTAAAGTGCCACTTTTTTATTTTTCCTATACGCGACTTTGCATATTATAGTCACCTCCGTCACCTGGGAAACTGTATAACTTATTATATATCAGAGCCTTACACCACATTTTTCACCCCCTATGGATAAAGTGCGTTAATAATATCTCCTAACGGAGTATAGTATGGCACTTTATGCAGTCGCTAATGCCTGCTATACCCCCTAAAGTGCCATCACTTATGCTGTAAACAGACATCCTTTACCATCGTAGAAGGCATCAGAGAGCGTGTTAGAAGGCATCCCTATGAACGTACCCCATATTTTGCCACATACAGATAGCAAAATCATATCCTTTGCGCCATAGGCAAACGACAAGCCATGGGGTAACACTAAAAATGAAGATAAAAGAGATTTATGGAGAAAAAGAGCAAGTTTACAAGGCCTGAGGAAAGAAAAATGCCAAAAAAACAAAAAAAAGTCCAATAATGTTTCGGTATCTCGCTGAAAAACAGTAACTTTGCAGTCCAATTTGAGAATATCAATAAATACACATTATTAATAAATAGAAATAAACAACAAGATGACAAAGGCAGACATCATCAATCAGATTGCTGAGGAAACGGGTGTAGCAAAGAAAGATGTTGCTACAACTGTCGAGGCGTTCATGGAAACAATCCGCATCAGTCTTGCTGAAAACAAAGAGCCTGTTTACTTACGCGGTTTCGGTACATTCGGTATCAAGCATCGTGCCAAGAAGACGGCCCGTAACATTTCCAAGAACACCACACTGATGATTGAGGCTCGTGACATTCCTTCGTTCAAGCCTGCAAAGAATTTCTTAGAAAAGATGCTGTAAACAAACGAGAAACTCTATTAGAATTCATTTAAAAATAAACAATTATGCCAAACGGAAAAAAGAAGAAGGGCCACAAGATGGCTACTCACAAGCGCAAGAAGAGACTGCGTAAGAATCGTCACAAGAGCAAGTAATCACTTGCTGTGACCACTAAGGAAATGAAAGGAGTGTGTATGCTAATCCGTAAGGATAGCGACACACCCTTTCGTATTTATTAGACAACCCGGTTTTTAGTTTACGGTTTACCGTTTACAGTTTACAAGTTAAGAGACATGACAAGTGAAGTAATCATCGATGTTCAGCCTAAAGACATCTCGATAGCCCTGCTCGAAGACAAGCAGCTGGTAGAATACCAGCAGGAGCAGCGCACCGAGTCGTTCTCGGTAGGCAACATCTACGCGGCAAAGGTCAAGAAGATCATGCCCGGACTGAATGCCTGCTTCGTCGATGTCGGTGCAGAGCGCGTAGCTTTCTTGCACTATCTTGACCTGGGAAGTCAGTTTTATTCTTTTGAGAAATACCTTAAACAGGTAGTTAGCGACCGGAAGAAGCTTTATCCTATCCAGAAGGCCAACATCCAGCCAGAGCTGAAAAAAGACGGGAGTATTGCCAACACACTGAAAGTAGGCCAGGAACTCCTCGTCCAGATTGTCAAGGAACCTATCAACACCAAAGGTCCGCGCCTGACGTGCGAACTCAGTTTCGCAGGGCGCTATCTGGTACTGATACCCTTTGACGACAGCGTATCCGTCTCGACAAAGATCAAGCGTGGTGAGGAGCGTAGCCGTCTGAAACAGCTGATCCAAAGTATCAAGCCGAAGAATTTCGGTGTCATCGTCCGCACGGTGGCCGAAGGGAAGCGCGCTGCAGAACTCGATGCAGAATTGAAAGTGTTGCTCAAACGTTGGGAAGACACCATCACGAAAGTACAGAAGACGACGGAACTTCCTAAGCTCTGTTTTGAGGAGGAAAGCAGATCTGTGGCATTGCTTCGTGATCTTTTCAATCCCACCTATGATGGTATCCATATCAACGACGCTCAAATCTTCGACGAAATCAAGAACTATCTGGGGATTATCGCTCCAGAGAAAAAAGAAATTGTCAAGCTATACAATGGCTCAGTACCTATCTTCGACAATTTCAACGTCACCAAACAGCTGAAATCTGGATTTGGAAAGACCGTCAACTACAAGCACGGCGCCTATCTTATCATCGAGACGACCGAGGCTATGCACGTAGTAGACGTAAACAGCGGCACACGCATCAAGAAGGAGAACGGTCAGGAAGCAAACGCCCTGGAAACGAATCTGGGTGCTGCCGACGAGCTGGCACGCCAGTTACGGCTTCGAGACATGGGCGGCATCATCATCGTAGACTTCATTGATATGAAGCTGCCAGAAGACCGTCAGCTACTTTACGAGCGGATGTGCAAGAATATGCAGAAGGATCGTGCCAAGCACAACATCCTACCGCTGTCGAAGTTCGGACTGATGCAGATCACCCGCCAGCGAGTGAGGCCAGCCATGACGGTGAACGTAGAGGAGACCTGTCCCACCTGCTTCGGAAAAGGCACTATCAAGTCCAGCATCCTCTTTACGGACACATTAGAGAATAAGATTGACAATCTGGTTAACAAGATTGGTATCAAGAAGTTCTATCTGCACGTACATCCATACGTGGCAGCCTACATCAACAAAGGCGTCTTCAGCCTGAAGCGCCAATGGCAAATGAAATACGGACTCGGCGTCCGTGTGATACCCTCGCAGAAATTGGCTTTCCTGCAATACGAGTTCTACGACAGCAACAAGCAGTTTATCGATATGCAGGAAGAGACGGACAGTTGAGAATTATTTGAGTTTACAGTTTACGGTTTACAGTTTACAGATGATTACCAAGCAAAGCCACTCACAGCCAGCAGTAACCGGCAAAGTTACTCTCTGCCTACAAATGTATTCATCTGTAAACCGTAAACTGTAAACTGTAAACATTTACTGTAAACCGTAAACAAAATGAAGATCGTCTTTTGGATTGCGCTGTTCATCGTGTTCTATACCTATATTGGCTATGGAATATTATTATACATCATCATCTGGCTGAAACGGCAACTGAAGGGCGCACCCCTTCAGGCCGTGATGCCGGCTGACAGCGAGTTGCCCACCATGACCCTCATGATTTGTGCTTACAATGAGGAAGACATTGTCAAGGAGAAAATGGCCAACACCCTGGAACTTGACTATCCCAAGGACAAGCTCCGCATCATGTGGGTCACCGATGGCAGCAACGACCGCACGAACGAGCTGTTGGCCGCCTATCCAGAAGTGGACATCGTCTTCAGTCCAGAGCGCAAAGGTAAAACAGCAGCGCTGAAGCACGGACTAAGAGAGCTGAAAACCCGTTATGTAACCTTCACCGACGCTAACACGATGATCAATAGCGGCGCGCTCCGAGAGATCGCAAGACTCTTTAGCAACCCAGCGGTTGGATGCGTGTCAGGAGAGAAACGGGTGGCTGCCCGGAAGGCTGGTGAGATGGCCTCTGAAGGAGAGGGGCTCTATTGGCGCTATGAGAGCACGCTGAAGCGCTGGGATAGTGAATTATACTCGGCGATGGGAGCTGCCGGAGAACTCTATGCCATCGACCCACAGTACTGTCGCGAAGTGCCCGACGAAGCCCTGCTCGATGATTTCATGCTTTCAATGTACGTCGTACAGGCTGGTAAGCGCATCGCATATACCTCAGATGCATTTGCAAGAGAGTATGGCTCAGCCAACATCTACGAAGAATCGAAGCGCAAGCGCCGCATTGCCGCTGGTGGACTACAGAGCATCTGGTGGCTTCGCTCCATGCTCAACCCCCTGCGCCAGCCGTTAGTCACGTTCCAGTATGTAAGCCACCGAGTGCTCCGGTGGAGCGTCACTCCCATAGCGATGGTACTGTTGCTGCTCGCCAATATTGCCCTTGTGGCCATGGGTGCCTCCACCATCTACACGGTGATGCTTGTTCTTCAAGTCCTCTTCTACCTCATGGCACTGGCTGGATGGCTATTGAACCGCTACGGATATAAAAACAAACTCCTTTACACTGTCTATTATTTTGTATTCATGAATTTTAACGTTTTCCGCGGAATGGCCTATTTAAAGAGCCATGGAAAGAGTGGAACATGGGAAAAAGCAAAAAGGAGCTAAAGTTTTTACGTTATTTTTATTTATGTTTCAAAATTATTTCGTACCTTTGCAAAATCTACGGTAGTTTTGGACAGAAATGGAAAAAGACGAGAGAGAGATATTATTGCAGAAATTTGCCGACGCGAGCAGAAAGCTTCAATTAGCCAACGAGCAGCTCGCGATTGCAAACAAGAAACTGAAAGAATACGAAGAAAAGGCTCAGAAAGCTGAAAAGGCAAGTAAGATGAAATCCCTTTTCCTGGCCAACATGAGCCATGAAATACGCACACCACTAAACGCTATTGAGGGTTTTTCGAGAGTCATCATTGAGACCGACGCTCAGGAAGACCGTATGAAATATTTCGAGATCATCGAGAGCAACAACAACCGTCTGCAGAGCCTCGTCAACGAGATTCTCGACTTGTCGCGTGTTGAATCGGGAGAGATTGTCATGAAGAAGAGCCCTACCGACCTCAATCAGCTCTGTAACAGCATCATGAATCTGTTTAAGTTCCGCTGCCCTGACACGGTAAAGCTGGAGTGGAGCGAGCCTACGATGAATGTGACGATGAACACTGATGCCAACCGGCTCATACAGGTCTTTTCCAATCTCATCAGCAATTCTCTGAAGCACACCCACCAGGGCGTCATATCCTATGGCTATCGGATGCTTGACGAGGGACATACCATTGAGATGTATGTCAGCGATACGGGTAGCGGTATTGCCAAAGAAGACCTTGACCATATCTTCGAAACCTACGTATCCCGCGATGCTGAAACCAACAAAAACGGTTATGGTCTGGGACTCCCCCTCTGTAAGATTATTGTAGAGAAGATGGGGGGCACGCTGAAAGTGGAGTCTGAGGTGGGAAAGGGTTCTACCTTCACCTTCACCATGCCTTTCGAGGGAAGTATCGGAGGCTTGGAGCAGAACAAGGAAACTACGACGACAAGCGTCAGGACCATTCGTATCAGTGGCCGCACAGACGATTTAGACACCAAGACCATCCTTGTGGCCGAGGATGAGGATCACAACTATGAACTGGTGAAGATAGTGCTCCAGAAGCGCTATAAGTTGTTGCGTGCACACAATGGTATTGAAGCCGTCACCATCAATGAGGATGAGAAGCCCGACCTGATTCTGATGGACATCCGCATGCCAGGCATGAATGGCCTCGATGCCACCCGCATCATCAAGGAAGTATCCTCCACGCCCGTCATTGCGCTAAGTGCTTATGCCTTCGAAGAGAATATTCGCGCTGCCAAGGAGGCGGGCTGCGATGACTTTATGGCCAAGCCATTTAAAGTGGAAGACCTTATCGAGATTGTCAAGAAGTATCTCCACGAGGACGACTAATTATCAACCGTCAATATAGTAATCATTATGGGAAAGCTTGCAGTTCAGAAATACTTTTCGCTTATGATGCTGATCATCTCCTTCGTGTTGATGATCTTTACATTTGTGGGACTATTCGGGGGTGATGTACAGCCAGCGGGCAACACAGCCCGTGCGATGCTCGTCTACGCGCTGCCCTTGCTTATCATCGCCAACGTCGTCTTTCTCATCTACTGGCTCGTCAGGCTGCGCTTCCATTGGGCACTCATGCCTTTCATTACCCTGCTCTGTTGCATACCCTATATAGGCACCCTCTTCCAGCTGGGTTCTACCGACGAGAAGGCCGATGTCAAATCGGGCATCAAGCTTGCCACCTACAACGTCGCACGTTTCTCTGGAGAGACAACCGGATTCATTGCACAGGACATCCTCTCTGAGATGAAACGCCAGAAGGTGGATATCGTCTGTTTCCAGGAGTACAATGACTTCAGCGGCGACAAGAAGAACTCCGACTCGTATAAGGACTACTTCCCCCACTCCGCTTTCGGCAACAACGACATGGTCATCTACAGCCGCTATCCTATCGTCAACAAGAAGAACATAGATTTTGAACAGACGAACAACAGTGCCATGTGGGTCGAAGT
Source organism: uncultured Prevotella sp. (assembly GCA_946548085.1). Classification (GTDB taxonomy): domain Bacteria; phylum Bacteroidota; class Bacteroidia; order Bacteroidales; family Bacteroidaceae; genus Prevotella. The sequence continues at coordinate 19,569 of CAMNPN010000090.1, read as the reverse complement.
CAATATCAACGACAACATCTACCGTATCTATAATGTACACCTCGAGACAACGGGTATCAACAGCACATTGCATCAGGCATCCAAGCTGGCGAAGAAAGGGGTTGAGGTACAGGGCAACGCCCTCATCAACGCCATCTATGGCAGCTACACGCTGGGCATGATTGCCCGCTCCGGCCAGGCCAACATGCTGGCGATGGACATGAGAGCGTCTGAGGCACCCGTCATTGTATGTGGTGACTTCAACGATGTGCCCTATTCCTATGTCTATAATACGATGCTTGGCGACAAGATTGATGGTTTCAAGGAGTGCGGCAGCGGATTTATGTACACCTACCGCGGTGACAAGCGCGTACGCATCGACTATATCTTCCACGACAAGGGACTCAAAGGACTCTCCTATTACAAGAAGGAACTGAGTTATTCCGACCACTATCCGGTCTTCATGCACATCGCCACGAAGCAAGAATAGTTATCTACTACGAATTGCACGAATTATGTCAATCGCCGCAAGCGACGATTATAATTCGTGTAATTCGTAGTTTCAGACAATCTTAAAGCGAACCCTGAACGAGCGCTCATGCTCGTCCCAGTTAGTGCCCAGCATCTCGAAGCGGCCTATCTGCGACGTGCTCCTTACGTGCTTGCCGATGCAGGGACAGACATCATAGTCACCAATGCGTACCAGACGGATTGTCTCCGACACATCTTCCGGAAGGCGACTGGGGTCTATCTCTTCCGGCAACTCGTCACGCGTCACGAACTCAAATGTCACAGGCAGGTCTTCCTCTATCAGCTCATTCATCCGCCGCTCTATCTCCTTCTCCTCCTGCCGCGAGGGCTTATGGTCGAGATGGAAGCTCATCTTACTTTTCTTCCGCTCGATGTGGGCATTATACGAGCGCTCACAGCCAAACAGACGGATCATCGTCTGGTTCAGCAGGTGCTCCGCCGTATGTGCTGGGGGAAACTCTTCCTTATTGTGCTCGTTCAACAGATAGTCAGCCATATCGTTTCTATCAATATTCGTATTTACTATTTAAGCCTTAAACTTCAGGACGACAGCGCCAAGAGGTTCCAGGTCGACGGAGATATAACAGTCACGCGTCAACGTGCGCTTGATCTCCTTGCCGCTGATGAGGTCGACGGCATTGACACTCTTGCGCTCCTTGAGTTTCAGATAGTCGAAGGCATGGGCTGGGATGGTGACATCCATCGTGGAGGGCAGATCGTCGAAGTTCACAACGACAAGCAGCACCTCGCTGCCGGCCTTACGCATGAAGGCATACTGGCGGTGATAGTCGCCGTTGACGTACATCAAATCGAACGATACGCCCTCGGCAACGGCTTTCTCGCTTACAGCAATCTGGCACACCTTATTATATATATCCTTCAGACCTTTCTCATCCTTGGTCAGCCTGCGGGTGGCAGCACGCACGAGCGTGTCGATACTCCAATAGTCGAAAATGGTTGTCCGACCGTCGTGACCACTGAAGCCCTCCTTGTCCATGCCACACTCACCATACTCCTGACCAGCATAGATCATGAGCGGATTCTGCTGTAGCAGGGCCGACACAACCAGACCAGGCACCCCTCGCCTGCCGTCGCCGGCAAAGAAGCTACTGGCAATACGCTGCTCGTCGTGGTTCTCAAGGAAATAGAGCATATGGTCACGGATATCGTCAGTCTGCTGCCAGGCGGATGTGATGGCGCCGGCGGGTTGGTTACCACGGATGACCTCACGCAGCGTGTCGTACATGCCCACCTTGTCGTAGAGGTAGTCGAAGCCTGCACCCAGGTAGTTACGGTATTCAGCGGGATTGTACACCTCGCCGATGAATACGATGTCAGGGTGAGCGAACTTCACCTTATCGGTAGCCCATCGCCAGAATTCAGCGGGCACCATCTCTGCCATATCGCACCTGAAGCCGTCGATACCCTTACGGGCCCAGAAGAGCAGGATGTCGGTCATCTTACTCCATGTATTCGGAATCGGAGAGAAGTGCCCCACTCGTCCGGCATAATAATCTACGCCATAATTCAGCTTGACCGTCTCATACCAGTCGTTCATCCCCGGAGCATTGTGGAAGCAGTCATTTCCAGTCGCTTTGGCCGGCTCTTCGACATAGGGCTGATCCTGCCCGTGATAGAGGTCGAAATAGGGCGTGAAGCGCTCACCGGGACAATAATAGAAGTTGTTTTGTGGATCGAAACCATGCTGAGGGTTGTCATCTTCTCCAAGGTCCTTCACACCCTCTGGCTTGCAGACGGAGTGATACTGACGGGCCACATGGTTGGGTACAAAGTCGATAATCACTTTCATGCCTGCCTTGTGAGTCCGCTCAACGAGTTGCTCGAACTCCTGCATGCGTTTGTCCACATCAGTGGCCAGGTCGGGATCAATATCATAGTAGTCTGTAATGGCATAAGGCGACCCTGCCCGACCTTTCACGATGGCAGGATGCTGAAGGGGTATACCATAGGCAGAGTAATCCGTCTGGGTGGCATGCCGTATGACACCCGTATACCAAATATGGCTCACGCCCATCTCCCTGATTTTCTTCAGGGTGCTGGGCGTGAAGTCATTCAGTTTTCCACAACCGTTCTCCTCTATTGTTCCATTCTCTTTCCTCGTCGTATTCTTATTCCCATATAGGCGAGTGAAGATCTGGTAAATGACAACTTTCTCTTTCATCGGTTCTCAGTTATTGTTAAAAAAAGACACAAAGGACGCTATACCAGCATCCTTTGTGTCATAATGAATTACTCTCCAATTCCGTGAGCGGACACTTCTTTGTTGATCTTTGCAATCATACCCTGGAGAGCCTTGCCAGGACCGCACTCTGTGAAGTCGTCGGCACCGTCGGCAATCATATTCTCCACACTCTGGGCCCAGCGCACACTGCTTGTCAGCTGGGCAATGAGGTTTGCCTTGATCTCAGCGGGGTCAGTATGCGGCTTGGCATCCACATTCTGATAGACAGGGCACTTCGGCGCCTTGATCTCCGTCTGCTCGATGGCTGCCTGGAGCTCGTCCTTAGCGGGCTGCATCAGCGGAGAGTGGAAGGCACCACCTACCTTCAACGGCAGGGCACGCTTGGCACCGGCAGCCTTCAACTGCTCGCAAGCCTCGTTGATAGCATCGATATTGCCAGAGATGACCAACTGTCCGGGACAGTTGTAGTTAGCAGGAACAACTACGCCCTTACCCATCTTCGAAACCTCAGCACAAATCTCCTCAATCTTATCGAAAGGAAGTGCTATGATGGCAGCCATCGTCGAGGGCTGAGCCTCGCAGGCCTTCTGCATAGCCATGGCACGCGCATAGACCAACTTCAGTCCGTCCTCAAAACTGAGGGCACCGGCAGCCGTCAGGGCAGAGAACTCACCCAGTGAGTGGCCTGCCACCATCTTCGGCTCGAAGGCCTCGCCCATGCAGAGGGCTGAGATGACACTGTGGAGGAATACGGCAGGCTGAGTGACCTTCGTCTGCTTCAGTTCCTCGTCCGTGCCCTCAAACATGATGTCGGTGATACGATATCCGAGAATGTCGTTTGCTTTTTCAAAAAGTTCCTTGGCCAGCGGGTTGTTCTCATAAAGATCCTTTCCCATGCCTACAAACTGTGCTCCCTGTCCGGGAAATACAAATGCTTTCATTTCTATAAACTTTAAACTTTAAACCAAAAATCAATCCTTTCGGGCTGCAAAATTACGATAAAAATCTGAAAAAAAGCCCTCTGATAGTATTTTTTTAGCTAAAGTAGCTTGATTATCGGAAATTTTATGTAAGTTTGCAGTTCAGAAAGAGAACTATTGACAAAAATGAAGCTCATAGTAATGACCAAGCCGACCTTCTTCGTGGAAGAAGACAAGATTTTGGCAAACCTGTTCGAGGAAGGCCTTGAGAACCTTCATCTGTACAAGCCCGGTGCCTCGCCGATGTACTCCGAACGGCTGCTGACGCTGCTGGGCGAGGACTATCACAACAAGATCACCGTACATGGTCACTTCTACCTGAAAGAGGAGTTCCGGCTTAGAGGCATCCATATCGACGACGCATTCACCGAGCCGCCCGTTGGCTATAAAGGGAATATCTCCCGCACCTGTCACGCCATCAACGAATTAAAAGAGGCGAAGAAGCATTGCAACTACGTCTTCCTGCATTGTATCTACGACAGTCAGACTAATGCCGACGAGAAATCGACCTTTACTTATGAGGAGCTGAAAGAGGCCTCCCGTGAAGGACTGATAGACAAGAAGGTGTATGCCCTGGGCGGCATGAACCTCGACAACGTGAAGGAAGCAAAGGATCTGGGTTTCGGGGGCGTTGTCATCTGCGGCGACCTGTGGAATCGTTTCAACATCCACAACGAGATTGACTACAAGGAACTGCTCAACCGCTTTGAGCGCCTGCGTAAGACCATTGATTGATCGACAGACATAGAACATTGAAAACAGATAGAAAAGATGAGTGAGACAAACTCCTACATGGTATTCTCTGGCACTGCCACGAGATACCTGGCAGAGAAAATCTGCCAAAGCCTGGGATGTCCGTTAGGACAACTGCAGATTACCAAGTTCTCCGATGGAGAGTTTGCTGTTTCGTATGAGGAAAGCATCCGCGGTCGCGACATCTTCCTCGTGCAGAGCACCTTCCCCTCTTCAGACAACCTGATGGAACTGTTGCTGATGATTGATGCCGCCAAGCGTGCCTCTGCCCGCACCATCAATGCCGTCATCCCCTATTTCGGATGGGCCCGACAGGACCGTAAGGACAAGCCACGTGTCAGTATCGGCGCCAAACTCGTAGCCGACCTTCTGAGTGTGGCTGGTGTCAACCGTGTCATTACGATGGACCTGCATGCTGACCAGATCCAGGGATTCTTCGATGTGCCAGTGGATCATCTCTATGCCTCGGGCGTTATCCTCCCCTACCTTCAGAGCCTCCATCTCGACGACCTGGTCATCGCCTCGCCCGACGTAGGTGGTTCAAAGCGTGCCAATACTTATGCTAAGTTCCTGGGCTGTCCGCTGGTACTCTGCAATAAGACCCGTGCCCGAGCCAATGTCGTAGCCACGATGCAGATTATCGGTGAAGTGGAGGGAAAGAACGTTGTGATTATCGATGATATGGTCGATACCGCAGGCACCATCACCAAGGCTGCCGACCTGATGAAGGAGCATGGTGCCAAGACCGTCAGAGCCTGTGCCTCTCACTGTGTGATGAGTGGTCCTGCCAGTGAACGCGTCCAGGCCTCAGCCCTCGAGGAGATTGTCTTCACCGACTCTATCCCTTATACGCAGCACTGTGCTAAGGTGAAACAACTCTCTGTGGCCGACACCTTTGCTGAAGCCATCCGCCGCGTTATCTGCAACGAGAGCATCAGCGATCTCTACATCATCTGACGGGCAGCATGAGCATCAAAACCATTTTTGGACTGACAGCCGTAGGCGCGCTTTGCCTCAGCTGTCAGTCCAATGTTTACCAGATTAACGGATTTGCCCGCGACTACAATGAAGGCGACACAATCTGCATGCGCCTCGAGGCTGACGGGGGCAGACCTGTCGCCATGACCCGGATCGCAGAAGGAAAATTCTCGTTCCGTGGAGAGATAGACGACACTGCTTTCTGTATGATATATCCAAAGAATAGTCCTAAAAGCATGGTCAGCCTGTTCCTCGAACCATCACAGATAGCTGTTGAACTATCACTTTCACCTGAGCGGAACCGCGTGTCGGGTACCGTCCTCAACAATGTCTGGCAGCAGCTGAACGACTCTATTCGACTGATGGGACAGGAGGTCGTCAGGCGATCCCAACAGCCTGTCGCCGACAGCATCACGCAGCGGCAACAAGTAAAGGCAATCGACAGCCTGCACCGTCGGATGTCAGACTGCATCCTCAACACCGCCCGCCGCAATCGCGACAATCCCATCGGCCATTACATCTACGATAATTATAAAGCGCCCAAGTTCGATTGAACCCGGGCGCTTTGAATTATTCAATAATCGTATTATCCGACTATCAGCTATTAAAAGCAGGCAGTTCCAGCCACTTCACATAGCAGAAGTCCTGACGGTGAGGCAGATTCTTGTTCTTCGGATACATACGGACGGCACTCTTGTACTGACCGAACTGCTTAGGAGCCAACTCTGCCTCGAAGGTATAGTTGTTACCCTCATGACCTGTCATCTTCAGAGGCTCTACAGAGAAGACCTTCTCCTCGCCCTCCTTGCTAATCAATACATTCACCTTCTCCAGAGCGACAGCATCGTCGAGACCTTGCTCATTGATGACGTACCTCAAGGTGTACTTCTGACCAGCCTCTGCACCAGTTACAGGGAAGTTCCACTCAGCAGAAACCACGTTGATGGCATCCCATCTCTCAGAGACGGTCTCCTTCCACTGGGCAATGTCCTTAGCCAGACGGTTGTCGTTCTTCGAGAGTTCCTTGAAGCGCTTTGCCTCCTTCTCATAGAACTTGCTATAGTAATCGTCGAGCTGACGCTTCATCGTGTAGTGAGGAGCAATCTGGGCGATTGAGTTCTTGATAACCTTGATCCAACCCTTCGAGATACCCTTCTTATCCTTATTATAATAAAGAGGTATAATCTCATTCTCCAGCAGGCCGTAGATGGTAGCGGCATCGAGTTGATCCTGATAGCCCTGGTTCTGATAGGTACGCTTCTCGGTAAGGGCCCATCCGGCACCCTCACGATAGCCCTCAAGCCACCAGCCGTCTTTCACACTGAGGTTCACAACACCGTTCATCTCAGCCTTCTCGCCTGACGTACCCGAAGCCTCAAGAGGACGTGTCGGGGTGTTCATCCAGATATCAACACCAGATACCAGACGACGGGCCAACAGGAAGTCGTAGTCCTCCAGGAAGATGATCTTACCCAGGAACTCCGGACGCTGTGAGATCTCATAAATCCGCTTAATCAGACCCTGACCTGCACCATCAGCGGGGTGAGCCTTACCAGCAAAGAGGAAGATCACGGGATGCTCTGGATCATTCACAATCTTAGAGAGGCGAGCCTCGTCAGTGAACAGCAGGTGGGCACGCTTATAGGTAGCGAAGCGACGGCAGAAGCCTATCACGAGGGCATTCGGATTCATCTTCTCCAGCAGAGACACCACACGTGAAGGATCACCCTGATTCTTCAGCCAGGCCTCACGGAACTGCTCCTTGATATAGTCGAAGAGCTTCTGCTTCAGAGCCATACGGGTCTCCCATATCTCCTCATCGGGACAGTCATAGATACCGTGCCAGATATCCTCGTTCGACTGGTCGCCCATGTGCTTCTCATCAAAATACTTTGCATACACCTTACGCCATTCCGTAGCGCACCAGGTGGGGAAGTGCACGCCATTGGTCACATAGCCCACGTGGTTCTCCTCGGGATAATAACCAGCCCAGATAGGAGCAAACATCTTCTGGCTGACCCAACCATGAAGCTTGGACACGCCATTAACCTCCTGACAGGTGTTGCAGGCGAAGGTCGACATACAGAACTTCTCACCATGATCGTCGGGATTGGTGCGGCCCATGCCGATGAACTCATCCCAGGTGATACCCAACTTCTGGGGATAGCCACCCATGTACTTTCCGAAGAGGCCCTCGTCGAAATAGTCGTGACCAGCGGGTACTGGCGTATGAACGGTATAGAGTGAAGAAGCACGAACCAACTCCATTGCCTGGTTGAATGTCAGACCGTCTTCCTCGATATAGTCACACAGACGCTGCAGGTTGCAGAGGGCTGCATGACCCTCGTTGCAATGGTAGACATCCTTCTTGATGCCCAGCTTCTTCAGCAGCAGCATACCACCGATACCAAGCAGGATCTCCTGCTTCAGACGGTTCTCCCAGTCACCACCATAGAGGCTGTGAGTGATGGGCTTGTCGAAATCGGAGTTCATCTCGTTGTCGGTGTCGAGCAGATAGAGGCTGACACGACCCACGTTGACACGCCAGACATAAGCGTGAACCATATAGTTGGTATAAGGCACGTCGATTACCAGGGGATTACCCTTTTCATCGAGCTGACGCTCAATGGGAAGCGAACCGAAGTTCTGGCTCTCGTAGTTGGCAATCTGCTGTCCGTCCATCGACAGACTCTGTGTGAAATAGCCGAAACGATAGAGGAAACCCACGGCACACATGTCGACATTAGAGTCGGAAGCCTCCTTCACATAGTCACCAGCCAGCATTCCCAGACCACCTGAATAAATCTTCAGGGCAGAGTGGATACCATACTCCATGCAGAAGTAGGCCACTGACGGACGCTTCTTGTCGGGCTTCACGTCCATATACTTACGGAACTTTGCATAGACATCCTTGATGCGCTTCATCAGCGCCTTATCCTTCAATATCTCTTCTTTGCGAATGAAGGTCAGACGCTCCAACAGCATGACAGGGTTGTGCTTCACTTCGTGATAAACCACAGGGTCAAGGTCGCGGAACAAGTCACGAGCCTCATAGTTCCACACCCACCACATGTTGTGGGCAATTTCATCCAAACACTTCAGTTCCTCAGGAAGTGTGGACTTCACGGTCAGCATTTTCCATGCTGGGGCGTTTGCGTAATCTGCTTTAATTTTCATAATTCTTCTCTATTTGAATTTTTATTTCTTTTCTTTATGATTAAGAGCCTTCTTCCGTTCCTCTGCCTTGGTGAGGGCGATGTCGTAAGCTTCGTAATAGTATTTGATAAACTCGCTCCAAAGGGCCTTCTTCGACAATGCGCTGGCATTCTTGCGACAGGCGTCAGCCTGCTTCTTCGTCATATTCGAGAATTCAGCCACCGTGTCCTTGATGTTGTCGGCCACTTCAGAGTAGTTATAGTCCGTACGATGAATCACCTTCACGCCATCCTCCAGCTGACCCTCGTGGCCGAACACCGTGTTAGCCCAGAGGCCGAAGCCTGCGAGGTCGGTGGTGATGCAGGGCACCTTGAAGGCCACGGCCTCCAGTGGCGTATAGCCCCAAGGCTCGTAGTACGAGGGATAGATGCACAGGTCGTTACCCAGAATCACATCGTAGTAGGTCATGTTCACGATACCGTCATTCCCATCGAGATAGCATGGCAGGAAGATCACCTTCACCTTCTCATCCTTGCGGTTGTGCATATCGTAGTACTTCATCATGCCCAGCACGTTGTCGTGACTCATGTTGTGAAGCCAATGTGTCACCTGGGGCACGTCAAGTGGCGTGTCATACTTCTTGCCGCTCTTCAGTCGCTCCTGCAAATCCTTTCGGGGCTCTCCCACCCATCCGGGCACTTCGATGAAGGCTACCACCTTCTTTTTCAGGTCACGGTCACGGAGCAGGCGGTTCATGGCTTCCACAAACACGTCGATACCCTTGTTGCGGAACTCATAGCGGCCTGAGGTAGATACGAGCAGCGTGTCGTCATCGAGGTCCTCGCCTAACAAGGCGTTGGCAATGTCGAGCATCTTCCTGCGAGCCAGGCTGCGCTTACGATTGAACTTGGCGGTGGCAGGCACGAAACTGTCGTCGAAGCCATTAGGCAACACGACATCCACGGGCTTATCGAGCAGTTCGACACACTCTTTGGCCGTAATATCACTCACCGTCGTAAAGCAGTCCACGAAGTGAGCCGTCTGCTTCTCTATCGAGTGCTTCGACTGCATATTCAGTTCGCCAGCCATCTGGTCGCCATTGTAGGCGAAAAGATAGTCGTAGAGGGGTTTCATGTTACCGGCAATCGAACGGCCGATGCTGGTGGCATGGGTCGTGAAGACAGTACCAATCTGGGGCAGTTTGTTGTTGATGTAGAGCGCGCCAAGACCACACATCCACTCATTGGCGTGATACACAACCTTGGTCTTCTCATTCATCGTACCATTCGCTACACTCCACAGATAAAAACTCTCCACGACCAAGGCTGCAGCATACGAGAACATCGAGGCCTCGTCGTAGTCGCCATAGGCGTGGAGCGAGTCTACACCGTAGTGCTCCCACAGCCAGCCATAGATCTCATTCTTCTTCTCGAAATAGGGATTAAAGTCTACGAGGATGGCAATAGGCTCTCCAGGCACCGTCCAGCGGCCTACCCTTACCTTCAAGCCCTGCTCTTCTGCCACGCTTTGCCAATCGGCAAAGAGCTTCCGATCCTCCTTGAAATAAGGACTCTCACTGTCTTTCCAAAAATCAGGACCTATGAAGATGATCTTATCCTGAAGTACCTCTTGTAGGGTCTTGGCACGTGTCGAAAGGACTGTATAGATTCCCCCTACTTTGTTGCAGACTTCCCAACTTGACTCGAAGATGTAGTCTGGCATTAACTGCTTTTTTGCCATCGTTTCAATTATAATTGCGTGCAAAGTTACTTAAAAGATTCTAAAATCAGCAAACTATTGGCAATTTTTTTAGTTAATTCTACTAAATAATGATTTAGATTATTAACTTTGTAAGCAAAAAAGAATACTGACTGAGAATGAAGAAGTTAATAGCAACATCGGTGTTGATACTCATGCTATTGCCCGCCATCGCCCAGGAGAGCAAAGAGCCATTTCGCGCGTACCTTATTAATAAAGAATATAAGGTAAATCTCAGAATCGATCTCTATCGACAAAACATCACCGTCCCCGGACAAGATCTCTACGGCGAATTGCCCGGTTACCTGTGGAAACAGGACAACTCCTTCTGCTGGCTGATCACCTCGGCAGAAGTCGACGATAGCGGTAAGACGGCCACCCTTCAGCTGATCAACGACTATGGTAGCGAAGACCTGACAGCCACGCTGAAGGCAGAGAACGACTCTGTCTATGTGCTGAAGCAGATTGAAGGCAGCACGCTGAAGGTGCCCAACAACGGCAAGTGGCAGAAACTGCCAAAGACTCTCGAGTTCAGACGGCGATAGCACGCTCCCTGCCTACGGCCTCAGAAGCCGTCTGCATCGTCGCCCCTATCGCTATAATAGTCGAGGTCGGCCTCGCCCTCAAAGTTCACGAGATCATCGTCCTTCGACTCCTTCACCAGGTCGTCCTCCGGATAGCCCTGATAGCCAGTGATGGGCGTGCCCGTAGCCTCCTCTGGGAACCCAACCGTGTCCACGGTCTCCGTCTGAGGCTCTTTCACCTTGGGGATAATCTCCATCTCCTGAGCCTCGTCCGGAGAAGCATTCCCTTCACCAGCCCGGCCACCGCACGCGGCAACAGCCCCAACCAGCGGCAGCAATATCAGCATCAGCCACTTCCTACGCATCTTGCACACCCTCTATCCCTTCTTCTTGTTGAAATAAATCACTACGCCGATAACCACCAGCGCCACCACAGCGATAATATGCAATGTATCCATAGTCACACCTGTTTAAATGATTATTTACTTCCTCAGTTCCCAGTCGATATCGAAATCACTGCCAGCTCCTCTTCCGACACGACGCACCCCGTCAGCATCACCAATGCCGAAAGTGCGAACACCATTGACACTAAATACTTCTTCATAGTCTTTATCGTTTTCATTGTTGTTTGTTTGCAAAGTTACACAATTATTCTGAAACCACCTAATCTTTCCCCAGAATTCTTTCAGGTTCATTCAAATCCTCTGCTGCCATCGACGTCCCACTTTCTTCTATTCGAGGTATTTGTGCAATCCGCGGTTCCCGCTCTATCGTGTGGTCCTGTAGCCAGATATGGTTCAGCGTGAAGGCAATCGACTCCAGCGTCTCCTCCCGTCTCGATGGTTTCAGCTCACACTCCCACACCGTGATGCAATGCCATCCCATCTCTGCCAGCCTCCGCTGTTCCTCCCTGTCTCGTTCTTTGTTCCGTTTGATCTTCGCCACCCAGAAGTCCCTGTTTGTCTTCGGGATCTTGCAGCACGCCGAGTTTATAATGTCCAATGGTCCATGCTCAATGGTCAACGACACATCGTGACCATGCCAGAAACACCCATTCACGAAGATGCACGTCCTATATTTCCTCAGCACCAAGTCAGGATGCCCTGGCAGCCGTTTATGGTTCAGCCGGTATCGGAATCCCCTGCGCCACAGCCCCTTGCGCACAATCATCTCCGGCTTCGTGTCCTTCGACTTGATCGCCGCCATATTGGCTGATCGCCGAGCCTGCTCACGTTCGGCAGGACTGATGCAAGCATCATCCTGCTCTCGCTTAATCGCAGCCTTGTCATGCCGTTGTTCTGTAGAGAGTTTATCCATAACGACACACCATTACGCCATATTTTGCCTGATGCCCTCAACCACCTCCTGATCTGCAGGCAGCCAATCCACGCTGTCGAGCTGCTCTTTGCCAAGCCATCGCGCAGCCTCATGCTCTTTCAGCAACAAATGACCACTTTCGATATGGCACCAAAAGCAATGCATCGTTAGGTGAAACGATGGATAATCCCACTCCACCGTTTGCACCAAACGCTCAACAACGATCCGTGTTTCCAGTTCCTCCCAGATCTCACGCCGCAAGGCTTCTTCAGGCGACTCCCCTGACTCCATCTTTCCCCCAGGGAATTCCCAGCCATCCTTAAAGTCACCATACCCCCGCTGCGTGGCGAAGATACGGCCCTCGCCATCATGTATAATTGCTGCTACTACTTCTATCTGCTTCATTTTAGAATCGTTATCAATTCCTCCATCGTGCAGCACACGCCGTCTATCTTTCGTTTCATGCCACAAAGATACACTTTTTTTCTCAAACTAAGCGACAAAACGAAAAATTTTGTGTGTGCGAAACTTTTTACCTATGCCCTTCGAAGTCCTTGCCTATGGTATGCCTATACTGTCAGAGTTTTATGAAAAAACTATTTCGATAATAGTTTCTTCAACTCACTCAGTGGTACAGTATGTGGTTTGAAGTCAAACTTAAAGTAACTGATGAACTCCTGTTTAGACCAGTCTACATTTTCAAAACCGGGCACATACTGCCGTGTAAATCTGAAAGCCAAATATACGGGCTTCGAAGGCTTGTATCCTTCTACTTCTTTAAGCCGTTTGTCGTTACTCGATATAGCAACAGGTCCACCTGGTAACATTTTGTAGAATCGTGTACCTTCAGTAGAATTAAACAGCAGCAAGTATTGCGCGTTGATCATATCTTCAGACAAGGTTATCGTACCAGCATCCAGGCCTGCACGGGTATTGTACATACAATTCTTTTCTATCCACTCCAAATGATACTTGTTTTTGAAATATCCCACAAGCACCATTGTAAGCTCGTCCTCATCGCGTTCTATTTCATACATCAGGCCACGCTGAGGTATAGATTTCTCAATTTGCTGGTTCTTTGAATGTAGCATCAAAACTTTTCTCAAATGATTCTCTAATGCTTCACATTCCACAAGTTCTTCTACATCAAACTCTCCCTCTTTCCGACGTTTGGGTAGTAATGGGAACGCACCGATATTCACCTTTTCAATACTCTTTGTGAAAAACCGGTCTTCCAATTTCTGTTCGCTGGTGCTTCTTCCTGGATATAGAATGTAACCGCCTATTACCTCCTTGTTTCGAGGACGCTGGTCATCCGATAATCCATAATAGATGGCATCACGATAGCGGTGCATTTGGTTGATGGCATCATTCACAGGATAGTCAACCACATCGAAGTCGATACCTTCGTCAGCACTTTCCACCTCATCCCTATCATCTACCAATCGGTATTTTGCATCATATAGGTAAGTGAGCACAAAGCCGTTCTCCTTGTATATATTGAGTACGAAGTCTGGACGCTGCTCAGTGGTGGCACTATGCCTAATGCCCGACTTTCTATTGTAGGTATGTTGATACAACAAGTCTGCTCGCTCTCCCTTCAGACCATAGAACGTAATGGCATGCTCCAGATTGCCGCTTCTGAAGGCAGCCAGCATCTCCTGCTTGTTCTCCTTCACCCTTGCCAAATAATCTTCTTGATCTTTCTCTGGGTCTATATCGAATATCTTCATCACCAGCCGCTTCATAATGAGGAAGCACCATATCTCGTAGAGTTCCCAAATCTGCTTCAACCCGATATTGGTTTCACCTTTCTCCAATTCAAGGCCGCACTTCAGCATCAGCCAAAACTTATACACTTTACTATATCCCACACGCTGCTGCATCACGGCACTCTCTTGACGAAACCCCTCAAACTCACCAACTCCGACAAAGAAAGCATTGCCTCTTAGCTGAGTGAACATTCTGGAATAGCGCTCCATCATGTCATGCCCGTCGAATTCGTTGCCAAAGGCTATCTTAAGTTCGCGATAGACACGCTTAAACTGCTTGTCCAATTCCCTTAAAGTATATTTCACGAAGCGGTTTTCTATGGTATTTACCGTGCGTTCCGTTTGGCTATATCTGAAATACCTCCCATCTGCATCCTTGCCCAGTTCCTTGTAGCGTTCTATCTCTTTGTTATTCCAGCGTTTTATTCTCTCTGGGTGTGCATAATAGTCTCGCTTTGCCTGCCTGTTGTTGGGCCTCGATATGATATACCTGACCGCAGCAAAATACTTGTCGATGACTGATTGGAAAATGCTCAGCCAGATGATGTCACTTCGCCTCTCCTTCCTCTTGATTTGCAGACTGCTGAAAGTCAACGTGAGGTATTCGAACACATAGTTCTCGTATTCCTCATTGATCAGACGATTGATACTCTCCAAGTCGTTCTTCGTGTCGAGCTTAGGCGATACCACATCAAACTCAAGGAACTCCTCATGTCGATGTCCGTCAGCATCAATATACTCAAAGCCCAAATGGAAACGGCCAGGAGAGTTCAGAAAGTCTATACTGCCAGTCAGGATTCCCTTGCTGAACTTTCCGTCTGCATTCTTGTCGAAAGCGGTAAACTTGAAGCCATCTCCCACACTCTTCAACTGATGAACAATTCGTGGCTCAATACCGCAGAGACTCCCGAATTCGATAGTGAATTGATAGATTCGTGTCTCGAACACTACTGGGCGTTGTCCCTCCCATTCGCCAACAGCCTCTAACCGCCCGCTATCAGCATTCAGCACCTTCAGCGTGCCGTCATTACTGCATTTATAGTCGCAATAATGCAAGGCCTCTTCATGAGTACGCTTCTTGAAACGATTCCACGCACTACGTATCTCGTTGGTGTTCACCGAGATGTCGTAGCCAGCAGTTTCTATGCGCAGAACTTCTATACTCATCTTGCCCGATTAGTTCCAGAAACTGGTAAATCCGCCTTGGTCATCCTTACTGAATCTGTCCAGCATGAAGTCTATCTTCTCTTTCGACTTCGTCCATCCTTTAGTCTCAGCTTTTGTCTTCAGCGCTGCTAACGGCTTATACGTCTTGTCATAGTCGCCCTCAATTCTAGGCAGGACTTTCTGCATTAGGATATCGTCAAACACCTTATTGAGTTCAGCCTCACCTTGATTCACAATCTTCGTTGCCCTATAATAGAGAATCGTTTCATTCAATATTCTGTATGCTATCTGGAATGGCGAACCTTTCAGACACGTATTCACTTCGTTGATGAAGTCCGTCACTTCTTTCTTTTGCCCATCGTCAAGCAAATCTGAAGCATGTTCCAGAGCCTCGTTGGCCCTCACTTCGTCAGGCAGAATCCACATCCAGTCTCCCTTCTTGCTACTTCCGTAGGTCATCGTGTCTTGCGTATTGTAGTAATCATCGCCAAACTCTTCTACAATAGTCTCAAACGTCATCGCACGGTCAATCACTTTGCGAGAGAATGAATTAGTAGTGTCATCCATATTCACAGTTCCAATGACTACCACATTCTGAGGCAGGCATAAGCCATTCTTCTGTAAGCTCTCAACAATATCCATTCTGTCGAATGGTTCTTCATCAACCACGCCCAAGAGACCAGCTTGGCGATTCTCGCCTTTCGACTGTTCCCTTCCAATTCGTTTTAGCCCCAAATCGTCAAAGATATTGTATTCTTTATATTCCTTATTAAACCAGTCTGCGCTCAACAATGGATCTGTAAGAATCTCGTCACCCACTTTCTTCCTGCTCTCCAGCACACTCAGGAACTCTGCAAAGTATTCCTCGACGGGAGCAAGGTTCATCTCGTCAAGGCAGACAAAGAACGGAATGTCTTTGTATTGCATTGCCTTTACCAAGAACCTTACAAAGTCTGTCACAATATACTTGTCATTAATGGAAGAGTAATAACCCAGCAAGTCTGTGCTATCGTGCCAGTTAGGGCGTACGGACACTAAGCAGTAGTTTCCTGGCGTGTTCTCCGTATTGCCTAACTTCTTGTTCATCTCGTCATCATTAGGACAAGTCAAGAATGCCAATTCCTTCACCTTCTGGCTCTTTCCAGTTCCAGAGAAACCACCAAGAATCAAGAACGGCTTGGTCTTGATAGCGGCGAGGTAAGGGCTGTATAGGGGCGATATACGCTCAAAAAATATAGCTTGAAGGTCAGTAGGATTCTCAATGATACCATTATCTTCAACATCCGATAGAATACGTAGATTCAATTCGTTTTCAAATTCATCATCAAATTGAATCGCAGAATAGTTTTCCACAAGGTAATCCCTTACAGAAAATCCATTCACTCTTAATCCTTTTAAATAAATTCGTCCGTCAGTTCTGTAGAATAGGCTTACTTTGTATTTTGCATTTTGGTTTCCTCCAAAGAAGTTCTCTATTTTGGCGTATAATTCATCGAAGACATCAAGGTAACTAGTAATTTTGTTACTTGAATTTGAAGATGACTTATACAGTGGTAATTTCATGATAATAAAAGACATTGCCTTTATAAAGTCCTCTTTATAGACATTAAAAACAATATCCTTTTCCTCACCAGAAAGAACTTCTCCATGTGATATGAAATCGAAAATTTCATTTGACAGGTTCAAACTAGTTTCACCAGAATTGCCATAAGAAAGTTTGAATCCACTATCCTGTCTCTTAATAAACTTTATCTTTTTCATCTTATTGACGAATTATTCGGTTAGTAATCAGATAATATAAAACTGCATATATGGTATTTACGCTGACAGCATTTCCTGCTTGTTTGTACATAGCTCCGTCTGCTACTCCAGCTAACCTTGCTCTGTTTGCAAAGTCATTCGGAAATCCTTGAAGCATATAAGCCTCTTTAGGTGTAAGTTTGCGTATGGGTATTCTTGCAAGTTCTTCTTTTGTCATCCGCTCTGATGGTCTGTCTGCTCCGTTAGAATATATAAAAGCATCGCTGTAATAGTTGTCTTGACAAGCCCGATGCATTTTATGCATAGTCGCAGTCAGAGGGCGAGCCACTATTTGGTCTATCTCAGACTTTGATTTGAATCCTGCGCTTCCATCGCTTAGTAGAGTTGGCTTTATCTTTTCAGATAGATAATATTTGGATTCAACCTCTTGGTCGAGTATATCGACAGTTGAATCATAAAATTCCAACGAGCTGGTATCTCTGTCTATTTCTGCAAATGCATTTCTCACCAACTCTGCAGAAAACTCATAATAGCCCAAGTGCCTTCTTCGAGCAAATATAATTACTCGATTCCTTTTCTGAGGAAGACCGAAATCGTTGGAGTTGAATATGTCCATCTTCACTATATACCCCGCATTCTCAAGTTCACCCCTAATGACAGAAATCGTGTTGCCACCATCATGTTTCATTAAGTTCTTTACATTTTCAAGCAATATATAGCGGGGGTGCCTAGCGTTTATCATATCCATGATACGAAAAAACATCTGCCCCCTTTCTTCCTCAAAACCTTCTTGACTCCCCATCATGCTGAAGGTCTGACAAGGGAAGCCTCCAGACAGGAGCTCATATCGAGGCAATTCTTTCATTGCTTGCTTGTTTCTAACAAAGTCAACAATATTGCCGATCGCCAGTTCGTCGGTAGTGTCATAATTAGCTTTGTAAGTATCAATGGCTTTGGCGTCAATTTCAGAATAGGCTATTGTTTCTATTGGGAAATTAAGGTCATGAGCAATTAAGTCCATTGCTCTTCTAAAACCTCCAACTCCAGCAAATAGTTCTACGTGATTCATACAACCTTCATTATGCCGTCTCCTATAGCTTTTGCAAGTTTAACAGGCACAGCATTTCCAACCTGTGCGTACCACATATTTTGCGCGCCCGTAATTATATAGTCGTCTGGGAATGTCTGGATGCGCGCAGCTTCTCTTGGGCTCAATCCTCTTGCTTCCCAAGGGTGGATATACATATTGCAATCAAACTTCATGTGGGAAGTTATAGTCTTACATATTTGGTTCTCGTCAAGTTTGTAATATTTGTCCTTGAATATCTCATTACGACGTTTGTAAGGCATTATATCCGCTATAGACTCGTGCAGCGAATTTGCACCCTGTGGGAGCCTCCTGTAAATTTCAATGTCTCTCTCATTGTTATATCGGTTTTTGTGATTGTATAGTTTGGTAATTACCTTATTACCATTGATGAAGTGATAAAAGTCTGTAAGAGGATAGTCAAAATCCCTTTCCGTAAGGCCGGAAGCAATATCTTCTACTCCGCTTTGCCCTTTCTCCTTTTTGGGTTCAAGGTGAGGCAAACCAAACAATGCATCACCCAGTACGAAAGGATCTCGTTTGTTTTTGTTGATTTCTTCAAAAATAGCTTTTGGTGCTATCCCCATACGATTCCCAATCATGATAAAGCGTTCTCTGTTTTGTGGAACGCCAAAATCTTGAGCCTTCAAAACAGCATAATCAAACTGATATTCTTCACCTAAATAATCCTTAAAGTTTTGGAGTATTTCATCTTTCTTGTTCATCATGCCTTTCACGTTCTCCATGATGAAGAACTGAGGACGAACGTTGCTCAAGAAAATGAGGTATTGCTTGTAAAGACTATTTCTCGGGTCATCAAGAATTCTTTGACGATTAGCCATCGAGAATCCTTGACAAGGAGGGCCGCCACAAACAAGCGTAATGCCATCGAACAAATCTCTGAACTCATCTATACGTTCATTGAGTTGGGCAATATCACCCACGAAATAATGTTCATCAGATAACGTGTGGTTGAATTTGTATGTATTGGCAAACTGCTCAACGATTTCATTTACGAACCAAGGAGTAAAGCCTGCTTGCTCTAAGCCTAGACTTAAGCCTCCACAGCCTGCAAACAAGTCAACCATTTTGTAAAGTTTCTTCTTTGACATAAAAAAGCCCTCTCTTCGTTTTCGAAAAGGGGGCGTGGAAGAAAAATGTGTTTAACCAAGGCCTTGCACAGCCCACATCAGACAACAATCTTACTGTCCACGCCCTTATGAGCGTAAACATCCGAATGCTTGTCCGACTGATGTGTCCGTGAAGTGCAAGTTCTGGTTAATCAGTCAACCAAGGATGTCAAAGACGCTTATGTTTCCTTTACTTCATTTCGTTTGCAATCTCTCTTTTTCGAGAGCTGTCCGCAAACACCCTGTGCGAACGGGTTATTAACTATTGGCTAACTACAAAAAGAAAAACGTGGGTGCTTGCATCTGCCTGCTTGTCAATCAGGCCTACCACAGCCTCAGTAGTAAACAGACAGAGAAACATCCACGTGGGAGTATACTATAACACCGTAAAGTGTGCTAGTGAGGACATGGTTAGCCCTCGCAGCACACTACGGAGAGTATATGCTACACCCCGTGGCAGTCACCCCTGCAAT
>CAMNPN010000089.1 GCA_946548085.1 uncultured Prevotella sp. | reverse complement strand
GGCGATAGGCGCCAAGCCGTGGAGCATCCTGAAACTGATCATCATCGAGAGTGTGATCATCACCACCTTCTTCGGCTATATAGGTATGGTGCTGGGCGTTGCCGCCAATGAGTATATGGATGCCACGCTGGGACACAACACCATCGACACGGGTATCTTCAAGGCCACGATGTTCGTGGACCCGACAGTAGGTCTTGATGTCTGTCTGGAGGCAACGATGGTGATGATCGTCGCAGGAACCATCGCAGGGCTTATCCCTGCTTACAAAGCAAGTAGGATACGCCCGATAGAGGCACTTAGAGCTGACTGATTATGAGAATAGATTTAGATAGTTACAGAGAAATACTCGACACGCTGACGCGCAATAAGTCGCGCTCGTTTCTGACGGGATTTGGTGTGTTCTGGGGCGTGTTCATGCTCGTGGCGCTGATAGGTGGCGGCTCTGGGCTGAAAGAGAAACTGAATGAGAACTTTGCTGGCTTTGCCACGAACTCAGCCTTCGTATGGTCGCAGCAGACCACCAAGGCATATAAAGGCTTCCGCAAGGGACGCTGGTGGTCGATGGACCAGAAGGATGTGGAGCGGCTTCGCCAACGAGTGCCGGAACTCGACGTGATAGCCCCCGTGGTTTTCATGCCTTGGAACTCATCGAGTACGGCTTATCACGAAGACCGCAAGGTGAGTGTCAACGTACAGGGGGTGACACCTGACTATGCCAAGGTGAACGAGCCGAAGATGTACTATGGCCGTTATATCAATGATATGGATGTGAAACAGCATCGGAAGGTATGCGTGCTGGGGAAAAAGATCTATAAAGACCTGTTTAAGAACGGTGGTGATCCCTGTGGACAGTCCGTCAGGATCGACTCAACCTATTATCAGGTGGTAGGTGTAGACTATAACACCAGCAACATCTCCATCAACGGTCGAAGCGAAGAGTCTGTCTCGCTCCCCTTCACGATGGTGCAGAAAGCCTATAACCGTGGACAGCAGGTGGATCTTATTGCCGTGACAGCCAGGGAGGGTGTGGTGATGTCGAATATCACAGACCGTATCCGTGAGACGGTGGCCAGGGCCCACTATGTCGATCCTACAGACGAAAGGGGCGTCACCGTGTTTAATACAGAGGTGCTGTTCCAGTTGCTCGACAACCTGTTTAAAGGCGTCAACTTCCTCATCTGGCTCGTCGGACTGGGTACGCTGCTTGCTGGTGCTATCGGTGTGTCGAATATCATGATGGTGACCGTTCGTGAACGCACTACTGAGATAGGTATCCGTAGAGCCATCGGCGCCACACCTAGGATGATACTCTCGCAGATCATCTCTGAGAGTATCGTGCTGACGTTAGTGGCAGGTATGAGCGGTATCCTCTTTGGCGTGATGATACTGCAGATGCTCGAAATGGGAAATACGGAGGACGGTATCGTGACGGCCCACTTCCAGATAGGATTCTGGACAGCCATCTTTGCTGCTCTCGTGGTAAGTTCGCTAGGCGTATTGGCTGGCCTTGCTCCTGCTGCACGTGCTATGAGTATCAAGCCTGTGGACGCTATGCGTGATGAATAAGAATAAGTAATAATAAAACAACTGTAACAAGTATGAAAAAGTACAGCAAACTGATAATCGCTGCTATTATCGCACTGATTTTCATCGGAACATTCGTGTTCCTCTGGCAGAAGAGCCTGCCCAAGGAGATCGTCTATAACGAGTTTACCCCGAAGACGGAGGACATCAAGAAGACGACCATTATCACAGGTAAGATAGAGCCTCGCAACGAGGTGAATGTCAAGCCCCAGATCTCTGGTATCATCACTGAACTGTATAAGGATCCAGGTGACTATGTGAATGCAGGCGACGTGATTGCCAAGGTGAAGGTGATTCCCGACATGGGACAACTCTCGAGTGCAGAGTCTCGTGTTCGTCTGGCAGAGATCAACCTGAAGCAGGCTGAGGTGGATTACAGTCGCGAGGAGAACCTGCACAACCAGAAACTTGTCTCCGATGATGAGTTCGACAAGAGCAGGCAGGCCTTGAAACAGGCCAAGGAGGAGAAGGCGGCTGCTGTGGATGCCCTGCAGGTGGTGCGCGACGGCGTATCTCAGAGCAATGCCAAGGCCTCTTCCACGCTGATACGCTCTACCATCAGTGGCGTCATCCTCGACATCCCCGTGAAGGTGGGTAACTCCGTGATCCTGGCTAACACCTTCAACGACGGTACCACTATCGCCACCGTGGCCAACATGAATGATCTCATCTTCCGTGGAAATATCGATGAGACAGAGGTCGGTCAACTGGTGGGCGGCATGAATATGAAGATCACCATTGGCGCCCTGCAGGACCTGTCGTTTGACGCCGCCCTGGAGTATATCTCTCCGAAGGCTGTCGAGAGCAACGGTGCCAACCAGTTCGAGATCAAGGCTGCCGTGAAACTCGCTGAGGGTGGTAAGATCCGCTCTGGATATAGTGCCAACGCAGAGATCGTACTGGCTTCAGCATCGAAGGTGCTCAGCATCCCTGAGAGTGCCATCGAGTTCTCTGGCGACTCTACCTTCGTATATATTGTAAAAGGTGATGGCAAACAGAAGACCTACGAGCGCAAGCAGGTCACCACGGGCCTTTCTGACGGTGTGAATATCGAGATTAAGAAGGGCCTGTCTGCTAAGGACAAGGTACGCGGACCTGAGATCGTGGCTGAGGAAAAAGAAAAATAAGAAGGTGAAGAAGTGAAATGACTATGAAACAGAATAACAGATTATTAAAGGTAAGGGGCTTGGTGCTGAGTGTTTCACTCTTCCACTTTTTCACCCTTTTACCTTTGAATGCCCAGACCCGGCAGTGGAGCCTCGTAGAGTGCTGCGACTATGCCGTAGCGCATAACATCAGCATCAAGCAACAGCAGAACCAGTGCCGTCAGCAAGAACTGGAACTCTCCACGGCCAAGAACTCGCGCCTGCCAGACCTCAATGCTTCTGTGGGGCAGAACTTCTCCTTCGGACGTGGTCTGACATCTGAGAACACATACTCGAATACGAACACCTCTTCGACTTCGTTCCAGTTGGGTACGAGCGTGCCGCTCTTCACAGGATTCCAGATCCCAAACCAGATCAAACTCAGCAAACTGAATCTGGAGGCTGCGACTGCTGACCTTGAGAAGGCTAAGAACGATATCCGTATGCAGGTGGCACAGGCCTACGTTCAGATCCTCTACGATATGGAGATAGCGGATGTTGCTAAGCGGCAGATAGAGATCGACTCCGCACAGGTGGCTCGTCTGGAGGCCTTTGTCAGAAACGGCAAGGCTGCCGAGGCAGAACTGTCACAGCAGAAGGCGACCCTCGCCAATAGTAGGCTTACCGCTACCCAGGCAGAAAACAATACCCGTCTGGCACTGCTCGCTCTCTCGCAACTCCTCGAACTGCCCACGCCTGATGGCTTCACTATCGTCCGTCCTGAGATATCTGGCATCTCTGATATCATCGATAGTTCGAAACTGTCACCAGACCTGATCTATGCAGAGGCCTTAGGCGTGAAACCGGAGATCCTTTCCCAACAGTTGAAACTCAAGGGCTCTGAGCATAGTGTTAAGATTGCACAGGCTGCCAACTATCCTACCTTGTCGTTGAGCGGAGGACTGGGCACGAATTACTATACCACTTCTGGCTTCCCCGCAGATGACTTCGGCACTCAGATGAAGAATAACTTTTCGCAGTATATCGGCCTGAACCTCAATGTGCCCATCTTCAACCGTTTCCAGACGCGTAACAACATCCGTAATGCACGAATCCTTCAGGAGAACCAGCAACTGGCTCTCGACAACACGAAGAAGGCGCTCTACAAAGAGATTCAGCAGGTGTACTACAATGCCTTGAATGCTCAGTCGAAGGAGAAGGCATCGATAGAGGCCGTTCAGAGTTCGAAGGATGCCTTCACCTTAATGCAGGCGAAGTACGAGAACGGGAAGGCTACCATCACGGAGTTCAACGAGTCGAAGAACAATTATCTGAAGTCAGAGTCAGACCTCGTACAGGCTCGTTATGAGAATCTTTACGAGCAGGCCCTCATAGAGTTCTATCGAGGTAAGAACCTCGCTTTCTGAAGTAAAAAGGAATCCCTGCCACAACGGTAGGGATTCCTTCTTTTTCCTTTCTTATTTCTTATGCCTGTTGGCCCGCTGCTCACGGTATTTGGCTTTCTGACGGGCTGAACCGCTGCCGTGGGCACCAGTGATATACTGCTTCTTCTTGGCCTTGGTCTTCACCTTGCCATCATCCTTCGGCTTGTCACCTCCGCGTCCGAAGTTGATGCCGTTCTCAAGTATTCTCTGAAAATCGTCCATGCTATTTTTTGTTTACGGTTTACAGTTTACGGTTTACAGATGATTACATCTGCGGTGGTACAGCCTACAGTCATATCAACTGTAAACTGTAAACCGTAAACTGTAAACAAAATATTAATGATGGAACAGTCTTACACCAGTGAAGGCCATGGCGATGCCATACTTGTCGCAGGTCATGATGACATGGTCGTCGCGTACCGAGCCGCCAGCCTGGGCGATGAACTCCACGCCGCTCTTATGGGCACGCTCGATGTTGTCGCCAAAGGGGAAGAAGGCATCCGAGCCAAGGGCCACCTTCGTGTTCTGGGCGATCCAGGCTTTCTTCTCTTCCATCGTCAGCACCTCGGGCTTCGTCTTGAAGAACTGCTGCCAGGCACCGTCACGCAGCACATCGTCGTGCTCGTCCTCAGAGATATATACATCGATGGTATTGTCGCGGTCAGCGCGGCGGATGCCGTCGATGAAAGGCAGCGACATCACCTTCGGATGCTGGCGCAGCCACCAGATGTCGGCCTTGTTGCCTGCCAGACGGGTGCAGTGGATACGGCTCTGCTGACCTGCTCCGATGCCGATGGCCTGGCCGTCTTTTACGTAGCAGACGGAGTTAGACTGTGTGTACTTCAGCGTGATGAGGGTGATGATCAGGTCGCGCTTAGCCTCAGGCGAGAAGGTTTTGTTCTGCGTGGGGATGTTCTCGAAGAGGGCATCGTCGTCGAGGCGTATCTCGTTGCGGCCCTGCTCGAAGGTGACGCCGAACACCTGCTTGCGCTCGATAGGCTCGGGCTTGTAGTCTGGGTCGATCTTAATCACGTTATAGGTGCCCTTGCGCTTGTCCTTCAGTATTTCGATGGCCTCGGGGGTGTAGTCGGGGGCAATCACGCCGTCGCTCACCTCGCGCTTCAGGATCCTGGCCGTCACAGCGTCGCAGGTGTCTGAGAGGGCCACGAAATCGCCATAGCTCGACATGCGGTCGGCACCGCGGGCTCTGGCATAGGCACAGGCGACGGGACTCTCGTCGAGCCCTTCGATGTCGTCGACGAAGTAGATCTTCTTCAGCGTGTCGCTCAGGGGCAGGCCTACGGCGGCACCTGCTGGCGAGACATGCTTGAACGAGGCGGCGGCTGCCAGCCCCGTGGCGGCTTTCAGCTCTTTCACCAACTGCCAGGCGTTCAGGGCGTCGAGGAAGTTGATGTATCCAGGGCGGCCGTTGATCACTTCGATGGGTAACTCGCCCTCTGTCATAAAGATCCGTGAGGGCTTCTGGTTCGGATTGCATCCGTACTTGAGTGCTAATTCTTTCATTGCTAACAGTCTTTTTTCGATTCTGGCTGCAAAGTTACGCAAAGTCGAGAGCAATACAAAATAAATTCACTTATTTTAATTGCCGAGACGGAGTAAATTCGCCATTTTAATGGCAAAGTTACGAAAAGTTGAGCGAAATACAAAAGGAAAGCTTGCATTTCTTTCTGCTCATTCGATGAATCCGTCCATAATCACCGTTGGGGCAGCCTTGCTGTCGAAGGCGCCGAGTTTATAGCCGCCGGGGAGGCACTGGGGCTCCCAGTAGAACACACCGCGGCAGTGGCCGTCCGTCTCGTTACGGGCTTCGCGGACGACACGGGCCAACAGTCGGCGACCCTCTTCCATCTTCTCCGGATGGCGCTCATCCACCTCGTAGCCCGTCTCCACGATCATCACGTCGCAGTTGTATTTCTCGCTGACGTGGCGGATGTTGCTGATGCAGTCGGTGATGATGCCGTCGGCATTCAGTTCGGGATGCCCGTCCATCGCCCAGTAGGGATAGAGCGACATGCCTACCATGTCGAACTTCCCGCCGTATTTCAGAAGGGTGTCGAGGTGACGGTCGTAGAGGCTCTGCTCGTGCCCACGGTCGAGATGTACGATGACGATGGCTTGGGGAAAGACTTCCTTCACGGCATCGTAGCCGGTACGGATGAATCCGGCATACTGCTGCGGCTCCGTCTTGATGTGCCCCATTGAGTGGGTGATGGTGGTGTTGCCCAGCGAGTCCTTGATCTCCCAGCCTTGCTCATTGGTCTTCACGCTCCAGAGCATGCCGTTGGTGGTCTCGTTGCCCACCTGCACCCATCGGGGCGTGATGCCGTTCTCCTTGAGTAGCGAGAGCACTTCTATCGTGTGGCTGCGCAGGTCCTGCTTCATCTCTTCGAACGAGTGGCCGAGCCAGGCCTTCGGGATGGGCTGCTTGGCAGGGTCGGCCCACCAGTCGCTATAGTGGAAGTCCACCATCAGGTCCATGCCCAGCGCCTTTACCCGCCTGGCCATGGCCAGCAGTGCGAACTTATCGCAGTTGCCGCCACGGGGATTCACCCAGACGCGCAGCCGGATGGCCGACATCTGATAGTCGTTCTTCAGCAGTTCCAGACACTCGCGCTGCTGGCCGTTGCGGTCGTGGAATACGATTCCCTGTCGCTCCTGTCCTGCGAGGAACCCAACGTCAGCCCCTTTCACAAAGTCCTTCTCTGTGGTCTGTGCGCCCGCCATCATCGGCAGCGCCATCAGTAATGCGAATATAATGCGCTTCATCTCAGTAGTGTATCATGAGGAACATCGTCAGAGCCTCAATGCTTGCCTATACCATTTGGAGTTCCTGTGCGAACTGATGAAAAGCCTGGCGGATTTGCATAACCCGCTGTTCGCTTGGTTTCGAGATGCCATAGATGTACCTGGCCAATAAGCTCTTGTTGATACCGATAGCACGGGCCACCTCCGACACATTCAGCCATGGACAGCGCTTGAACATGATGGCTACCTCGTTTTGATCGTTAGGTTCAGATGTCTCATAGAAACTTGATATGTGCATGTCTGCATCCAGTTCCTCCCATCTGATGGCCATACCGTCAGCCACTATTGTATAGTTGTTGCGCTGTTCCATCGTAGCCTCCTCCAACTCGGGATATGCCTTTAACGGACGGCTCAGCACCCGCCCCTCTGACGAGCGCATGTAAATCCTACTACCGTCAAACCACAAATTCTTAATCGTCTCCATAATCAACCTCCTTGTTTATCCAAACCTTTTATGCCATTCGGCAATGAAGTTCTCTTTGTATATGATGCATGTTTCGACAGCCGTTCTTAGTTCCTGTTCTTTCAGACCATGATTGTATACGACTTTGACTTCATTCTCAATTTCTATTTTTGCCAGCTTTCCGCCACATTCCACATGCACATGTATGGGCAAGTGCTCATCGAGATAGAAGAAGAACCTTAGTCCAAAAATTCTCAGTAATGTCGGCATCGCTTCATTTTTTCTGCAAATGTAGGTATAATTTTTTATATCTCCAAATGTTTATGGTAAAAAGAACAGGTTTAGTCATCAGATTGGTCCTTTGGCTACGGATTCATGATGATGTTTGTCAGTTCCACATGGTCGGCGGCGTTCACCTGGCCGTCACCATTCACATCACCCTTCATACTGATAGGCAGCGTCAACGTAGCTGTGTCAGAATTGGAATAGCCAGTCTTGGTGGCATAGACGCTGACAGTGACACCTGAACCTAAATTTACAGAGCCAGAGCCTGTACTTGTACCTGAGCCACCTCCGAGACTTGAAATTGAGTAGTTGTAAGTGACTCCTTCTGTTTCGCAGGTAAAGGTAATCTGACCTTTATTGAAAGAGATGGTTGGCGTAGCACATTTCAGTCTCTCTGTCGAGCCTCCTTCCAACGTCTCGATGGTGGCAAACTGGTTCCAGAGCGAGGTAGACAGATAAGCCTCAGAAGCAGACTCTGGTACCATGAGTTTGATTTTCTCATCGAACATCTTTTGTGAATTGTCGTAGGGGAACGAACTAGTGTTTATACTTGGAGGTGTCGTGGGTAAGGCTATTACTTCCGTCAGACCGCTGCAGCCATTGAAAGCACTGTATCCTATGCTCTTTACGCTCTCAGGAATCGTGATGGATGTCAGACCGCTGCAGCCAAGGAAAGCACAGTCAAAAATCTTCACAGTGCCCTCTTTTATGGTTATACTTGTATTATCTGGCATTGTCCCTTTGTATTCATATGCGATTTTATCAACATAAACTATGCCGTCAGGCAAATTGTTATACCATGCAGTCCCGTCAAAAAGGGAACTTTCCAACGTGGTAATACCGCCTGAGAATGATATAGAAGTAAGACTACTGCAGTTTTTGAAAGCTCCATAACCAATGCTTGTAACACTCTCAGGAATAGAAATAGAGGTTAGTTCGGTGCATTCAGAGAAAGCTCTATAACCAATGCTTGTAACACTCTCAGGAATAGAAATAGAGGTTAGCCCGCTGCAGTTATAGAAAGCATTGTCTCCAATGCTTGTAACACTCTCAGGAATAGAAATAGAGTTTAGTTCGGTGCATTCAGAGAAAGCCCTAGCACCAATCCTTGTAGTACCATCTTTTATGGATACGGCTCCTGAAGGTTTGGCCCCTTTATAGCCGAAAAGGATGTTATTTATATAAAACAATCCGTCTGGTTGATTCTCATACCATGCTGAGCCTTCGAAACTATTTACTCCAATATCCGTCAGGCTACTTGGTATTGTGATGGATGTCAGGCTACTGCAGTCCTTAAAGGCTTTGTTACCTATGCTCTTTACGCTCTCAGGAATCGTGATGGAAGTAAGCTCGCTGCAGCCATCAAAAGCAGAATCCCAAATAAACGTGACGCTGCTTGGTATTGTGATGGATGTCAGGCCGCTGCAACCCCCGAAAGCGTAATAATTAATTCCAGTCACGGGATAAGTTACACCATTATAAGTTACTTCAGAGGGTATTACCAGAGAACCGGAGTAGCCAGCACTGTATTTCTGTGTTATGTCACGAACCATATAATCATCAACGTCCGTATCTATTCTAAAATCGAATCCCTTGCAACTTACATACGCTTGATGAGTGTATTTGTTGAATTCGTAGTAGATCCCATCTACTAAAGTGAAGTTTATGCCTGAAGCATCTGCCATGAGCGGCATAAACAATAGCATGAATGATAATAAATGTTTTTGTTTCATAATTGTGAATGTTTTAAACTGTTATTGATAATTGTTTGAACTGATATGTCACCATATACAGCCTGTTTTCAGGGTTCAACATTATTTTATTCTCTTCATCAGGGTCTCAGGTTTCATTCTCGTGTCCCAGATGTCAACGATATGGACCGTATCCTCTGTTTCATCATAAAAATATAGAAGTTTGAAACGACGATGCATCATACTATTATATAGTTGCCATGCAGGATCAGTCCACTCTATTATAGCCATGGATGTCTTTTCTTTAACTCTGCATGTAGGTCATCTATACGATGCCATTTGCTGGGATTGTTGCGATCCTTCCATGCCTCGTTGATGCGGGCAATGGCTTCGTCAAGTGTCTTGGGACCGAATATTGGCATGCGGTCCCAGTCAAGATCGTCAATCTCATCATGCATACTTGCCATGCTGTTTTGATAGTCGGCAATTGGTGCTGACACAGGTTCACAAACGGCGTGTTCCTCCATCTCTATGTCTCTGGTTTCTTCACTCATATTCTTGACTATGTCTGCAATATCGTGTGCAAATATACGGATTAATTCTTAAAGTTCCAAATAAAAAGGGAATATTTTGTAGCATTTCATTTGCTATGTGTTGACTTTTGCTCGTCTTCTTTTGCTTTCAGTCGGGGCGTAATGGGCTATGAGCCAGTGGATTCGGCTGAAGGGGGGTGACTCGCAAAGGATGTGAGCGTAAGAAAAAAGGAGGGGAGGGCCTGCGGGGACTTTGCTACATTGAAAGGGGGACGTCGGATAATGGAGGCGGTTGTTTGACCTTGGTCAAACAATTGATTGACGCTCGTCAAACAATCGTTTGACGGAGGTCAAACGATGGAAAGGAGGCTGTAAAGTTCTGGATAAGTGGCTGTGTGGGAGGGCTTATCTTAGGGGTTCGTAAGTTTTGGAAGAACTGCCGAAATAGTTGCAAAAAGGCTTGCTACAGGGCGTTTTGCGTTGTATCTTTGCACGGATTTTGAGACATTGACAAACTTATGATCAGAGAACTAAAACTTGTTGGCGAGATGCTGAAGAACAGTAAGTTGCTCGCCGAGATGAAAGCACAGAACGACCTGCTGACCTCGAAGGTGGCGTGCCTGGAAAACACCCTGAAGACCGAAAGCCTTGGCGACGGCCTGACGGCGGACTGCGCTAACCAGCGGTCTGATACGGGAAAGCACAAGGCAGACAAGGAAGGGCGCTATCAGGAGCGTCAGCAGTCGATGCTTCGTCCGCAGCGGGAGATGAGGGCGTTCGTGTCCCAGGCGTACGACATGCGTCACAATGTGGTGACAGACGTGTATGAGTATCGCCGCAAGGGTGGCGCAGCGTGGACCATCATCGACAAGCGCCAGTTGAACACGATTGCCAACGAGGTGGCCGAGGCGGGCATCTTCTGCCTCGACAGTCAGGTGAAGCGCTACGTGGAGTCGGTATTCTCTGAGGACTACCATCCTGTGGCGGACTATCTGAACAAGGTACGCGGCACGTGGGACGGACAGCGTGACTATGCTGACGACCTGCTGCGCCGAGTGTCGCAGGATGACTATTTCCTGCGCATGGGCCGCATCTGGCTGCGGGCGGTGGTGGCCCAGTGGATGCATTGGGACGAGAAGCATGCCAACGCGGTGATGCTCCTGCTGGTGAGCGAGCGCCAGGGCATGCAGAAGAGCACCTTCCTGCAGCAGTTGCTGCCCAGGGAACTGCGCGACTATTATACCGACGACTTCTCGCTCTCGTCGAAGGGCAATGCCCAGCGCAAGATCGTGGAGTTTGCCATCATCAACATGGATGAGTTCGACAAAGAGCCCGTGCGCAGGATGGCCGACCTGAAGACATTGATGCAGACGATGAAGCCCAGTTTCATCGGTGCCTACAAGAAGAACTTCAACCGCCTGCCGCGCATCGCCTCGTTTACGGGGACGAGCAATCGCCTGCAGTTGCTCTCCGACCCCACCGGCTCGCGCCGCTTCCTGGTGGTGGAGCCCGAGGGGGAGATCTGCGTCGACGGCATCTGCCACGACCAACTCTTTGCGCAACTGATCCGGGAGGTGGAGGAGGGGATGCCCTGTTACTTCTCGAAGGCCGATGAGCGCGAGATGGAGCGCCGTAACCGCCGCTATCAGCGACTGTCGCCTGTGGAGCAGTTGCTCACGACGTTCTTCCGCCAGGCTGGCGACGGTGAGGTGTCGTGGAAACTCTCGGCAGAGGATATCATCCGCGAACTGGCAACTCATAACCAGGCGTTGATGCGCGAGATGTCGGCCTCGGCCATGGGCCGATTGCTCAGCGGCCTTGGGTGGAAGGCTGAGCATACGGAGTTTGGCAATGTCTATCGCGTGGTGAAACTGTAGGATGCCCACGCAGCAGAATGATGTCCTTTCAGCGGAAGGTGTTCATTATGAGATGGTTGCGCCTCGGCTGAAAGGCTTTTTGTCAGATGCCTACGCGGCGGTAGAAATAGGTGTTGCCCTCGCGCTGGCGGGTGAACTTGGCGGCGGGGCCTGCGACGAGTTGGTTGGCGACGCGGCTGGCCTTGTACTTGGTGAGGCCGAAGAGGGCGCAGAGGGTGCGCACGGTGAACGGTCCGTGCTGGCGGCAGTAGTCCGTCAGGCGGACGATGATGTCAGCCATCGTGACCTCTTCGGAGTGGCGCTGCTCCTCGCGGACGAAGTGGACGACGGCCTGGCGGACGGTGTCGTTGAACTCCCTGTCGGGCTTGAATCCGATGCCCTCTATCTGCAGGTCGTTGGCGGTGATGGCGCTGGGCTTGGTGACGCTCTTCTGCTTGAGGCCGATCTTCAGGTAGAACGTGCCGAGGCCCTCGATGTGGAGGTCGCGCCCGTGCAGCAACTGCTCGGGGATCTCCTTCTTCAGCGTCTCCATCAGCAGTTCGTAGAGTCCGGCGCTGATGATGGTGTTCTCCTCGATATGGTCGCGCAGGAAGCGGCTCGACATGGTCATGCTGATGCGGCGCACGTGGTACGTGGCCTCCTCTTCTGTGCTGCCTGGTGTCTGGTAGACATCGTAGGCGATGCGGTATCCTTCTTTGATTTTTGGCATAATAATCTAAAGTTTGGTGCAAAGTTACGAAATATTTTGCAACGATGATGGCTTATTCGGAAAAAAAGTGTACCTTTGCAGACTGATATATAAAAATATGTAAGAGTGGAATGAAGGAATCGGGAAACAGAATCATCAGTCTGCCAAAGATCTCAGACGTGAGGGGCAACCTCTCCATCATCGAGCAGCTCAGGCACGTGCCGTTCGAGATACGGCGCGTGTACTGGATCTACGACGTGCCAGGCGGACTGGACCGCGGCGGCCATGCCTACAAGGAGAGCGAGGAGTTTATCGTGGCCCTCTCAGGCTCGTTCGACGTGGAACTTGACGACGGGGAGCAGAAGCAGACCTATCAGCTGAACCGCTCGTACAACGGCCTCTATGTGGCTAAGGCCATGTGGCGGCGCATGACCAACTTCTCCACCAACTCGCTGGCGCTGGTGCTCGCCTCGACGGACTATGACCCCGGCGACTACATCATGGACTATCAGGACTTCAAGCTGTGGCTGAAGGGTCAGGCGATGCTGACGGACAATGTGAACAACACCTCGGCCCACGTGATCAGCCACGCCCATGTGCCTGCCGCCGTGAGCTATGCCAGGAGCGTGTTCGACAGTTCGCTCTACGAACTGAACAAGATGCACGACGTGGAGGGCAACCTGACGTTTATCTACCAGAACGTGCACGTGCCGTTCGAGATCAACCGCGTGTTCTACAGTTACGACATCCCTGGCGGCGAGGAGCGGGGCGGACATGCCCACAAGGAGTGCCACCAGTTTATCATCGCCGCCTCGGGCTCGTTCGAGGTGGTGCTCGACGATGGCACCAACAAGCGCACCGTCGCCCTCAACCGCCCCTTCTGGGGCTTGCACGTGCCCCCAGGCATCTGGTCGTCGGAGCAGGGCTTCTCTTCAGGCAGCATCTGCCTTGTGCTGGCCAGCCACGCCTATTCCGAGGAAGACTACATCCGCAACTACGACGAGTTTCTTGAGTATGTCGGGAAGGAATGAATGTTGAAACAAAGAAAGATGGAAATATGCAGATAAAACTTTTGGATCTTCAGGCCATCACGATGCAGCATGCCGAGGAGTACGAGGCTGCAGCCCGTCGCGTGATCGAGTCGGGATGGTTCTTGCAAGGGCGCGAGAACGAAACGTTCGAGCGCGATTATGCCCGGTATATCGGCACGCCGCATTGCGTGGCGGTGGCCAACGGGCTCGACGCCCTGAAACTCATCCTGCGGGGCTATAAGGAACTGGGCGTGATGCAGGACGGCGACGAGATCATCGTGCCTGCCAACACGTATATCGCCACCATCCTCGCCATCACAGACAATCAGTTGGTGCCCGTATTGGTGGAGCCCACGTGGGAGAACCTCGAACTGGACATCAGCAGGGTGGAGGAGGCCATCACGCCAAGGACGAAGGGCGTGATGACGGTACACCTCTACGGGCGTATCGCCTACAACGACGCGCTGGGCGACATCTGCCGCCGGCACGGACTGAAACTGATGGAAGACTGCGCCCAGAGTCACGGCTGTACCTATAAAGGGGTGAAGACGGGAGCCCTGGGCGACGCTGCGGCCCACTCGTTCTATCCAGGCAAGAACCTCGGCGCCTTTGGCGATGCCGGGGCGGTGACCACTGGCGACGCAGAACTGGCCTCTGTGATACGCGCCTTGGCCAACTATGGCAGTCAGAAGAAGTACGTGTTCCGCTATGTAGGCATCAACAGCCGCATGTCGGAACTCGATGCCGCCGTGCTCGACGTGAAACTGAAATACCTCGACGAGGACAACCGGAAGCGCCAGCAACTGGCTGCCTACTATTACGATAACATAAGCAATCCGTTGATCACCCTGCCCGGCAGGCTCAGCGACGAGAACAACGTGTACCACCAGTTCCCCATCCTCTGTGAGCGGCGCGACGAACTGCAGCAATATCTCCAGGAGGGTGGGGTGCAGACGCTCATCCACTATCCCATACCGCCGCATAAGCAGGAGTGCTACCGCGAGTGGAACAATCGCTGCTATCCCATCACGGAGCGCATCCACCAGCAGGAACTCTCCATCCCGATGAACCAGGTGGTGAGCCGTGAGGAGGCAGAGACCGTGGTGGGGCTGGTCAATAACTTCAGATGAATATGCAACAGAAGAAAGAGATATCCGTAGTCATCCCTGAGTATTGCGGGGAGTCGATGCTGGCAGAACTGCTGAAGCGGCTGCATGCCACCCTGCAGACGCTCACAGACAGTTACGAGATCATCCTCGTCAACGACTGTTCGCCCGACAACGTGTGGGAGGCCATCCGTCAGGTGTGTGCTGTTGACAAGCGTGTCGTGGGGCTCAACCTCAGCCGCAACTTCGGCGAGCACTATGCCATCTCGGCCGGCCTGCGCTATGCCAGGGGCGAGTGGATCGTGGTGATGGACTGTGACCTCCAGAACCGCCCTGAGGACATACCCGCCCTCTACCAGAAGGCAAAAGAGGGCTGGGATGTGGTTCATGCCCGCCGCGTGCATAAGCAGTTCGGATTCTGGAAACGGATGTCGTCGAGCGTGTTCCATGCCGTCTACGACTGGATGACGGGACATAAGTCAGACTCCAGCATCGCTGAGTTTGGTATCTACAGCGCCCGTATCATCCGAGAGTACAACAAACTGGGCGAGGTGGCCCGCTCGTTCAATTTCCTGATAGAGTTCCTGGGCTTCCGTGTGACGGCCATCGACGTGAAGCACGACTCCAGGGCCGACGGCGGCGGCTCCTCCTATACACTCAGGAAACTGTTCCGGCTGGCGATGGACTCAATCATCGCCGACAGCACGCGGCCTCTGAAACTGGCTGTGGTGGCAGGCTTTACGATGTCGTTCGTGTCTGGACTTATGGCGGTCTATAACGTCATCGCCTATTTCTTCGAACTTAACAAGGTGCGCGGCTATACCACCACCATCTTCTCCATCTGGTTTGCCTGCGGACTGCTGCTGTTCATGATGGGCATCCTGGGGCTTTACATCGGGCGTATCTTCGATCAGGTGAAGGCACGGCCTATCTTCATCGTGATGGATAAACTGAATGTGGAAGAAGAGTAGACCTTCTTCCACATTATTTATATATAATAGCCAACAACCTATTTCTTTTTCTCGTAGATGTAGAAGGGCTGGTTCATGTACATCCGCTTCAGTCGCAGTTCGTAGCCTGCTGCCTCAATCTCACGCAGCACCTTAAGCTTTTCTGGCTGATCATCGCGGCAGTAGGTCACCACGAAGTCGGCTTTCCGGTCTGTCAGGATCTTCCTGTGGTCACGAATCATGGGTGGCGTGCCGCCATTGGGATAGGCAAACTGGTCGCCAGCGGGCAGGGCACCGTACATCACGCCGAAACCAAACTCCTGACACTCGTAACTCAGCAGGCGTGGGTGGTCTACGTCCTTCATCACGTCTGATATCTCCTGGAATGCCACGCGGTCGTCGTTATGGGTGAAGATGGTGTTCTGGCGCAACTCGCCAATGATAAGATTGCCATAGAGGCAATAGAGAATGATGTAGGCAGTCAACAAGCCATAGCCGACGCGGCGTGTCTGCTTATTGTAGGCAAGCAGCACGACGATAAACAGATAGAGCACGAAGGTGTAGCAGACGCCGTAATAGTAGTTCCACACGTTGTGGCGCGTCATCATGGCAATGAAGAGCATGGCGATGGCGACGGGCACATATTTGTATCGCTTCAGCTTCAGGCTCAAGAGCATGCCGCTCACGAAAACCACTACGATGAACACGATCTTGCGGTAGTCTGCCAGGATCCCTGCCAGGTCTTGCATATACGAAGGACTGTCGCTGTTCTCTAATGTCACCGTCTCGTATGCCAGCACAAAGTAGTTGTGGAAGAAGGCGCCAAGGGTGTCTGTCGCGATGAAGTAAATGATAAACGGGGCTGCTATCACTACGGAGATGATGATCATCCATCCGAAAGGCAGGGCCAGACCACGCTTGTGCTTGTACTGATCCCAGAGGGCTACCAGAATCATAACTCCCTGTACGGCTGCCACATTGTATTTCATCAGCACCAGCACGGTGAAACAGCCTCCCAGCATCATGAAGTCTGCCCTGTCGTCTCGTTCTTCGGCATAGAGCCGCTTAAACAGGGCATAGAGCGAGATGGCAACGAAGGGTAGCATCAAGTCTTCGGAGCGCGTCTCGAAATGAAACCATGGGAAGAAATATACGAAGATCATTGGCAGCGTGGCAGCAAGACTCCGTTTCTCGCTCTGAAGGAAGACATTCGCCGTCTTGTAGTTGAAAAAGAGTGTCACCGCATAGAGCACGCCAGAGACCACATACATGCCGTGGTAGTCCAACGGGGAGATGAGCCAGCCTATACCATAGAACAGCCAGATGATGGGCCCCTTGAAATCAGTGAACTCCACATAAGGGCGCAAACCGTATAAGAAAGCCTTGCCCTCCATGTAGAACCACGCAGAATCGATGCGGTGGGCCAGACCGAAGAATGGTGAGTCGTTGGAGAGAAACAGCTGTATGAAGAACGACCACAGCATAAAAAGGAGTAGCACCTTCGTGTCTGTCAGTTGTCCGAATATCTTTTGTTGATTCATATATGAAGCTATTTGTTTGAAATTTGCTGCAAAGGTATAAAAAATCTGAGATATTCTATGTAATCTGAGGCTTTATTTGTAACTTTGCAGCAAAATTGATTGAAATATGGAAAAGAAACGCATAGCCCTGCGCAAGCTGCTGGAAGCAGTGGAAAAGGAAATACTACGTAAGCCGGATCGTAAGACACTCGACCATCTGTCGCTGTTGGCTGGCTTTCAGGACTGGGATAGCTTCCAGAACGCCATCCACGGTGAAACCAGCGCTGACGAGAATTATAAATAAAAAGAGATGCATCATCAGAAATGCATCTCTTTTTATCTTCTCTGAAGGGTTGATTACTCAGCCGTGACGGGACGACGCTTCTCCTTAATACGGGCAGCCTTACCAGTGAGCTTGCGCAGATAGTAGAGCTTAGCGCGGCGTACCTTACCGATCTTGTTGATCTCAATGCTCTCGATGTTGGGAGACTCGATGGGGAAGATACGCTCCACACCAACGGTGCCAGACATCTTACGAACAGTGAAGCGCTTCTTGTCACCGTGACCGGAGATCTTGATCACAACACCACGGTAGAGCTGGATACGCTCCTTCGAACCCTCGATAATTTTGTAAGCGACAGTAATCGTGTCTCCTGCCTTGAACTTAGGAAACTCCTTGCCGGTTGCAAATGCTTCTTCAGCAACTTTAATTAAATCCATTTTTAATCTAATAATTAAATTTGTTGTATCGTTCCTGCGCAACATAGACGGGCCACTCGTGACTTCCCTCCATCGGTTACGCCGAAAAGCGGGTGCAAAGGTACAACTTTTTCCCGATTCCAAGAAATAATTCGCCTTTTTTTTGTATCTTTGCACCATAAAATAGCATAAATATGTGTAGTAGGTTATTGTTTTTGGGCTTTATAGGCGCTTTGATGGTTGAGTCGTGTGCGCCAAAACACTACCAGCTGGTAGGTGTGGAGCGCAGCAGGATTATTGTCGACAGCCGTTACGATCAGAATCCTGACGAGGCGGCAGTGGCATTTCTCGCACCATACAAGCGAGTGAACGACAGCATCATGAGGCCTGTCATGGGGATGGTCGCCCGCAACATGCACCCCCATCGTCCTGAGAGTGAACTGTCGAATCTGCTGTCCGACATCTTGATATGGGCAGCAAAGGACTATAACGAGGCACCTGTTCTGGGGGTCTATAACATGGGTGGCATCAGGGCCGACTTTATTAAGGGCGACGTTACCTATGAGGATATACTTTCCGTCGCACCATTTGAAAATAAGATCTGTTTTGTGACGCTCACGGGGGAACAGCTGATGATGCTCTTCCGCCAGATCGCCGCAAGAGGAGGTGAGGGTGTCAGCAAGGGAACGGAACTTGTAATCACGAAAACCGGGAAACTTCTTTCTGCCCGGCTTTTCGGCAGAGAGATCGATCCGACGGCTTCGTATCGTGTCACTACCATTAACTATCTGTTGGAGGGCAATGATGGTATGGCAGCCTTCAAACTGGGGTCAGACAAGGTCGCTCCTGAGGATGCCAGCAATAATTCGCGGTTCCTGATAATGAACTATTTCCGCGATATGCAGGCTCAGGGAAAGATCGTTGATGCTCAGTTGGAGGGGAGAATAGTAGTGAAAAGTGAATAATAATAGGAATAGATATGAAGCGTTTACACCTTATTATAATATTAGTACTGCTCACGGGACTGACAGTAAGTGGCAAGAAGCACAAGCAACTCGTGATACTTCATACGAATGATACGCACTCGACCATCATGCCAGTCAATCCCAATATAGATAATAAGGATCTGGCTGATCGGGGGGGCTTCCTCCGTAGGGTCAGCATGGTGAAGGAACAGCGGAAGCTCCATCCCGGTCTTCTGCTTATCGATAGTGGGGACTTCTCGCAAGGCTCAGGCTATTACACGCTCTTCAAGGGAGAGGTTGAGATAGGACTGATGAACCAAATGGGCTATGATGCCGCCACCATCGGAAACCACGAGTTCGACTTCGGCATGGAGAATATGGCGAAGCTGTTCCGTATGGCTCAGTTCCCAATAGTCTGCTCTAACTACGACTGCAAGGGAACGGTGCTGGAGAATCTTGTCAAGCCCTATGTCACCGTCGTTCGTGACGGCGTGAAAATCGGTCTTTTTGCTTTGGCGCCTCCTCTGAAGGGACTTGTCTTTGATGGCAACTGTGAGGGAATCACCTTCATTGATCCTGCTGAGGCTGCTCAGAAGTATATAGACATACTACGGAAACAGGAGAAGTGTGACCTCGTGATATGTATCTCGCATTTAGGATGGAATAAATCAGAGTATCCTGATGAGAAATTCTTAAGCCTGACAGAAGGTTGCGATCTGGTGCTGGGTGGACATACTCATACTTATATGCCCGCTTTGGAGTATGCGCCTGATAAAAATGGGAAAATGATTCCTGTGGATCAGAATGGTAAGCACGGCGCGTTTGTAGGGAAACTCGTGCTTGATCTCGAAAAGAGATAGGTGTTCTTGCTTATTCGAAGTAGAACGTCAATACGATCATCTTGCTGTAGCCCTTGGCTACTGCATTGGTGTATTTACGGAGATTTGCGTCCTGAAGTTCGTTGGCGTGGTCGTGGTCCAGGGCATCACGCAGACTGTAGCAGAACTTTAGCTCTGGAATCAACTTGAAAAACGGCAGATAGAGGTCGCAGCCGAGTCCCACTTCCACGAAGAGGTCTGATCGTTTCAGTTGGATGTACTCTTGATTCTTACTTGTCAGGTTCAGCATCGGACTGATGCCTGCAGTGATGTATGGGCGATAGTTGTTCCATCTCTCTGCACTGAATTTTATATCGAATGGAAGTGCGATATAGGTATTCTTCATATCCTGACGGGCTTCCATTGGGCGCCCCTCCTGGTCGGTCTCTGTCAGGCTACGGAACATCAGGTGCTTGGCTCCGAAATGCATCGTAGGTGAAAACCGCAGGTTAAGGTGTTTCGATAGACGTAAGTCGGCCAGCACTCCCACGCTGAAACCTGCATTCCACCGGTCGTCATCACACACGATCGTCTCCTCGTGTGTCGTTCCGTCTTCAAGGGTAATGGTCTGGGGGCCGACATTCTCGAACTCTATATCCTGCATGTTCATGCCCACCAGGATGCCGAAGTGCATCGGGCGTAGGTCGATGTACGGTTTGTGCTGAATCTTGCGAGTCTGTGCGGTAGCAGTCAGCGCTGCACACATCAGTACTATTGTAACTATGATATTATGCTTTGACATTTCTTTTATAACCTTCTTCTTTATAACGAAAAATTCAGGTGTTTATTATATCTCCAGTTATTTCGACACTGTATAAATTAAGAAAAATCCCTACCCAAATGTTGGTAGATTCAAATTTATATTGTACCTTTGCATCATTAATCGTGAGTATTAACATTATTAATTTAATAAAACAAGAAGATTATGGCATATGTAATTGGTGACGACTGCATCGCTTGCGGTACATGTCAGGGTGAGTGCCCCGTTGAGGCAATTTCTGAAGGTGAGAAGTATTCTATCGATCCCGATCTCTGCACAGAGTGTGGTACTTGTGCAAGTGTATGTCCCTCTGAGGCTATCAGCCTGCCCTAATTATTTCGGCAGTCAATCAAAAACATTCAGGGATACTTCCTATGAGGTATCCCTGATTTTTTTCTTCTTCTTATGATAATAAGAAAAGAGGCTATGTCAAAGCTGTATGACATAGCCTCTATATTTATGTATAAGAAGGTTGCTTACTTCAGTTCCTTGATTTGCTGTGCAGGAGCGTAATCGGGGTCGATAGCCAGGATCTTGTTGGCATACTCCTTGGCCAGAGCCTTGTTCTTGCCATAGAGGAAGGCATTCGACATGAGATAGTGGTAGCTATACTTCAGCATCGTATTTTCGCTGTCGTCACGGTCAGCCTTGTTCTCAAGCAGCTCAACAACCTTCTGGTACTCAGGCTTTGCAAGTCCCTTCTCACCGGTCTTGTCGAGCTTGTTGTTCATTGTAGCGCACTGATAGGCGGCATAGATCTGCTGTACTGGGAATTTCTCTCCCATTGTCTTGTAAGCCTCAATAGCCTTGGCTATCAGCTCCGGCTTACGAGCCTCGTTGGCATCAGCATACTTCGAGTAGATCTTGGCCAGACCCTCATGGTCGTCTGAGTTCAGGTCGGGCTTGCAGGCGAGATAGTCGTTGTAGTACTTGATGGCGTTTTCGAACTGCTGATCTTTGAGATAGCTGTCGGAAACACTCTTCAAGATAGCATGACGCTTGATCATAGAAGAGTCGTTTACCAGCTCAAGAGCCTTGTCATACTGGGCGTACATATTTTCCTTATCCTCAAGGGCCTGATAGATAAGTGCGGTATAGAAGTGGTCGTACTCAGAGAACTTGGCACTGTCGGTCTCGTTGAAATACTTGTGGATGTATGCCTTAGCATCATCATATTTCTTCAACTCGTAGTTAGAGAACATAGCCAGACGGTTGAATGTCGGGTTACGCGGCTCGAGTTTCAGACCTGCCTCTGCGGCTTTGAGGGCGTCCTCGAAATGACCTGTGAAGTAGCTTGCACGTACATACTCGTTCAGATAAGACTTGTCGAGTTTGCTGACGTCGGCCTTTGCATAGTTTTCATAAGCCTTTTTCTCGTCACCTGCGAGCATATAGATATGAGCGGTGAAGGCATCAATGTCCTCATTAGGACACATGGCTTTCATATCCTGCAGTTTCTTGGCTGCCTGTGAGGGGCTGATCTTGCGATATACCATGGCCCACTTCTTGTAACCCTCAGGATTCTTCGGGTCGAAGTTGATGGCCTGATTGTAGTAACCGGCAGCCTTACCACCATCGGTACCGTAAGAGGCCTCAATATCGCCTAAGAGAAGATAGGCTGGAGCATACTGGTACTTGGGCTTTCCTGCCTCGTTGGCGTAGTTGGCGAACTGGATAGCACCTGCAGTGTCTTTCTGCTCATAGAAGGCGCGGGCAACCTTCATAAGGGCCTCTGCGTTCTTCTTGTTCTTCTTGTACGCTGTCTTTGCTAACTCGGCTATGTTGGGAGCCTTGGATTTAATACCCTGAAGAGCAGCATTGAGCTCTTCTTCCTGTGCATTTGCGGTAGTGCTGAAACCTGCCAGCAGCATACCCATTACTAAATATTTGATCGTTTTCATAATTCCTTTGTTATTTAAGTTATACTTCTTGTTAATTGTCTCTCGATGTTATGATGTATCAAATCATTTTTCGTTTAATTGAACATACTCTTTTTCACTCTTTTTTAACGATGACGTTCCTGACATTCATATTTGCTGAGCGGGGTAGTAGTCCTGACCGTAGGATAATCATCTGGCCTTTCGGTAGCTGGATGAAGTGCGTGAAGGCTGTTGGTATGCCACTGGGACGAGTGTCGTTCAACAGTGCATAGATGGTGCGGCATAAAGGATAATTGCCGTTGTATAGATAGTACTGATAGGGCTTCCAGCTGTTATAGTGCTTTGCACTGTCCATCTTGGATACGCCCATCACGGTTATATTCTTCTTGAAGGTGACATTGGTGGTGTCGCGTTTGTCATTGAGCCAGTTGCTCCCAATAATGCCTAAGGCATTCTCATGTTTCTCTACGTAGTCTATAACGGCAGCACTCGTTTTTACGGCACCGATGTTCTTTGCACTGAACTGTTGACCGTCGAGGATGGAGTCGACGCACCAGCGGACAGTGCTTGACAAAGGATTGTCGAAGACGACATCAATGATTCCAAGCTTGTTTTGTGGATAGAGATCGCTCCATTGTTCCACTTCACCTTTAAGTACACGTGCAAAGTCTTTGACGGTAATACACGTGTCGGGGTTGGCATTGTTGACGATTATAGCGAGTCCGTCGTAGGCTATAGGGATAGCTCTGGGCAGGAAGCGGCGATCTTTGAGGTTCTGACGCTCTTTTTCCGTGAAATCACGGGTAGTGAAGGCCAGCCAAGTCTCTTCTGTCATGAGTTTCTTGACAGCATCCTGCTCGTTGATGTAGAGAGGTGTGATGGAGTCGAGGGTCTGTGTGGTGAAATAATACAGCTCCTCGTCTAAGATGGGATAGAAACTTTCGTCAGCCGTGAATATGGAGGCGGCTTTCTGGTAAGCTTCTTCCTTTTCAGGATTAGGCTTGTTCCCACAGGAGGGGAACAAGCCTAAAATTAATGTTAATCCAACTATTTTGTTGAATGCGTTCATTTCAAATCATTTACTGAAGCTTAAAGGTTACAGGAACGGTGTATTTCACACGTACTGCAGAACCGTTCTGCTTACCAGGAATCCAGTGAGGCATGGACTTAACCACGCGGGTAGCTTCCTTGTCGAGAGAGGGGTCAACAGACTTGACGACCTTCACATCGGTGATTGAGCCATCGCGCTCAACGACGAAGGTCACGATAACACGACCCTGTACGCCGTTCTCCTCAGCTACAACCGGATACTTGATGTTCTTGGAGAGATACTCGAACAGTGCTGAAGGACCGCCAGGGAATTGTGGCATTTCCTCTACAACGTCGAATACCTTGGTCTCTTCCACCTTCGGGGGCTCGGGCTCAGCAATAACTTCCTTTGCTTTGAGCACCTCACCTGCGGTCTCGTCGTTACCTTCCACATTGAAGGCACCGATAGCAGTGTTGGTCTCCTGAAGTTCGTCCTGAGACTTGATCTCCTGCTCTTCCT
Source organism: uncultured Prevotella sp. (assembly GCA_946548085.1). Classification (GTDB taxonomy): domain Bacteria; phylum Bacteroidota; class Bacteroidia; order Bacteroidales; family Bacteroidaceae; genus Prevotella. The sequence continues at coordinate 1,699 of CAMNPN010000089.1, read as the reverse complement.
TCACTTCTTCGTCCTTCTTAATTTCAGGCACGGTGAAGGCTACAGAGCTCTTGACACGCTCAATCTCGATCTTCTCAACCTCGGGTTCTTCTTTCCTCTCTGCTTTTGCCTCTTTCTTCTCAGCCAAGCTCTGGAGCTCTACGTCTGCCTCAATCGCTGCGTTCTGCGATGCGATGTAGTTTTCAATAGAGACCTTTGCGATTACAATGGCTGCGATAGCGGCAAAGATGAGGAACATGGTAATCATGGCCTTCAGGTTACGTTTACCTGTGTCCTTGCGCAATTGATAAGCTCCATAAGCCTGGTTCTTGCCTTCGAATACGAGGTCGACCCAGCTGTTGTCTATAAGATCTATTTTTGCCATAGTCTTTCTACATTTTTAGGGGTTAATCACTTGACACCTGCCTTTGCGATGAGTTCCTTGTCCTCGTTACTCATCTTGTCGACATTGTCAATGACGTACTTATCAATATTGCTGATCAGCATCTCATCAAGAGCTGCCACCATGTTCTCGTATGTAGCAGTGTCCAAGGGACGGATGATGACGGTCATCGTGGGCACCTTCTCGCCGGAGGGGAGTTCACCCTTCTTCAGCTTCTTAAGTGCTTCCTGATACTGCTCGTCGGTCATCTTGGAATTGTAGGCATTCTTCTGGGCATCCAGCTCCTTCTTGGCCAGCTTGATCTTGGCCACGGGGTTGACGCCCTCCTCTGTCGTGTGCTCGTTGAGCACCTTCTCGATACCGTCCTTACCATAGGTGGTCTCTTTTACACAAGAGGGGTCATCATAGTTGGGCAGACCAGCTATGTACCATACCTTGTTATCAGATCCCAGATAGAGAGTAATGGTGTGAGAAGCCTTTGTTACCTGCTTGTCTTCTTCATTCAGATTCTTCGTGTCATCGTTCGACGGCATGGTCAGCTGCATTGCCTGCGGCTTAGCCAGCGTAGTACAGAGCATGAAGAAGGTGATCAGAAGCATCATCATGTCTACCATCGGCGTGAAGTTCACGCGGGTATCCATCTTTTTCTGCTTGGATAGATTCTTTTTTGCCATAGTGTACTATTCGTTTAAACGTTTAACATCGAGATTCGTAATGAGCTGGAAGCGGTTCTCGCTCATATCCTGAAGTTCCGACATCAATTTCTTGATAGTTCCATAAGGAGTCTTCGAGTCGCATTTGATAGCGAGCTTGATGTCAGGGTTAGCATCGCGGGCCGCTGTGACCCACTCCTGGAATTCGCTCTTACCTTTTGAGCCGTCCTTGTTCTCGATACTATCGAGTGGGAGGCCGAGCTTCTGGACTTCTTCAGCCATCTTCTCTGGCTCCAGAGTAAGGTAGCTGGCGAGCTGTGACATGCTGGCACCGACCATGGCATCCTCGCGGAAATGCTTAATCTGTGTGGCATTGAGCTGGACACCGAACTTGTCGGTCATCTGATCCAGCATGGCCTGCATGTTGTTCTTGTTTTCCGTACCGCAGAAGACACGTCCCTCTGGTGTCACCAGAATGTTGAGTACGTCCTGCTCCGGAATCTTCAGCTCTGACACAGAGTTAGGCGCGGTGACTGATACTGGTTCTGGTGTCAAGAATGTTGAGGTCAACATAAAGAAACACAGAAGCAGCGTCATCACGTCTGACATAGGCGTCATGTCAATCCAGATGTCTTTTTTCTGTATCTTAATTTTAGCCATACTA
>CAMNPN010000088.1 GCA_946548085.1 uncultured Prevotella sp. | reverse complement strand
ACATTTCATCAAGTTCTTTGTCTAAGTCGAAGTCTTTGGGCAAAGGACCACACGTCATTGCCAACACCTTTGCCGAAGGCTTATAGTCCTGGGGGATTTTTGGAAACGTTTGTTGATTCTGAAATATTCCGTATCTTTACACCGACGGCTAATCTTCCATCAACTTGCGATAACGGGTGCGCTTGGGCTCCTCAAGCCCCAGACGCTGGGCTTTGTTGGCCTCATACTCAGAGTAGTTGCCCTCAAAGTAGAACACCTGCCCCTCTCCTACTCCCGACGTTCCCTCGCCTGCCTGTGGACTTTCAAAGGCAAGGATGTGCGTACAGATACGGTCGAGGAACCAACGGTCGTGGCTGATGATGACGGCACAGCCAGCAAAAGCCTCAAGACCTTCCTCAAGAGCCCGGAGGGTGTTGACGTCGATATCGTTCGTGGGCTCGTCAAGCAACAGCACATTGCCCTCCTGTTTCAGGGCGATGGCCAGATGGAGACGGTTGCGCTCACCACCGGAGAGGACGCCACACTTCTTCTCCTGGTCGGCACCGCTGAAGTTGAAGCGTGAGAGATAGGCCCGCACGTTGACATCACGGCCTCCCATGCGGATGGTCTCGTTGCCACCGCTGACGACCTGATAGACGCTCTTCTCGGGGTCGATATCCTTATGCTGCTGGTCGACGTAGGAGAGTTTGACCGTCTCGCCCACATCGAAGGAGCCGGCATCAGGAGTTTCGAGGCCCATGATAAGCCGGAAGAGCGTGGTCTTGCCGGCACCGTTGGGACCGATCACACCCACGATACCGTTAGGAGGCAGGTTGAAGTTGAGGTCGCGGAAGAGCGGCTTCTCCGGATAGGACTTGGCGACATGCTCGGCAACGATGACCTTATTGCCCAGACGCGGACCATTGGGAATAAAGATCTCAAGTTTCTCCTCCTTCTGCTTCTGCTCTTCGTTGAGCATCGTCTCGTAAGAGTTCAGACGGGCCTTACCCTTGGCATGGCGTGCCTTGGGAGCCATACGCACCCACTCGAGTTCGCGCTCCAGCGTCTTACGGCGCTTCGAGGCCTGCTTCTCTTCCTGTGCCAGACGCTGTGACTTCTGTTCGAGCCATGAGGAGTAGTTACCTTTCCAGGGAATACCTTCGCCACGGTCAAGCTCGAGGATCCACTCTGCCACATCGTCGAGGAAGTAACGGTCGTGGGTGACGGCAATCACGGTACCCTCGTACTGCTGGAGATGCTGTTCGAGCCAGTCGATAGACTCAGCGTCGAGGTGGTTGGTGGGCTCGTCGAGCAACAGCACGTCGGGTTTCTGCAAGAGCAGCCGGCAGAGAGCCACACGACGGCGCTCTCCACCAGAGAGGTTCTTCACGCTCCAGTCGCCCGGCGGACAGTTCAGTGCCGCCATCGCCCGATCGAGTTTCGAGTCCATGTTCCAGGCATCAGTAGCATCGATGGTATCCTGCAGCTCCGCCTGACGAGCCATCAGTTTCTCCATCTTATCAGGGTCTTCGTAGTATTCGGGCAGTCCGAACTTCACATTGATGTCATCATATTCTGCCAAAGCGTCATACACATGCTGCACACCTTCCATGACATTCTCCTTGACGGTTTTCTCCTCGTTGAGTGGTGGGTCCTGCGGCAGGTAGCCGACAGAGTAGCCCGGACTCCACACGACATTGCCCTGATACTGCTGGTCGAGTCCGGCGATGATCTTCATCAGCGTGGACTTACCGGCACCATTGAGGCCAATGATACCAATCTTCGCACCATAGAAGAAACTGAGATAGATGTTCTTGAGCACTTGCTTCTGGTTCTGCTGGATGGTCTTGCTCACGCCCACCATCGAGAAAATCACTTTCTTGTCGTCTACTGTTGCCATATATATAATAATGTGTAAGTTCGAAAAAAGGAAAGCACTGCCCCTGTAAGCCGGGTTCTGTGCCGTATGCACGGCGTCTGTCATTTATCTAATCCCTGAGTCACCCCAGGGCTTAAGCGTTCTACCCTCCGCCGCATGAGTCCCGGCCCTGTTGCATTGCTGCTCAGGCCTTCGTCAACTCGGGCGGGCAACCCTCTCTCGGGACGGTATACATGAACTTGCAGCCTCCAGCGGGCACAGCCCAATGATCACCCATTGGCTGGTGGTCTCTTACACCACCTTCTCACCCTTACCCCGTCCGAAGACAAGGCGGTCATTCTCTTCTGCCCTCACCTACTGTCACCAATAGCTTCCATTTTCAGAAGTGGAGCGCCCTATGCTGCCCGGACTTTCCTCTCGTGCCTAATAGCACCAGCGACAGACCGTGACAGTGCTTTCGTGGTGCAAAGGTACGAATAAGCGAGGGAAAAACCAAATATTTTGGTTATAATTTCGATATTGCAATCTAAAACGTATCGTTTTCTTAAAATTGTCAGTATTTTAAGATTTAAAGTGTTAATCGCAAAAGGCCGTTAAGCCTTTCAGCCGAATTGTTAAATTGGGACAAATATTCACGACAATTTGTCACAATCCGAAAAAATGCACCTATATTTGCATCCGAATTCACGGAACGGTGAGTAATTAATAATTAAAAGCAGAACATTTAAAACATTAAACAAATGAATGAGAATATGAAAAAGATCGTCAATGTGGCAACGCCAGCCATGTGCGCCGTTGCCTTGGTACTCTCGGTAGCAGCTTTCAACAAGACCAATGCTGCCAATCCCTCTTCACCAAACCCTGTTGTATCATCGGCTCCTGCCGTTCAGCCAGTAGACCTGACCTACGCAGCCGAAAAGTCATTACCGTCGGTAGTGTATATCAAGAACACGCAGAACTCAAAGGTGCAGACCGTTGAGTACAGCGATCCCTTCGAGGATTTCTTCTCTGATCCGTTCGGAGGATTCTTTGGCCGCGGACAAGGAAACAATGGTCGTCGCCAGCGTCAGGTGCAGACTCCCAAGCGCACGGCTGCCGGCAGCGGTGTGATTATCTCCACCGATGGCTATATTGTCACCAACAATCACGTCGTAGACGGTGCTGACGAACTGACGGTCACACTTAACGACAACAAAGAATACTCTGCCCGCATCATTGGTGCCGATGCCACGACAGACCTGGCCCTGATCAAGATCGACGGCAAGAACCTGCCTGCCATTCAGATTGCCAACTCCGACGATGTGAAGATCGGCGAATGGGTGCTGGCCGTAGGCAATCCCCTTGGACTGAACAATACGGTCACTGCCGGTATCGTCTCGGCCAAGGCCCGCTCGATGGGTTCCGGCGTATCCTCGATGATCCAGACAGATGCTGCCATCAACCAAGGTAACTCTGGTGGTGCACTGGTGAACACCAATGGTGCGCTGATAGGTATCAACGCCATGATCTACTCGCAGACAGGCTCAAACATCGGCTATGGCTTTGCCATCCCCACCACGATCATGAACAAGGTTGTCGACGACATCAAGAAATATGGTAACGTACAGCGTGCCATGATCGGCATCAAGGGTTCTGACGTGAACGTGTATGTCGACACTGAGAAAGAGAAGGGCAACGAGGTAGACCTCGGCACGATGGAGGGTATCTACATCGCCGAAGTCGTGGAAGACGGTGCTGCTGCTGACGCTGGCCTGAAGAAGAATGACGTGATCACACACATCGATGGTCAGAAGGTGACGAAGTTCGGCGAACTGCAGAACATCATCGCCCAGAAGCGTCCTGGTGACAAGGTCACCATCACCTATCTGCGCGACAAGTCGAAGAAGACCGTTACGCTGACGCTGAAGAACGAACAAGGCAACACCAAGGTTGTAAAGAATGCCGACCTCGACGTGCTTGGCGGTAACTTCCGCGCCATCACCGACAGCCAGAAGGAGCAGCTGAACATCGGCTACGGTCTGGAAGTAATAAAGGTCAGCGGTGGTAAGCTGAAGGATGCCGGCGTGCCGAAGGGCTTCATCATCCAGCGTGTCAACGACAAGAGCATCAAGACTATCGACGACCTGCAGAACGTTGTGAAAGAGGCCTCTACAAGCAAGGAGCCGGTGCTCTACATCCAGGGCATCTACCCGACTGGCAAGAAAGGCTACTTTGCCGTGCCACTCGAAAATGACTAAGCTTGGTTTGTAGTTGACAGTTTATAGTTTAGAGTTTATAGATGATATGCAGGTAGGCCATTTTAAGCCTCCAAAGTAATCATCTATAAACTCTAAACTTTAAACTATAAACAAAAAAATACATTTTTTTCGCTTTTTCTTTGGTTGTTTCACGGAAATATCATAACTTTGCATATTGCATTAAATGCTCAACCAATGAGACAACTGAAAATCATAAAATCGATTACTAACCGCGAGAGTGCCTCGCTGGAAAAGTATCTCCAGGAAATCAGCAAGGAAGAGATGATCTCTGCTGAGGAGGAAGTAGAGCTTGCCCAGCGTATCCGCAAAGGGGACCAGAAAGCCCTTGAGCGACTGACAAGGGCAAACTTGCGATTTGTTGTCTCAGTAGCAAAGCAGTATCAGAATCAGGGCATGAGTCTGCCCGACCTCATCAATGAAGGAAACCTGGGACTGCTGAAAGCAGCAGAGCGGTTCGACGAGACTCGCGGCTTTAAGTTTATCTCCTACGCCGTGTGGTGGATTCGACAGAGTATCCTGCAAGCCATCTCGGAACAGAGCCGTATCGTGAGACTGCCTCTGAATCAGGTGGGGTCGTATAATAAGATCAATCGCGAAATCAGCAAGTTTGAGCAGTTGAACGAACGACGTCCTTCCCTGCATGAGATAGCAGAGAACATTGACCTGCCGACCGAGAAGATCGACGAGGCAATGAGCGTCAGCGGGCATCACGTCTCTGTAGACGCACCATTTGCCGAGGGCGAAGACAACAGCCTGCTCGACGTGATGGTGAACGAAGATATTCCGTCGACCGACAAGGAACTGGTCATAGAGTCGCTGAAATCAGAGATCCGCCATGCGCTGAGCATCCTCTCAGAAAGAGAGCGAAAGGTGATCGAAGACTCATACGGCATCAACGGCCAGGAGCTGACACTCGAAGAGATTGGTGTGAAGTACGGCCTCTCGCGAGAGCGAGTCCGCCAGATCAAGGAGAAAGCTATCCGTAAGTTACGCTCCTGCACAAAGAATAAAACATTAAAGACATATTTAGGATAATGAAACCCATCAGACTATTTGCAATTGGTGCTGCCTTTACAGCACTGTCTCTTTTGTCGCTTTCATCTGTACAAGCGAAAAACGTTGTGGAGAAGAAGGCATATATGTTCGGATTCTCCGCCTCGTTCAATGACTCCATCGTCTACTTTACTAATATCCAGGAGGTGGATAGCGTGTGGTTCTCACAGAAGAAGAACCTGCTCGCCGGACCCAACAACTATTCAAGCCAGTTGCGTGACTACTGCACCAACAAGCTCAACCAGCCGCATCGCACCTGCATCATCGTCTGCGACAAGCAACTGAAGAAGGTGGAGAAGAAGTACGAGAAGATGAAGAAGATGTACAGTCAGAACAAGAACGCCACGTACGACGTACGTTTCATAGCGGAGGAAGATTTCAAGTTTTCGACCGTCGACATGAGTGAAAGCAAAAAAGAATAGTCTTCAGCGAATATAATCGAAAAATAATCCTCGGCATTACCGAGGATTATTTTTTTCGAAGAGTGTCATACGGTCTTCCAGCAGCGCATACTGATGATCCTCGATAAACGAAGTACAGACGCGCAGGCCTTCCTGCTCAGAGCCACAGGTAATCAGACAGATGGCAGAGACACCGTAGTACATCAGCTCATGAGCCAGCTCACCTGATGTCATGCCGGGATAGCCGATGGTGAAGTAGAATCCGTCGGCGATAGGCTCGTCAAGATCCTTGTCGTACACCACGTAGAAGTTGTGACGGCAGAAGATCTCCTTCAGTTTCCTTGCCCGCTCACCATAGACCGAGACCTCCTTCCGGAAGTCATAGCGCCCCTCGTAGGCAGCGGTAAGCATGGCTGCCAAGGCATACTGGGCGCTATGGCTTGTGCCGGAACTCAGCGCATAGAGCATACGGGTGGAGAAGACAGGACCGAAGGGCAGTCCCTCATAGCGATTGGCCAGATCGTCATAATGGCGATGGAACAGCGCATCCGAAATACAAGTGACGCCGATACGCTCACCGGCATAACTGAACGCCTTGGAACCGCTGATGAGCAGCATATAGTTGTCAGTATATCGGGCGACGGTGGCCTGATAAGGCGGTTGGAACGGCGCGGAGAGATCCTTGCGGAAGTCCATGGCGAAATAAGCCAGATCTTCCATCACGACGACATCGTATTTCGTAGCCAGCGTGCCTATCACCTGCAGTTCCTCCTCACGCAGACAGATCCACGAGGGATTGTTGGGATTGGAGTAGACGATGGCACAGATGTTCCCCTTCGAGAGATAACTCTCAAGTTTAGCGCCGAGTTTGTCACCACGATAGTCGTAGACATCGAAGGTCTCATACTTCACGCCCATCACCTGCAACTGCATCTTCTGCACGGGGAAGCCCGGATCGATGAAGAGCACGGTATCCTTGCGGCGGTCACACTGTGAGCAGGTAAGAAACGAAGCGAACGTTCCCTGCATCGACCCGCTGACGGGCACACACCCCTCCGGCTTGATGTCGATGCCGATGAAGGCCTTGACGAACTGCGAGGCAGCCTGCTTCAGCACAGGAGCCCCCTGGATATCGGGATAGGAATGGGCGATACCGCCTTCGAGCGCCTTGATCTGTGCGTCGACGCCAACCTGTGCGGCCGGCAGTCCGGGGATACCCATCTCCATCTTGATAAACTCCACCCCACTCGCCTGCTCGGCCTTGGTAGCCACCTGCTTCACCTCGCGGATAGTGGCCTTGGCGAAGTCGTTGATGCCCAGTTCTGCCACCAGCCCATCGACTAATGCTTTATCTATTGGAGTAATCATCTATAAACTATAAACTGTAAACTATAAACAATAAACGATAAACCGTAAACAATCACTTCTGAGCCTCGCGACCAATGGCCAGCGCCTTGATGTTCGCCTCGACGATAGCCTCGCCCTTGCGTCCGAAGACACGGCGGATGGCATCCTCAAGTTTGTCGTATTCGATGCCGAGCGCCTTCTGTGCTGCTCCCAGCAGGATGACGTTCGCGCTGCGGGGCACACCATTGTCCTTGGCGGCCTGCTCTATATCGAGCACGATGACGTTCTTGATCGCATTGAGATCCTGCTTGATCTTCTCCACATCGGGATAGTTGGGGATATTGACGAACGGCGTGCTCGACGTGATGATCCAGCCATCCTTCGACAGGAACGGCAGGTAGCGCAGTGCCTCCATGGGCTCCATCGAGATGATGACGTCGGCCCCGCCGAGGGGAATCAGGTCGCTGGCAATCGGATTGCTGGAGATGCGCAGGTTCGACTGCACATCGCCGCCACGCTGACTCATACCGTGTACCTCTGCCTGCTTGATATAGAGGTTCTCCTTCATGGCAGCCTCGCCGATGATGGTGGCGATGGAGAGGATACCCTGTCCTCCCACACCACATAATATGATATCTGTTTTCATTTTATTATGTTTTTTAGTTTAGAGTTTATGGTTTATAGTTTATAGATGATTACTCTGCGAGCTGTTTTGCCTTTAGAACATATCATCTATAAACTATAAACTTTAAACTATCAACTTTTATTATTACTCTTCTTCTGCTTGAGGTGACGCTGTAATGTCTGCATACACTCACGACGGGGGATGATGACGCTCACGCCGTGATAGTTGATCTCATCGCGGATGGCCTGTGTGATCTCAGGCATGTTCTTCGGAATGGGGTTCACCACCTTCAGATGCTCCTCGGAGAGTCCCAGTCCACGACAGATGGCCTCGAACTTATTAGTGCCGGCAGAGTCCTGACCGCCCGTCATGGCTGTCGTCAGGTTGTCGGAGATGATCACGGTGATGTCGGCATTCTCGTTGATGGCATCGAGCAGGCCGGTCATACCCGAATGGGTGAAGGTCGAGTCGCCGATGATGGCGAGCGCCGGCCACTGTCCTGCGTCGGCAGCACCCTTGGCCATGGTGATGGATGCACCCATGTCCACACAAGAGTGGATGGCCTTATAAGGAGGCAGGAAGCCTAAGGTATAGCAGCCGATGTCGCCGAAGACACGGGCATTGGGATAGTCGCGCAGCACCTCGTTGAGGGCGGTATATACATCGCGGTGACCACAGCCCTGGCAGAGTGCTGGCGGGCGCGGCGTCACATCCTCACAGGGCGCATAGTTCTCTCCGTTCTCCAGACCGAGTGCCTTCTTCAGACAGTCGGGGTTCAGTTCGCCCGTACGGGGCAGTTCACCTGTCAGACGGCCTTTGATGACGGCATTGCCCGGCATGACGCCACGCACCTGATCCTCGATGAAGGGCTGACCCTCCTCGGCAATAAGCACATACTCACAGTCGTCGGTCATCCGGCGGATCAGCTTCTTCGGTATCGGATACTGCGAGATCTTCAACACGGGATAAGGGCATCCGTCGGGGTAGCACTCCATAAGATAGTTGAAGGCGATGCCGCTGGCGATGATGCCCAGCTTATGGTCTGCACCGTCGATATACTGATTATACTTGCTGTCGACGGCCATCTGCTCCAGCAGCGGCTGCTGGGCGGTGACGATGTCGTTGCGCTTGCGGGCAAAGGCAGGCAGCAGCACCCAGTTGCTGGCAGGCGCATCGTAGTTGAGGGCGTTCTGCTCACGGGGTGTGTCCTTCACCTCCACGACGGCACGGCTGTGGGCCATACGGGTGGTGACGCGCATCAGGATGGGAAGCTTCAGCTGTTCCGACAGGTCGAAGGCCTCCTGCATCATGTCGTAGGCCTCCTGCTGCGAACTGGGTTCGAGGGTGGGAATCATGGCGAACTTACCATAGAAGCGGCTGTCCTGCTCATCCTGCGAGGAGTGCATCGACGGGTCGTCGGCCACGAGCACCACCAGACCGCCGTTCGTGCCAGTCATGCCCGAGTTCACGAAGGGATCGGCACAGACGTTCAGTCCTACATGTTTCATACACACCAGCGCCCGCTTGCCCATGTACGACATGCCAAGCGCTGCCTCCATGGCCGTCTTCTCATTAGTAGACCAACGGCGGTGGATGTTTCTCTCCTTTGCGATGGGCGACTCCTGGATATACTCTGTGATCTCCGTCGACGGAGTGCCGGGATAGGCATATACGCCGCTCAGGCCTGCATCGATGGCTCCCTGGGCTATCGCCTCGTCGCCTAATAAAAGCTTCTTCATTTACAATCTTCTTATTTACTATTTACTATTTTCGATTTAATTGCGCAAAGTTACTACTTTTCAGCCAAATAAACAAAAAAAAGCGGCCTTATTTGCATAAAGCCGCATATATATTCACTTTCGTTTCAACTTTTACTTTTTACCTTTAGAAAGTGTAGCCCACGGTCATGAGCACCTGATGGCGCTTGAAGTCGATGCTGGTGGCTCCCACATTCTGGTCGGCGGCAAACTTCTGCATGGGATAGAAGGTGCCGTTGACGGTGCTATACTGATAGGCGACGTCGAAGTTCCAGCCTTTCAGCTTGTAGCCCATACCACAGGTGATGCGATGGGTGTCGTTCCAGTTCACGTAGTCGTTGGTCGAGGCATAGCTCACGCCTGGTGAGTCGAGCATCATGTCGCGCACACCGTTTTTATTATATGCCGACGACATGTAGTTATAGCCGAGGCGCAGGGCCACGTCGTCAGTAGGCTTAAACTCCGCACCAGCCTTCAGCAGATGCACGGTCTTCAGCGTGTTCTCCGTATGGTCCTCCATCACGGCATCGGAATACGAGCGCTCGCTTCCGTAGTAGTTTGATTCGTCGGAGATGATGCGGTTCACGGCAGAGCTGCAGTCTGTAATCTCGTAGGTCAGTCCCAGGGCCAGGCTTGTGCCGATGGTGTGTCCGAGGCTGGCGCCAAACTTCCATGGAGTATAGAAGCGGAAGTCGTATGCCTCGCCAGAGTACCAGGAGTCTTCGAGTCCATACTCCGAGTCGTTATTGAAGTCGGTGCTGTTGTCTGACTTCAGCTCATACCACGTAGGACTTGCGACATAGAGTCCGAAGCGGAAAGGCGACTCTTCTATGGGCCTTACGATGATACCCGCCTTGATGTCGATACCCGTGCCGTCGATGATACGGCTGTCAAGATAGTCTACATAATCCTCGTTGCCGTCGCTGCCGGTATTTATGTCCGAGGAATTCACAAGGCGCTCGGTATAGATGGAGTATCCCTTGTAGTTCACGTCGTGGATGCCGACGGTAACTCCCCAGTAGAAGCGGTCGCCCTGGTTTCCGCTCACGTTGAAGTCGTACTCGTTGATCCAGCCGCGCTGCGAACGGTCAAACATATAGTAGTCGGCCGTGTTGTAGTTCAACATGAAATTCTCTCCGTCGGTGTCGAGGTTCAAGCCGTTCAGGTTCAGATAGTCTGCCTGACTGAAGGTCTGCGCACGGTAGTCACTCGTCTCGCTCTCATAGCCGATCACTTCATCGTTGGTGTTGAAGTCCCAGTAGTAGCCACCCTTGTTCACGTTCTCAAGGTCTGCCTTATGATACGACAGGGCATTAAGCGATGCATTGCGCAGGCTGTTGGCCGCCGAGAGAATCTGATTGAAGTTACGGCTCTTATGGAAGTTGAAGCCCACGTTGACGAAGGAGCGGCGGCTGACGCGCGACGAATAGACCAAGCCCAGCTGGTCGAAGCTCATCTTCGTGCCGTTGCGGCTGTCGAACTCCTTGGCGCCCTGCTGGGCCACGATGCCGAAAGAACCGCTCACCGTAGAGTGCCGGAAGAGTCCGATACCTGCAGGGTTGGTGGAGATGGTCGAGATGTCTGCGCCCAGCGCCTCCATCGCACCGCCCATACCAACGTAACGCGCCGTACCGTTCAGGTCGTTCGTCAGCAGACGGCCACTCTCATACGTATCCTGTGCCATTGCCGGCAGTGCCGTTGCCACTGCCAAAGCTGCTATATACAATTTCTTTATCATCATATCTTCATATTTAAATGTAATCAACTGTAAACCGTAAACCGTAAACTGTAAACCGTAAACTAAAAAACCTACCTTCTTCCGCCCATGCGGCTACCGCCACCGCCGCCGCTGCTACGACTGCCACCGCCGCTGAAGCCACCGCCGCCACTGAAGCCGCCCGAGCTGCGCGAGCCGCTGAAGCTGCCAGAACTGCGAGAGCCGCTATAGCTGCCATAGCTGCTGTTATTTGTAGAGCGCGAGTAGGTGCGAGAGTTGTTGCGGTTCACCCGGCCGTTACGACTGCCGCCGTTGACGGTTCTGTTCTGCAACTCGTTCATCCTGCTGCGTGCTATCGAGCCACCATTGCGGTAGCCACTGCTATGGGTGAGACCGTCACGACGGATAGTGCCTGCGCCGATGGTGTTGGCACGACGATAGACTCGGACAGGACCCGCCCAACCGTAATAATAGCCGTATCGGGAGAAGCCATACCAAGGGTCGTACCAGCCATAGTGGCCGTAGTACCAAGGCGAATAGTAGCCATAGTACCAAGGCGAATAGTAGCCATAGTACCAGGGATCGTACCAGCCGAAACGACCATAATACCAGGGATCGTGCCAGCCATAGCGGGTGTAGTACCAGGGCGAATGCCAGCCCCAGTCGTAGCGCCCGGCCTCGTAGCCTGCCCAGAAGGCCTCGTTGTCAGTAAGCCTGTAGTCCTCAAAACGGCTCATCCGCTTCGTCAGCTTGTAGTCCTCGTCAGAGACAGAGTCGTTCGCCAGCGAGTCGCTGGGATAGACACCCTTCTCCGCGCTGAACGTGATGATGTCGTTAGCCGTCGTGTCATTGCCGAGCACCTCGACAGTACTCCTGCCCCGACGGTTATACTCGTCTATACTACGGTCGCTGCCCGAGTAGTACACGTCGGCTGGCATACCGTAATTGTCCGTCACTTTCTCGGCACTCTTTTTCTTCGGAACGAAATAGAGGTCGTCATCTACCTGCGCCACCGTTGTCATCGGCAGCATACCGGCAAACAGGGAAATCAGTAACAGTTTCTTCATTTTCTTTTCGTTTTAATTGGTTCACAGTGCAAAAATACTATGAATTTCAATGCAAAAGTACGGAAAAACCCTAACTTATCGTAGGATTTTCCCTATTTTTTGTAATTTTGCCCCAAAATTAACATCCGTATGAAGTATTTTGAGGTAGAATTCACCATATCGCCCTACTCTGTCGATGCCAGCGACCTGCTTGCTGCCCTCGTCGGCGAGGTGGGGTTTGAGTCGTTCGAAGAGTCACCCACAGGGCTCCTCGGCTATGTCCAGCAGTCCCTTTTCTCTGAGGAAGCCCTCCAGCAATCCCTCGCCGACTTCCCCTTCGAGGGGGTCAGCATCCGCTACGACATCCGCGAGGCTGAAGACCGCGACTGGAACGAGGCCTGGGAGAACGAGGGATTTGAGCCGATCGTTATTTCGAGGACACTTTCGAGGAGGGAGGAGGTGCTTTCGAGGAGTGAGGAGTGTGGAGTGAGGAGTGAGAATACATTGGAGGGGATTGTTATCCATGACGGGCGACATTTGCCAGCAGGAGTAACCTCACTCCACACTCCACACTCCACACTCCTCGATGGTTCACTCCTTGAGATTGAGATCGACGCTCGACAGGCCTTCGGCACTGGCACCCACGAGACCACCCGCATGGTCTGCGCAGAACTATTCTCACTCCTCACTCCACACTCCACACTCCTCGAAAACAACTCCACACTCCTCACTCCACACTCCACACTCCTCGAAAGACTCCTCGACTGCGGCACAGGCACGGGCATCCTCTCCATCTGCGCCCTGAAGCTGGGAGCCAAAGAGGCTGTAGGCTACGACATCGATGAGTGGAGCGTAGACAATGCCCGCCACAATGCCGTCATCAACCATGTGGATGACCGCTTCACCGCCCTGCTCGGCGATGCTACTATATTAAATAAGGTGGAAGGTACGTTCGACCTCGTCGTGGCCAACATCAACCGCAACATCCTGCTGGCCGACATGCCCGCCTTCCGTCAGAAGATGGCGCCTGGCGCCACGCTCATCCTCAGCGGATTCTACACCGCCGACTCTCCCCTACTCATAGAGAAAGCCCAATCCCTCGGCCTCACCCTACAGAAACAAAAAGAAGACCACGACTGGGCTTGTCTGGTCTTCACTTATTAACCACAGATTACATATTTATTTAACCACAGATTACACAGATTGCACAGATTATTTAATATCTGAAACGCAAAGATAAGATAAGCGAAAATCTGTGTAATCTGTGTAATCTGTGGTTAAGAATCTACCTAATCCTGTCGAGGGAGCGCACCAGCTTCTCGTCGGCACGGATGGCACGACGGGCCATCAGGTAAAGGATCAGGGCCACAGCCGGCAGCACTGCTGGCCACGACGGACGGAACTCGACGGCTCCCCACGTCTTGTCGGCCACTGTCTGTGCCACGACGAAGTAGCACACATACCATCCGGCTATCAGCAGGGCGTTGAGCGCACAGAAGAGTGCCTGAATCTTACGGTTGTGGTAGATGAAGATGGTATAGGCTCCGAGGGCGGCCGTGGGCAGCAGGATGGCGAAGAGCGGCCACACGTCGTAGTGGCGATGGCCCAGCGGATCGGTGAACCACAGGTTATACACCCGCGCCACATCAAGCCCAGCGGTGTTGTACGAGCCTATCTGCATCGAGAGGCACACGACGGTCAGGATGACGGCCGCTGCCAGGAAGATGGTCTGTTTACGTTGCCACATAATGCTCAATATTCAATTCTCAAAGCTCAAACCTCAATGCTCAAACCTCAAAGCTCAATGCTCAAAGCTCAAACCTCAATTCTCCTGATTCTCACGTGAGGGGTCGCGCCAGTACACCTTGTCCTCGATGAACTCCTGGGTAGCCAGCAGCGTGGGCTTCGGCAGCTTCTCGTAGTAACGCGAGATCTCGATCTGCTCGCGGTTCTCGAACACCTCCTCCAGCGAGTCGTTATATGAGGCAAACTCGGCGAGCTTCTTGCTCAGGTCCTCCTTAATCTGAATACTGATCTGGTTGGCGCGCTTGGCGATGATAGCCACACTCTCATAGATGTTGCCAGTCTCGCGGCAAAGGTCCATGATATTACGCGACACAGTGTTGATAGGGGCTTTTGACTTCTTGTAATCCATATTAAATATATACTATAAACTCTAAACTCTAAACCGTAAACTGTAAACTGTAAACTGTAAACTGTAAACCGTAAACCGTAAACCGTCTATCAGTCTTTTATCACTTTCTTACACCTGGCGATATACTTCTCTGCCAGCTCCACGTTCTTCGAGTCGGGAAACTCGTTGATAAATCCGTAGCACTCGTCCTCGGCATCGCGGTAGCGGTCTACGCGCTTCTCGTCCGAGCTGTTCTCAGCCAGCTGGAACTTGCTCTTCATGATGAGCAGCATGAAGTCCTCGCGCAGGCTGCAGTAGGGATAGTTCTTCAGCGTGTTCTGCGCCGTGATGATGCTTGCATTATAGTTACTCTCGTCGTTGGAGTTGATATTGCCGAAATAGCCGCCGAGGTTATAGTAGAGCTGTGCCGAGAGGAACTCCTTCTGTATCAGCTTGTCGGTGAGCTCGTACAGCCGCTCCTGAGCCTGAGGGCGCAAGCGGGAGTCGGGGAAGAGGTCCATAAACTGCTGATAGGCGGTGATGGCGCCGTTGGTGGGCGACTGGTCGAGTCGCGGCTCGGGCGAGCTCTGGTAGAGCGACTGGCCCACGTAGAAATAAGCCGGCTCCACGAAATGACCGCGGGGATAGCTCGTGGTGTATTTCTTAAACGTCTCCGAGGCGGCCTCGTAGTCGAGGTTCGAGTACTGCGCCATTGCCAGCAGGTAGAGTGCCTCCTGGGCCTCGTCGCTGCCCTTCTTCAGCGTCACCAGCTCTTGCAGCAGCGTCGATGCCTGCTGATACTTGCCGTTGGCAAAGGCCTCCTTGGCATACTCGTACTTCATGTCGTTGTCGCCATACTTGTATATCACGTTGAACTGCGATGCGCAGCTGCACATCAGCAAGGCCGTAATCGAAGCTATGATGAATGTTTTCTTCATATCGGGGTGCAAAGGTACATATAAATAATGTAACCACCAAACAATTTTGGGATATTTATCAAATTTTCACCTCGTCCCGCCCACGTTCAAATTCAGAATGTCATTCTCCTTACTGTCCCTGTATCTCGCGAATGACCTCATCCACCACGTATAGGTCGCCAAAAGTATAAAGAAGGGTAGAAGGGTCATGAAGCCGATCATTTGTCTTGGACGTATAGAATATGTCCAGAGCTCTCTCTGGAGAAATATCCAGACGCTCTGAAAGCAAAGTGACTATTCGCCCGATCTTGTTCCACATCAATATATCACTCAACATAGTTCACCTGAGAATTACGGATTTCTGAAAAATGAGATACTTATCCACCACCTCCTGTTTCAAGATGCATATCTGATTGTTTGGCTGGTGCTTGGAGAGCTCCTGCAGTGCCATTTCCTCCGACATTTGCCCTGCCTTGAATGCCTCAACGGTATCGATAACACGATCATTGGCCACACCACCCTCTATCACATCATAGGCACTCCACACCTTTATGCCGTCACGACTGTCTACTATGAAGTGAAGCCATTCACCATCATATTCCTTGAATATCTTATAACGACAGTTCTTGAAGGCATTTTCATAATCGAAAAGATACTCATTGATATATCCCGTTCCATCCAGCAGATAGCGACTCTTAATTTCAGCCCAAGTCTTAGCCTGACTCCTGGAGCACATGGGGTCAGGGACAATGTGTAAAACTGATCTCTTTCCCCAGAATAAACTCTGAAAATCAGCGGCTCTTCGGAGCCGCTTTTTTCGTGTTCCACCTAAGCACGCTAGGTGACTGTTTTAAAAAGTGGGCGAATTATTTTCTTCAAAAAGTTGCAGGATTCGATAACTTTTCGTAACTTTGCACTCGAATATTCTTAAGATGAGAAAGATTTTCACATACGGCGGCTATTTTGAGGCCTTCATGAATTCACTCACCATAAAAGAGCAACGGAAAGTGGATTATGTTGTTTCTCTGCTTGCATCGCAAGACAGGCTACCTACAAAGTTCATAAAACACATCGATGATGAACTCTACGAATTAAGGGTAATGTGGGCAAATAACATCTATCGTGTATTTTTCATATTTGACGAAGGAAATGTGGTGGTGCTATTTAGCGGATTTCAGAAGAAGACGCAGAAAACACCTCAGTCAGAAATAGATAAAGCAAGAAAAATAAAGGAGGCATATTATGCAGACAAACAATCATCAAATCAAGGATTATAGCGCAGAACTTGACAAGAAATACGGATCTATTGGCACCAGAGAGCGTGAGCAGTTTGAAGAAGAAGCATGGGATTTCTACTCTGGCCAGATACTTCAGAATGCCCGTAGAGAGGCAAAGATGACTCAAGCAGAATTGGCAGCACGTACAAAGACTACGAAGTCATATATTTCTAAGATCGAGAATGGCGTCATCATTCCCAGTGTCGGTGCGTTCTATCGCATTATCTCAGCTCTTGGTATGCGGGTTGAGGTGGTAAAACCAATCTATTAGAGGAAACACATGGGGTCAGAACAGCGAGATAGACTGAGGTCTTCCTTCCCCGGGGCGATCACCGTCACCTCTATCTGTCGGCATCGCGAGGCACCCGTGGGAGCCAACTCGCTGTAGGAGCGGTCGAACAGGAAGCTGTAGTCTGCTATCATATAGCGCTTCGTATAGCGCTCCACGTCGTTGTTCCCGAATTCTAATACTGCTGTAAGGGCCATTATCGTCTCTGATTATTATAGTTTTTTGTTTACAATTTCTTGAACGAGCCAAGCGCGTAACGACTTCTCTTCATATCATCTACGATTACTTCCTCGCTGTCTGGCTCAAACGCCTCTGATGATGCTGAATCGTACGCTAATGTCCATTTCCGGACACCATGAGTGTCCAAAAATGGACACTTTGTTTTATACCATCACTGATTATCAGCAAGTTACAAGTTTGGCACGGTTTTGGCAAGTAGCAAAAGTAAAAAGGAAAAAAAATAAAATTATCAAATATGAGAATGATTAGACAGGCCCTCGCCCTGATGCGCGAGGAACGACTTTTCTCCGGCATCTACATCGCGGGCACGGCGCTGGCCATTGCCTTTACGATGGTGATGGCCGTAGTGTATTACATCAAGTTGGCACCCATCTATCCCGAGCGCAACCGCGCACGGACGGTTTACTTTGAGGGCA
Source organism: uncultured Prevotella sp. (assembly GCA_946548085.1). GTDB lineage: Bacteria > Bacteroidota > Bacteroidia > Bacteroidales > Bacteroidaceae > Prevotella. The sequence continues at coordinate 8,664 of CAMNPN010000088.1, read as the reverse complement.
TTTACATTGAGGCGGAGAGCCGTGGTGCTGGACGATGCTACTTCGGCGACAAAGCTTTTGAGGAATGGTTCCTGCAGAGCAAGAACATCGAGTATTGTTCGCCCACGCTCTTGGCGGCAGGAACGGGCAAGGCAGAAGGCCGTTGTCAGGCCTCCATTGTTCGCGGAAAGAACGACTTCGTGGATGTCATCCGCAACCGCGCCAGTGCCGACTTCTTCAAAATCTATGCCTACGACTTTGTGAGCGGCAGACCGTTCACTCGGAAGGAGGTGGATGGGAAAGATGCGGTATGCGTCATCACCGATGCACTGGCCGAGCGGCTGTTTGGCAAGGGTGTGGATGCCGTGGGGCAGACATTAGTGATGGAGCATGAAGAAGACTTGCGCATCATTGGCGTGGTGCGCAGCGGTAGCCAGCTCACCCCCGACAGCTATGCCGACATCATCATGCCCTACACACTGGTGGAGGTGCGTGCAGGGTCGGTCTATGCCGGGCTTTATTCCATCGTAGCCACAGTAAAGGACGACGAGCACCTGCAGGCGTTGAAGGAAGAGATCGACGGCATAGCCGATCGTCTTACCCAGTCGAAAGACGAGTTGCTGAACAATTTCTATTTCGGCGAAGGCGTGAAGACGAAAGTGGTGCTGACCAAGGGTCTGGAGACGCATCCGATGCACGTGCTCCGTACCGAGAACCGCGACAGTGTGTTCGGGGTGGTGACGGGGTGGCAATTGGTCATGCACTACGCGGGCATCCTGTTCGTGCTACTCTTCGTGCCGGCACTGAACCTCTGCGGTATCGTGGCTGGACGTATGGAGCGACGCTCGGCGGAGATGGCCGTGCGCAAGACCTTTGGCGCCAGACGCACAACGCTACTGAACCAAGTGATAGCTGAGAACCTGATACTGACGACTATCGGAGGCATCATCGGCCTCGTATTCTCGTGGCTCGCCATCTACGGTCTGCGAAGGGAAATCCTCGGCATGTTCTTCGACAATAGCACGCTCAATACCGCTCCGATTGTTGAGGGCGAGATGCTCTTTGCCCCCTCACTGTTCATTGGAGCCTTTGGGGCGATACTTGTGCTTAATCTGCTGGCCGCCGTCATCCCTGCATGGTGGAGCCTGCGGAAACCGATTGTAGAATCAATGATGGAGAAAAGATGAAACAACTGAAAGAAATATTCGCAAACAAGGCCACAATCTGGCTGTTCGTTGAACTGGTGGTTATCACCGTTGTGGCCTGGGCGGTGTTCGACCCCGCTGTCGTGAACCTCTATTATCGCTGTCGGACGCTCGGTTTCGATACGGACAAGCTGCTCTATGCCGAAACGACCGTCGGCGCGTGGGACGAGGATGCCAGCGAAGAGGACAGGAATGACCCTTACAACCCTACTGAGGAGCGCCGCCAGCAGATGCTGCGCCAGCTGACGGCTGTGGATGGTGTGGCGTCGGCCTATCTCTACGACGAGGAATACGGCTCCATCGGTTTTACGAGTCATGGCTACTCACCGTGTCGCATCGACAAGGATACGCTCTTTCTGGCGGCTATCCGCTTCGTACCCGACTCTCGCTTCTTCGAGACCTACGGGTTGAAGCCTTTGCCCGGCAGCCCCTCGGCTGAACAGCTCTCGCACCTACAGAAGCGTGACCGGCAGGCAGTGCTGACGCGCTCTGGTGCTATGGCGCTCTTCGGGAGCACCGACGTGTTGGGGCGCAAGATTACCATCTGCTATGGTGACCCCGACATCGTCGTGACGGTGGTAGGCGTGGTGGAAGACTTCCGCAAGTCGATGAATAATACCTTGCAGTCGCTAATCATCAGATCCGACAGTCTGAGCAAAACCGAATGCCGCTACGTGATCCGACTGAAGGAGGGGGTGGATGCCCGCCGATTCGTGGAGGAACATGGGCGCGAACTCATCAACAACTGTCAGACAGGCTTCAACCGCATCAGACGCCTGATGACATTTGAAGAGCATCTTGAGCAGCAGGAACTCGACGAGGGCCGCACGCAGGAGGTGAACCGCAGTCTGGCTCTCGCCCTGTTCTTCCTCATCAACCTGATGCTGGCTGTTATCGGCACCGTGTGGCTCCACGCCAAGCGCCATACGGAAGAATGTGGCGTGCGCCGTGCATTCGGAGCCACTCGCTGGCATGTGCTTTGGGATTTCCTTTGGCGTAACGCCCTGCTGGCCACTGCCGCCGTCGCCGTGGGACTCGTCATCTATCTCAACTATGCCTATAGTGGCCTCACGGTGGAATACTGCGAGACGCTCTATATGAATAACAACATCGACGTGCCCACCGACAAGACGTGGGTCGATTACTTCTGGCCCCACTTCCTCGTGGTCTCCTCCGTCGTGTACATTATTATATTATGTACTGTCCTCATCGGTACCGCCATCCCCGCAGTGAAGATTATCGGGGCGAAAATTACCGATGCACTAAGGGATGAATAAGATAGAAAACATAAACAAAATAAACAAGAACAATGGAAACAGTAATTAAATTAACAGGGATCAACAAGATCTACCGTACCGACGAAGTGGAGACACAGGCGTTGGAGAATGTGAACCTCGAAGTCCGCAAGGGCGAGTTCCTGAGCATCATGGGACCGTCGGGCTGCGGCAAATCTACGCTGCTCAACATCATGGGACTGCTCGACGAGCCGACGAGTGGACAGATTGAACTGTGCGGACAGGTAATCAACCCGAAGATGAGCGACAACCGACTTGCCGAACTGCGCAACAAGACGTTAGGCTTCGTCTTCCAGTCGTTCCACCTCATCCCGACGCTCAACGTGATTGACAACGTGCAGCTGCCGCTCATCTACCGCGGTGTACGCAGCAGCGAGCGCATCCGGTTGGCCAAGGAGGTCATCGAGCGCGTCGGCCTCAGCCACCGCATGAAGCACCGCCCCACGCAACTCTCCGGCGGACAGTGCCAGCGTGTGGCCATCGCCCGCGCCATCATCGGCAACCCCGAAATCCTGCTGGCCGACGAGCCAACGGGTAACCTCGACTCGAAGATGGGTGCCGAAATCATGGAACTGCTGCACAAACTGAACAAGGAGGACGGCCGCACCATCGTCATGGTGACCCACAACGAGCAGCAGGCCGCACAGACCGACCGCATCATCAAGTTCCTGGATGGACGACAGATTATGTGAAACAACGAATTACGCGAATTTTACGAATATATTTTGACCACAGATTATACGAATTACACGGATGATTAAGATCATACGACATGCCTTTGCGCTCATCCGCGAAGACAAGCTCTTCTCCACCATTTACATCGCGGGAACGGCGGTGGCCATCGCCTCGGCCATGGTCATTGCCATCGTGCTGAATATCAAGATAGCCGACATCCCACCAGAGTCGAACCGTAGCCACACGCTATACGTTATCAATGGTTTTGTTACGGATTCAGCAAAGGCCAACAATTCCGGTTTACAATTTGGAGTCTCCACTGCGGCCATCGACTCCACTTTCCGCAAGATGGAGTGCGTCGAGGCGGTCACGGGTGTCACATACGCCCAATTAATCGTCGGCGATGATGAGGAGAAGAAAACAATGAACGCCTTTGCCATAGGCTGTGACCCCGACTTCTTCCGCATCTATGACCTCACGTTCATCGATGGCCGCCCGTTCTCTGAGAAAGAGTTCCGTGGTGGCGAGCCAGTGTGCGTCATTTCCGACAAGGTGGCCAAGCAGTTGGGCAACACTACTCACATCGTCCTCGACCGTATCAACAAACGCCTGTCTCTCCGCATCGTCGGTGTGGTCAAGGCGGTGAGCGGACTGATGGGAAATACCGCTGCCGACCTCTATGTCCCATATAAGTTAGAGGGCGATGTATTCTTTTATCCCGACCAAAAAATTGAGGGGATTTCCTACAGTGGTCACCTTGTTGTACAGGTTATGCTGCAAAAAGGTTTTTCGAGGAAGGACTTCCTCGAGGAGTTAGAGCCGATGCGCCAGCACTACAATGCCGTAGTCAGTTCGCAGTTAGGAGAGAATACGGAATGGGTGGTCAGTGCCACCTCTCATTTCTTCAAGAATCTGAACTTCTTTGGAGAAAACGATGCCGGCTTCAAAGACCAGGCTAAAAACCTGATGGTGCCCGCCATTCTGATGCTGCTGTTCCTTTTCCTGCCCGCCATCAACCTGAGCGGCTTGGTCAGCAACCGCATGGAGGCGCGACGCGCCGAGATGGGCATCCGCAAGGCCTTCGGCGCCAAGCGGCGCACGCTGCTCAACGAGGTCATCCACGAGAATCTGGTGCTGACGCTCTGCGGTGGTCTCGTCGGCTGGGTGCTGTCAGGCCTCTTCATCAACGCCGTTGCCAACAGCGAGGTCATGAAGAATCTATTCAGGGGGAACGGTCACTACGACCCAAGTTTCGACTTCCAGATGTTCTTCACCCCCACGCTCTTCCTCATAGCCTTCGCCTGCTGCGCGCTGCTCAACCTGATGGCGGCGCTCTTCCCTGCGTGGCGCTCACTCAGAAAACCGATTGTTGAATCATTGAACCAGAAGAGATGAATACCATTAAGAATTTCAGGGCGCACCGCCGTCAGGATGGCTTCGTACTTGTCGAGATAGCCCTCGTCGCCCTCCTCAGTTTCTATTTCCTCGACTACATCGTCGTCACCGCCTACGACACCTATTTCTGTCGTCCCGCAGGTGAGTTCGAGCGGGAGCACTTGCTCGTCGGAACTATTGGAACCATCACCGCAGACTTATCGTCAGTAGTCGTTGGAAATGACGTTGCTGATAGCGCACGCCTGAAGCCCTTCGAGCAGGAAGCCTTGCAGAAGACAGCAAACCAGAAAGCACTTCGCGACCAAGTCCGCGCCCTGCCTGAGGTGCAGAGCGCTGGTCTGATTGACTACCATGTGGGCACCAGTTTTTCTAACTACCCATATACTTACTGCGTTGAGAGTGACACCGCCAAATGGTGCAGTGCCTTTCAAACAAGTTTCATTCCAGGCGAACAATTCTTCGAGACGCTGGGGCTGACAGCTATTGACGGCAGTCCCTCAGCTGCCCAACTCTCTGAAGACTGTCCAGAGGACGGAGCCGTCATCACCCGCTCTATGGCCTTGACTCTCTTCGGCACTGACCAAGTCATTGGCCGCCGCATCGTGGAGATGGACCACAGTGATGCACATCTGGACGGCAACGACCCCAAAGTGTTATTCCGATATCGCATTGCGGGTGTCATCGAGGACTTCCGCCTCCGCCCCCATGAGCGTCATGCTTTCTCCATCATCATACCTGGCAGAGTAATATCGGACTACGGGCCGAAAATGCTTGTCCGACTGCGCCCCGAAGTGGATCCTGTGGCTTTCATCAGTCGTCTGACCCTTCCTGGCGACATAAAGGCTGGCAATCAGAGCCTCGCCTATTTGGAAACATACACTGACTGCGAGAAAGACCGAATTGGGAATAGCGAGTACACCGTTCTCTTCAGCATCATGGGCATATTCATCGCCCTGCTACTACTGAACGTCGTGCTTGGCACCCTCGGCACTTTCTGGCTCCAGATTCGTAAGCGCACCGAGGACATCGGCATTATGCGCAGTTTCGGTGCCAAACGCCGCCACATCTTCGCCATGCTGTGGAAGGAGGCCGCGCTGCTGACGTTCATTGCCGCTGTCATCGGACAAACCATCTGGCTTCAGTTCGCCATGAACGTCGGACTCGCCGATGGTTTCAGCAGAAGTGGAACGGGACAAGAAGGAGACTGGGTAAACACCTTTTGGCTCCACTTCCTCATTGTCTGCGCCATCCAGTACGTGCTGCTATTGATAATCGTCACCCTCGGCATGGTTGTGCCCACCGTCCGCGCCATGTATAAACGCCCCGTCGAAGCCTTACATCATGAATAGATTTTTCGCGTTCTTCCTCGCTTGGTTGCCCCTCGCTGTCTTGGCACAGACGGACACCCTGCACCTCTCCCTCGACGACTGCATCGCGATGGCACGCCGCCAGAGCATCGACGCAGCCGTGGCCCTGGGCGAACTGCGGTCGGCCTACTGGCAGTGGCGCAGCTATAGGGCCGACTTGCTGCCGGAGGTGTCGCTGTCGGGCACGGCACCGTCGTGGAACAAGCGCTACAGCTCGTACCAACAGGCCGACGGCTCGCTGTCGTTCGTGCGCAACGACTACCTCGGACTGGACGGCGCAGTGAACATCACGCAGAAGCTGTGGCCCACGGGCGGTACGCTCAGCGTGGAGTCGTCGCTCGACTATCTGCACCAGTCGGGTAGCGGCGGGGCGGGAAATCAGTTCATGTCGCTGCCCGTGGCCGTCACCCTCTCGCAGCCGCTCTTCAGCGTGAACCATCTGAAGTGGAACCGCCGCATAGAACCACTGCGCTACCGCGAGGCACAGGCCCGCTTCCTCACCGAGACCGAGCAGGTGGCCATGCAGGCCATCAGCCTCTACTTCTCGCTGCTGCTGGCCGGCGAGCAGGTAAACATTGCCCGCCAGAACCTGCAGACAGCCGAGAAACTCTATGAGGTGGCGCAAGCCAAGCGCCGCATGGGCACCATCAGCGAGAACGACGTGCTGCAACTACGCCTCGACGTACTCACCGCCCGCAGTGCCCTGACCAATGCGATCAGTTCCCACCAGGCCCGCCAGTTCGCCCTCCGATCGTTCCTCGACGTGGAAGCCCCCATCGCCGCCACCGTTCCCGAAGCATCGGTCTTGGGTCTCCACCTCGACTACGAGGACGTACTCGCCCACGCCCTCCAGAACAACGCCCTCGCCACCACCATGCGCCGCCGCCAGATGGAGGCCGACTACGCCGTGGCCTCGGCTCGCGCCAACCGCCAGAGCATCAACCTCTACGCCCAACTCGGCTACACTGGCACGGGCGAGAACATGAATAGCGCCTACCGCAACCTCCTCAGCAACCAGATCGTGCAGGTCGGCATCACCGTACCGCTGCTCGACTGGGGCAAGCGCAAGGGGCAGCGTCGCCTCGCCGAGAGCGACCGCGACATCATCCAGGGCCAGCTGCGCCAGCAGTCGCAGGACTTCCGCCAGGACATCTTTATCCTGACCGAGCAGTTCAACAACCAGGCCGAGCAACTGCGCATCGCCGTTGAGGCCGACGCCATCGCCCGCCGCCGTTACCACACCAACGTCGAGACGTTCAAGATTGGCAGCATCTCGACCCTCGAACTCTCCAGCGCGCAGACCGCCAAGGACCAGGCCCGCCAGAACCGCATCCAGCAGCTCTTCAACTACTGGTACTATTACTATCAGCTCCGCAGCATCGCCCTCTGGGACTTCGAGCGCGGCTGCGAACTCAGCGCAGACATCGAAAAACTAATTTCAGCAACGGACTACAGGACTAACAGGACAGAATAAAATGCTCTATAGAAAGTCCTTAAGTCCTGTAGTCCGTTGCAAAAAGAAAAAAGAATATGAAAGCAGATAATCAAACAATGGACAGGGCGATTCCTGTCAGTGAACAACGCCGGCGCAAACTCCGTCGTACCGCCGTGGCCGTTGTCATCGCGATAGCAGTGCTCGGCGCAGGTGCCTGGCTCGGCACGCAGATGATTCCGACTCTCGACCGCAAGGCACTCATCATCTCCGAGGTGGACCGCGGCACGATTGACGTCAGCGTCTCGGCCACGGGGCGCATCGTGCCCGCCTTCGAAGAGGTCATCGTGTCGCCCATCAGTAGTCAGATATTAGAGGTTTATGCCCATAGCGGCGACAGCGTCGACGTGGGCACGCCCCTGCTGCGCCTCGACTTGCAATCCGCCGAGACCGACTACTCCAAGGCCCTCGATGAGCGCGAGATACGTCGCCAGCAGACCGCCCAGTTGAAAGCCAACGTCGAAACCCAACTCTCTGACCGCCGGATGCAGATCAAGGTGAAAGAAATGGAACTCTCGCAACTCGAAGACCAGCTGCGTAATGAACTCTACCTCGACAGCCTCGGTAGCGGCACCCGCGACCGTGTGCGCCAGGCCGAGACAACCTTAAAGACCGCCCAGATGCAACTCTCGCAACTGCGCCAGCAGTACCAGAACGAGCAGCGTGTGCGCCAGGCCGACCTCCGTATGCAGCAACTACAGAACGGCATCTTCGAGAAGGGACTCGACGAGAAGCGCCGCACCCTCGACGATGCCAAGATACGCTCGCCACGACGCGCCACGCTTACCTACATCAACAGCGAGGTGGGCAGCACCATCGGTGCGGGCCAGAAAATCGCCGTCGTCAGTGACCTGAGCCATTTCAAGGCCGAGTGCGAAATCTCCGACAGCCACAGCGAGCGCGTCCGAGTGGGAGGTCAGGTCATCCTCCGCATCGGCAAGGAACGCCTTACGGGCACCATCAACACCGTCACGCCGCTGAGCCAGAGCGGCGCCATCACCTTCACCGTCGTGCCCGACGATATGTCGCATCCGCGCCTCCGCTCCGGCCTCCGCACTGAGGTCTTCGTCATCACCAGCATCAAAGACGACGTGCTCCGCATCCGTAACGGATCCTTCTACAGTGGCCCCGGCGACTACACCCTGTTCGTCCTCGATGGCGACATGCTCCATCCCCGCCAAGTCCGCCTCGGCGAGTGTAACTATGACTATATCGAGGTTGTCAGCGGCCTGGAATCTGGCGAACAGGTCGTGGTC
>CAMNPN010000087.1 GCA_946548085.1 uncultured Prevotella sp. | reverse complement strand
AGCGCTGATTACAGGTGCTGCACGCGGTATCGGAAAGGCTATCGCACTGAAGTTCGCCGCTGAGGGCGCAAACATCGCATTCACCGACCTTGAGGTGAACCAGGAGACGGAACAAGAAATTGCAGCCCTGGGTGTCAAGGCCAAGAGCTATGCCTCAAACGCCGCTGATTTCGCTCAGACGGAAGAGGTTGTCAAGGCCGTGAAAGAGGAGTTCGGATCGATCGACATCCTCGTCAACAATGCAGGCATCACCAAGGACGGTCTGATGCTCCGCATGACCGAGCAGCAGTGGGATGCCGTGATAGCCGTGAACCTGAAGTCGGCCTTCAACTTCATCCATGCCTGCGTGCCGGTGATGATGCGCCAGCGTGGTGGTTCGATCATCAACATGGCCTCGGTTGTGGGTGTACACGGCAATGCCGGACAAGCCAACTATGCTGCTTCGAAAGCCGGACTGATCGCACTGGCCAAGTCTATCGGTCAGGAGATGGGCCCCAAGGGCATCCGTGCCAACGCCATCGCCCCTGGCTTCATCGATACAGCCATGACGCAGGCTCTGCCCGACAACATCCGCAAGGAGTGGATCCAGAAGATTCCTCTGCGCCGCGGCGGTCAGGTGGAGGACATCGCCAACGTGGCCACGTTCCTCGCCTCAGACATGTCGAGCTATGTCAGCGGCCAGGTGATCCAGGTCGACGGCGGCATGAACATGTAGTTCATAGTTCACAGTTATGAAGGTCGTCTACGAAGACAACCATATCATCATCGTCAATAAACAGAGCGGGGAGATCGTACAGGGAGATAAGACTGGCGACCGTCCCCTCTCTGATATTGTAAAAGACTACATCAAGGAGAAATATCAGAAGCCTGGTGCAGTCTTTCTTGGTGTGACCCACAGGCTGGACCGCCCTGTATCGGGCCTCGTGGTCTTCGCACGCACCTCCAAGGCTCTCACTCGCCTGAACAAGATGTTTGCCGAGGGGGATGTGCATAAGACCTATTGGGCGATCGTTAGCCGCTCTGTAGATGAAGAACGGAGGAGCGGGAGTGCGGAGGTACGGGGAACCGAGGATACCGATGGCTGGCATACGTTGGAGCACTGGCTGATAAGGAACGAGAAGCAGAACAAGTCGTACGCCTACGACCGTGAGAGGCCTGGAGCCAAGAAGGCCATACTGAGATACAGGGCCATCGCCCACTCAGACAGATACACGCTGCTCGAAGTGAATCTCATGACTGGCCGTCACCACCAGATCCGTTGCCAGTTGGCAGCAGCAGGCCATCCCATCAAGGGCGACCTGAAGTATGGTGCACCACGGTCTAATGCCGATGGCAGCATCTCGCTGATGGCCCGCCGCATCGAGTTCACGCACCCCGTATCGAAAGCGCCTGTCACCATCGAGGCGCCCGTCCCTGACGACACGCTCTGGCAAGCCCTCGCGAAACTCACGAGGTAGCAAGGCCTTCCATAGAATCTCACACAAGAGACTATTCCTGCTGAGAGATCCGGCAGCGATAGAGGTGTGCCAGATAGAGGCAGCCAGCAAGAGCCACGGCGATGATGGCAATGGGCAGCAACAGCGAAGCCTCGCTTTGGGCTGTCCTCGCATTGTCGAGTATAAGCTGCGACTGAGCCACGCTGTCGGCTACGGCATCCTTGGTCGTCTCGATAGTGTCGCGCACGGTGTCCAGCGAATCCTGAATATGCTTAATCACCGGCCGTACAATCCGATGGGCCCGTTCATCGGGGTCAAAGGGAAGAACATCTGCAAAAATCATAACTCCTTAGCTTTAATATAATACGAAAAACCGAAATCTTCAATACGAATTAAACAACAAAAACACCAACACAAATAGTTCGCCCACAAGGAAACTGATGGCGTTCAGGAGCAGGCTGTATATCCATGCCTGCTGCCACTCGCCCAGCAGCCATCTGTAGCACAACGCCTCAACCAGCACCACCACCGCCTCACCAACGATGAGCGCATCCCATCCCTGAAAGCTGAAGCAGAGGGCGAAGAGATTCAACGGCACGTTCGTCAGCACATTCATTACAACCGACCCCGTCAGCACCTTCCTGCGCCGCTCACCCAAGTAGAGCAGCACCGCCAGTTCTATCACAATCGTCGCCACCAACGGCATCCACAGCATCCTCATTCCACGCTCCACACTACATATAAACCGCCAATAGATAGCCAGGAATCAGCGCCGCTGCCAGGAGCCCGAAGGCCAGTCCCTCACAGCGAGGCAGCAAATCGTTTGCCAGGAAGAGCGTCATAGGCATCGTTGTGTTCATCAGGAAAATGCCTGCCAGCAGCACGGCCACCCCGTTGCCTCTAAGCAGGACACACAATGATGCACCTGCCAGCGCCAATGCCAGCGACAGGAGGACACCAAGCCTGACGGTAATCCATCCGCCAGCCATCTTGCCCAACATCGAAATGAGACCGATAAGCAGGACAAGTGTCTGAGTCTTCGTGATGCCGTGCGAGAACACCTCACCCGCAAACGAGCGATAGGCCACGAAAAGCATGATCGCCATCAGGAGGGTAATCGTTCGGGAGTGCGAGAATACTCGGGGGGCAGAATGTGATTTCGTGCCATCGCCCTCCCGTATCCCTGTGCCCTTGAAGACAGATGTGTACACATAGGCTATCGATGTGGCGACGAAAGCCAGCAACAGCACGTAGAGCAGCAGCCATGAGCACCACACGAAGCCAACGGCAAGCCCCAGCGCGCCGGTAGACACAAACACGCCCAGCGCCCTCGGATCGTTGCCGGTGCTGACCACTGTCTGCTTGCCACCCCATACATGGAAGAGCGAGTTGCCCAGACCTGCTGACACGGCCGTCGCGAACAACAGTAACTGCCACCCGACTTCCGCCGTCATGCCCTGCCGCCCTGCCGCCAGCATAGATGTAAGCGACGCGAGGGCCACCGCCAGCGTCAACAGCAGCATAGAGGCGATAAGCAGCCAGTGGCGTGCCTTTAACCTGTCGGCCAACAGTCCCGTCAGCGGTTGCGACATAAATGCCAGCACGTTATAGGTAAGTACTGCGCTCATGGCGATACACGCTGCATGCGGATAGCCTGCGACTCCGAATCTGTCGTGATACAGTCCCACGAGCAGGAACATGCAGCAGATACACACCCCGTCGACCAGGAAGTGCTGCACGCTGCTGAGTGCCAGCAGCCTCGTATTCTGCACGCTGTCAAGTGCCAATGGACCCATGTTCTGCATATCGCGACACTATTCTCTCTGCAAAAGTACAAACTTATTCGCAAACCACCAACGAATCGGACAAAAAAAACTGTCTGCTGTCAGATGGTCAGAACAATCCACAAACAATTACCAAAATCCTTTGCCGATTCAAAAATAATGCCTACCTTTGCGGCAACAAACCAATAGACAATAAATAATTAATGTACGCGATGAATAAGAAACTTCTGTGTGAAACCCTCCCGCTGGCCATCCTCGCCGGCATCTGCATCTCCATCGGCTGTATCGTAAACCTGCGTGTGGGTGGCATCGCCGGTGCCGTGCTCTTCGCCTTCGGCCTCACCACCGTGGTCTACTACGGTCTGAAACTCTACACGGGCACCGCCGGTTTCATTCGCCGGCAGGGCGACTGGTCGATGCTTACGGTGGTGCTCCTGGGTAACATCGTTGGTTGTCTGCTCTCGGCATGGGCAATCGGCTATGCCCAGCCCGACTGCGTAGAGCCCGCCTCAAAAATCCTCGGGGGTCGCCTGGCAAAGGGGCCGTGGGCCTGTTTCCTGCTGGCCATCGGCTGCGGATTCATCATGACCACCGCCGTCGAGTTCGCCCGCAAGGGCAAGATGCTGACGCTACTCCTGGGCGTGCCCGTCTTCATCCTCTGCGGCTTCGCCCACTCCATCGCCGACGCCTTCTATTTCCTCGTCTCGCCAGCCGACCTGCTCCTCCAGACTGATGTCCTCATCGTCTACGTCAGCGAGGTGCTCGGCAACTTCGTCGGCTGCAACCTCTACCGCTGGACGCTCTTCTTCAAGCCCGAAGAAGCCTGAGTTGGGTGAAAAATATGATACTGTCATTTGTCATAATTGTCAGATTCCCACTAAAATGTATTATCATAACGAACATCATTTATGGACAATCTTAATCAAAATATAGAGAGATTACGCAGAACTATAGAGACGCAAGCGGAGAGGGAAATGCGGACTCCCAAGGATTTCGACTTTCTGTCTGAACGGATATTTGAGAAGGTTCACCAGACTGTGAGTCCTACTACGCTGAAACGAATGTGGGGCTATCTCTCAGAAGCCGTCGCCCCACGAATCTCCACTCTCAACATATTGTCCCAGTTTGTAGGCTTTGACGATTGGGAATCTTTCTGCCAGGATGAATCTGTAAGGGAATCCGAGCAGGAAGCAGAGACAACTGACGGGCAAAATGACAGTCATCCAAATTCGGAGGATCCTATCCAAAGCCCACGCCGATGGTCAGCCAGATGGGTCATTGCGGCGCTGGCTGTTGTCGTAGTGCTTGTTGCTCTTGCCTGGACCAGTCTCCGCCAATCGTCTCAACCTCCAACTGCGTACGTTCTAAAACAAGGAGAACACTTCCCCACCTGTATGGACTATCTCAAACTCTTCGGCATCAGCGATTCTGTGAAATATTGGGGGCGCGTACTTCCCCACCACCCCAACATCGTTGTTTGGGGTCCCGAATACCATCATCCACACTGGCATAACTATGGAAATAAGGACAGCATGATGCCCACCATCACTGAGCACTGGGAGCCTGCTGATGCAGACAGCCTGATGGTGGCCATGAGGAATCGTGACAAGTACGAGCACGAGCGGAGGTTAAACGAGGTGCGCATCACTTTCATGAAGAATCTCGTCGATACGGGCTACGTGTTCGTCGGCATTTACCGTCTCTCCCTCCAGCAGTCAGACACCATCAACTGCGTCTGGGAGCGCGTGGCAGACGAGTGCGACCTCAACAATCTGGACTACTTAGACGAGCTGCGCAACTAAGCAGAACTTGCAAATGGACTAAATGGACTAGCAAAAGGACTAAGTGGACTTAGCCCTTTTTATAATTATTGCATATCTTTGCAGGCAAACAACTAATAAAACAAAGATATGATGAAAAAACTATTCTTTTTCCTTGCCCTTTTGCTGCCGATAGGAGCATGGGCCGACGACTTAGGCGACATTACAGTTCCACTTAAGTACAACTACATCTCTGGGAAATATGCTGAAGTCATCCAATATGGCGACAGAAAATACAATGGAGCAGTTGTCATCCCTTCTACAGTTCAGCATAATGGTACAACATATACCGTTACCAAGATTGCTGATAATGCATTTGCGGATTGCACAGCCCTAACCTCTATAACAATTCCTGCAACTGTGACAGAACTAGCAGGTTCTACTTTTTACAACTGTACAGAATTGAAAGAAATTGTTGTAGATCCAGGAAACTCTGTGTATGATTCTCGCAACAACTGCAATGCCATTATCGAAAAAGCGACAAACAAACTCGTTGTCGGCTGCGAGACGACTGTGATTCCTGACAATGTGACTGCTATTGGCGAGAATGCTTTCTGGGGGCGCTGGGGTATGAGGTCGATATCTATTCCAGAAACGGTTAAGACTATCGAAGGTTATGCTTTCGCTTGGTGTATTTCCTTAGGTGGCATTGGCCTTCCGTCAGAATTAGAAACCATCGGAAATGGCGCTTTCGAGAGTTCAGGGCTGAATAGTATCACGCTGCCCGCATCGCTGAAGACCATCGGTGCAGATGCCTTCAAAAATTGCCAGAATCTGATTGAGGTGACAGTTCAGAATCCTGTGCCCCTCACACTCGATGGCGGCGACACTTTCAGCAACCGCGCCAATGCTGCACTCTTTGTCCCCGAGGATTGTATAGCCACCTACAAGGCTGCTGACTATTGGAAAGAATTCAATATATCCAAAGGCCAAGTTGCGTTTGAATACTGGGATAGACCATATTGGTTTGGTGATGAGGGGACTGGTGCAACTTATGAAATGACGGCAGACGGTTTGGCCATTACCAATTCTGCCTTTCACGATAATTACTGGACTCCCCAGACGCAAGTTATTCAAAACGTCCAACTCAAAAAGAACCACACATATAAAGTTATTATTAACGCCAAGATTCCTACTAACGATGATATTCATGTGCAATTGGGCAGTTGGGGGAAGAGTGAATGGTGGGATCAGAGCATCCCTGCTACCGCCACCGGCAACTTCCAGAATTACGAATTCACCTATCAAGACTTACCTTTCGATGCTGAAGACGGACACGTGTTGTTCCAGAATGGTGGCATCGTAGGAACATGTATTGTCAATAATGTCGCGATCTTTGATATGACTACTGGCGAAGACTTGATTGCAGAAAAGCACTGGGATGGTCCCTACTGGTTGGGTGATGAGGGAACAGGTGCTACCAGTGTGACGACATCCGAGGGCTTGGCCATTAACAATCCGAAGGTACAGGAGAATATCTGGACGCCACAAACGATGGTTCTTAAGAACGCCAAACTTCAGAAGAACCACTCATACATGATAATTGTCAACGCCCAGATTCCTTCCGATGGCGAACTTCAGATGCAGTTGGGAAGTTGGGAAAAGGGTGAATGTTTCGATCTGAGCATCCCTGTCACCGCCAGCAGCGACTTCCAAGACTTCGAGTTCCTATACCAAGACTATCCTGTCAACGCTGAGGACGGCCACGTGCTGTTCCAGAATGGTCACATCGCAGGCACATGCGTCGTCAGAAACGTCAGGATCCTTGACATGGGCGACAATCCCGTCGGCCTTGTTTACAACTATAATGACGAAGACCATACGGCAGAAGTCATCAAAAATGACAATGGCAAATACAAGGGTGACGTGATTATTCCCGCGACTGTCTCGCATAATGGTAAGGATTATACTGTGACCAGTATCAGCGAAAACGCATTCCTTGACTGCACGACGCTGACCTCCATCAGCATTCCCGCTACGGTGACAAAGCTCTACGGTTCATCGTTTATCAATTGTGCCGGTTTACAGGAAATCACCGTAGATCCTGCTAATACCGTCTATGACTCCAGAGGCAACAGCAACGCCATTTTCCATACAGCCACAAACAAACTCAGTGTTGGCTGCGTGAATACCGTAATTCCAGAGGGAACCACCCGCATCGGCGATGACGCTTTCTGGGGGCGCTGGGGATTAGAGCATATAAATTTACCCAATACGGTTAAGGAAATCGGAATGCATGCCTTTGCATTCTGCTTCCTTAAGGAAATAACATTGCCTGAAGGAGTTGAGAAGATTGAGACCGAGGCTTTCTGGTCCACTGACCTGGCCAGTGTTACACTGCCAGCATCGTTGAAGACACTCGAAGATGGAATATTCATGGAATGTACTCAGCTGACGAAAGTAACTGTCCATAATCAATCACCCCTCGCTATCAGTGACGGCGAAATCTTCAGCAATCGCGCCAACGCCACGCTGTATGTGCCGGCAGGAAGCAAAAAGGCATACAAGGCAGCCAGCATTTGGAAGGAATTCAAGGGCATTGTGGAAGCCGAGCACAACAGCGTCTATAGCTACGACCTGACGGCATACCTAGGTACTTCCACTGAAATGGAGATCAACCTGGAGAACTGGGATCCCTTCACAGCCTACCAGTTCGACATCGTGCTGCCTGAGGGTATCACATTGGAGAAGTATACAGGCGGAAATTCTATCAAGTTCACCAGAGGCAAGCGCAACACAAGCAACCACTCCGTCTCTGTGACGGATCGCGGAAACAACACCTATCGCGTCATCGGCGTCTCGACGAAGAACAACGTGATCTCTGGTAATGACGGCGCGCTGCTGACTGTCTATCTCATTGCAAATGAGAATATGGGTAAGAAGACTTGCCAGGCAGAAATCAAGAATGTCATCATGACAACGCCAGAGGAAAAGCAGGTGAACTTTGATCCTACCACCGTCACCATCACGACCAAGGGACTGCTGCTGGGCGACTCCAACGACGACGAGTCTGTCAACGTGACGGACATCGTAGCCACCGTCAACAGCATCCTCGGCAGACCGTCAGACAAGTTTAACCCGACAGCAGCCGACATCGACCGCAACCATGTAGTTGACATCTTCGACGTATATCAGGGTCTCAAACTCATCAAAAACGGCACCCGAATGGCTGCCAGGACAAGAGCCGGAGAGACATCAGGCGACAAACTGACCATCAAAGACTTCTCCATCTTGTCGGGTATGACCAAACAGTTGCAAGTCGAACTGACTAACTCGACCGCCTATGCAGGATTCCAGTTCGACCTCGTATTGCCTGAAGGCATCACGGTGACTGACTATAGTGTAAACGCGTCTCGTATCCCAGAGGGTATCTCTGTCGATATGGATAAGACAGAAGGCGTCTATCGCTTCATCGGAAGCGGGCTTGGCGCGGAGAAAATCTCAGGAAATAGCGGCACTATCCTCAATATCACAATTAAGGCTAGCGAGAATCTGAAAGGCAAATACCAGAAGGGCTATCTGAGAGATGTCAAACTGTCGACGGCAGAAGGTACAGGTACCACTATTGAAGAGACCGCATTCAATATTACCGACGAAACCTCTGGCGACCTGAACAAGAACGGCAAGTTGGATGCTGCTGACATCAAGGCCATCGCCGAACTGATTATGAAGGGCGAGTACAAGGCCAAGGCCGACGTGAACGGCGACAGCAAGGTGAATGCCGCAGACATTGTGGTCGTCACGAATGAAATTAATAAAAAATGATTCTGTAACCATAAAAACACATCGTTCAAGCGGCTCTTCTGCTAATGCAGGGGAGCCGTTTTAATTTATCCTTTTGACGAAGAATTCACTCGGCTCTGCCGCTTCCTACTGCAGAGGCTCAAGAAACCTTTCTTCCCAAAACCTTAAAAGAGGTTCTCGCATTAATCACAGAAATACAATGGCTGAAGGATGGGGATTGGGCAGGAAAAACGGTCACGGTCACAGCTGTGACCGTGTGACCGTTCTTCTGCCAAAGTCATTATTTTGCCATCTCGACATGGCAAAACAGGGGGTATGTTCATAGGGATGCCTTCCAAGGGTCGTTCTGATGCCTTGTACGAGTGATGGAGATGCCTTGCACGACAGTAAGGGATGGCACTTTAGGGGGTATAACAGGCATCTTAACGACCGTAAAGTGCCATACTATACTCCCGTGGAAGGCATCCCTTAAACTACCGCCACGTGAGGAAAATAAAAAAGTCAGGGAAAAGCATACATAATTCAAAAAAGATTTCGTACCTTTGTGACCGATATGCAACAGAGCCGAACCATCATCACCGTGATCACCGCATGGCTGCTGATATTAATGCCCATGGGAGGCAGGAGTCAGGAGACAGGAGACAGGAGTCGGGAGTCAGGAGTCGAGAGTCAGGGCTATGAACTGCGCAAGGAGCACGACAGCCTGTACTGGCTCCGTGCGACGGGCGGAAGCCAAGACCAGGCGGCCATGAGAGGCGAGGCAGGAAGGAAGGCCGGCGGCTGGCGGCTACCCTACCCTGTCTATCAGTTCCAGACGGGCGATGTCGATGGCGACGGCAGCATGGACGCGATGGTGGGGGTCATCAAGGCCACGCGCTACTGGCCCCTCGGTCGGCGGCTGTTTATCTTCAAGCAGATCGACGGAACCGGCAGAACGGGTAAGCCGGTAAAGAAGGTCCGCCCGTTGTGGTTAGGATCGAAATTAGGCGGTACCCTCGAGGACTTCCGCTATATGGCCCCTGCCGAGGGCGACAGCATGGGGCGGATAAGGGCCCTGGAGTCGACTGCCGACTCGCTCTATGCGGTATCCGACTACAAGTGGGGCGGCTTCGGCATGAAGTTCGACCGCTTGATTATAAAAGGAGTGGACAGAGAGACCGCTCTCCGGCGCTTTTACGACCAGAAGACGGCTCCCCGCTACCTGACAGACAAATAAATCAGCAACTAAATACTTAAACCGATGAAAACGAAATCTTTTATCCTCGTCTGTGCGGCAGTCCTGATGACCGCCTGCAGCCAGAACCGCAGCGCCGTGTCGGTGCCCGTTTCTCACATCGACGTAGAGACGCTCCTCGACAGTATCGACTACGACATCGACGTGTCGGGACTCTCGCTGAGCGATGTCACCCTGCTTCGCTACGCCCCCTATGCCCGACAGGGATTCCCCATCAAAGATGCCTACCTGAGGGGCATCTACTCAACCACGACGTGGTACGACTCGCTGATGTACAAGTTTGCCGAGTCGACCGACTTCACGCCCGTCGAGATGAAGCCCGAGGAGTCGTATAGCGACTACTACTATCGCGCGTCGCTCGCCACCAACGCCCTGAAACTCACCGACACCGAGCAGGCCTTCATCGACCGCATGAAGGCCCGCGAGGCAGAACTCAAGCAGCAGAACTTCGCCACGGAGGAAGGCCTGCGGGTGAACATGCAGAACCTGTCCAACCCCACGCAGATCAACGACTTCGACTCGCTGTTGTGCGCCCACCTGGCCAAGGACGGCTTCGCCATCGTGCCCGCCAACCACGACCAGTTGTTCAACATCTACGAGCAGAACGACTACTCGCAGTTCCCCAACTTCGTGACCACCGACCTCTACCTGCAACTCTATCACCTCTACATCGACTGCATGCTGCGCGAGGTCGAGGAGCAGCGGCTGCTGGGCCTGATGACCGACTTCTCGGAGATCATGTACCGCGCCATGTCGAGTTGGGAGAAATGGTCGGGCGACGATGAGACGCTGCGCCAGAGTGCCTTCCACAACGCCGTCTTCTTCGACGTGGCCTACCAACTCTTCACCGGCCGCTATATCGGCACCGAGGCCCACAACGCCGAGGCCCGCAAGGAGGTGCAGAGCGTGATGGCCGCCGCCAACAGTTTCAGCGAGTTCATGCAAGACTATCACGACATCATGTTCCCCTACAGCCTCTTCCGCCCACGTGGCCACTACACCCGCACGGAGAAACTGCAACGCTACTTCCGCGGCATGATGTGGCTGCAGACCGTACCCTTCGGCACCGACCATCTCGACGAGGTGCGCCACGCCGTGATGATCGCCTACGCCACGAAGTACGAACGGGTGGCCATGGAGAAATACGACCAGTTGAACCGCCTCATCACCCTGCTCATGGGACAGCCCGACAACCTCAGCCTGAAGCAGGTGATCGCCGAGGTGAACAAGTACGACATGCAACTGTCTGAACTCCTCAACAACAGCAAGGCCATCGCCAGCATCAAGGCCGCCCTCGACAAAATCGGCAACGAGCAGACCCGCATCCGCCCGAAGTTCGAGAAGACCAGTCACAACAAGATCTGCATCATGCCCCAGCGCTACCAGCCCGACGGCGAGGTGCTGCAGGAGACGGTCGACTATAACAGCAAGCCCACCCTCCGTCCCGTGCCAAAGGGCCTCGACGTCTTCGCCGCCATGGGTGTAGGAGCCGCCGAGAAGATCCTGATGGAGGAGAAGACCGAGTGGAAGGGCTTCGACGCAGCCCTGAAGAAAATGAAGAAGCGCATGGGCGAGATCGACTGGAGCGAGACCACCTGCAACCAATGGCTGCAGACGCTGAAGGTGCTCACCGACAAGGAGGGCCGCGAGCGGATGCCCTACTTCATGCAGACGACAGAGTGGGACAAGAAAGACCTCAACGCCGTACTCGCCTCGTGGGCCGAGCTGAAGCACGATGCCATCCTCTACGCCAAGCAGCCCGCCGGCGCCGAGTGCGGCGGTGGCGACGAGATCCCCGAGCCCGTGGTGAAGGGCTATGTGGAGCCCAACACAGGGTTCTGGAAGAAGGCCATCGAACTGCTCGACGGCACGGAGCGCGTGCTCCAGAAGGAGCAGATGCTCACCGATAAGATAAAAGAGGTGACGACGAATATGTGCGAGAATGCAGAGTTCCTGCTGCGCGTCAGCGAGAAGGAACTGGCCGGAAAGGAACTCACCGACGAGGAGTACAACCAGGTGAAGTGCATCGGAGCCACGTTTGAGTACATCTCCCTCGACCTGGTGCGCGGCGACGACCAGTACCTCATGGGCTGGAGTGACGTGCAGGGCGCCGACCGCAAGGTGGCCCTCGTGGCCGACGTCTATACCGCCAATGCCGACAACAACCCCGAGAAGTCCATCCTCTTCGAGGCCGTCGGCGATGCCGACGAGATCTACGTGGTGGTCGAGATCGGCGGCTACCTGGTGCTGACGCGCGGTGCCGTGTTCAGTTACCGTGAGTTCATCCAGCCCATCGACGAGCCGCGCCTCACCGACGAGGAGTGGCAGGAGCAGTTGCAGAAGAACGCCCGCAAGGGTGTGCCCGAGTGGATGAAACCCCTGTTCGTGCCGCTGAAGAAGCTGCCTGAGGCCAATGAAGAGTTTTTCTATAGTTCTGGCTGTTAGCCTGCTTTCGTGGAGTGAGGAGTGTGGAGCGTGGAGTGAGATTACTCCTGCGGCAGAATCCGGACTTGAACATTTCTCCCTCCTCCCTCCTCCCTCCTCCCTCCACGAATCCCCCACTGACACAGCCACCATCGTCCTCACGGGCGACATCCTCCTCGACCGCGGCGTGCGCAAGGCCATCCAACAGCACGGCATGAGCTCCCTATTCACCCCCGGCGTCGACTCCGTGTTCCGTTCAGCCCAGGTCGTCGTGGGCAACCTTGAGTGCCCCGCCACGAAGATCAACGCGCCCGTCTTCAAGCGCTTCATCTTCAGAGGCGAGCCCGAGTGGCTCGACACCCTGCGGCAGCACGGCATCACCCACCTGAACCTCGCCAACAACCACTCCATCGACCAGGGCCGCGAGGGGCTCCTCGACACCCGACGTAACATCATCGCCGCAGGCATGGTACCCATCGGGGCTGGCGCAAACATGCAGGAGGCCGCCGAACCCGTGCTCCTGACCGCTGAGCCCAGAAAGGTGTGGCTCGTGCCCTCACTACGCCTCGCCCTCGAGAACTACGCCTATCTGCCTGACAAGCCCTGTGTGAGCCAGGAGCCGATGGACTCGCTGCTCTCGCGCGTCTACCGCCTCCGTCGGCAAGACTCCACCGCCGTCATCATCGTCAGCCTCCATTGGGGACAGGAGCACAAGTTGCAGCCCGTGCCCCGCCAGCGCCACGATGCCCACATGCTCGTGATGGCCGGTGCCGACGTGCTCGTGTGCCACCACACCCACACTCTCCAGTCCGTCGAGGACTACGGCGGCCGCCCCATCTACTACAGCATCGGCAACTTCATCTTCGACCAGCCGAAGCCCCTCAACGCCCGGGCTGCAATAGTCCGCCTGCGCATCACCGCCGACAGCCTCCACGTCGACACCCTGCCAGTGGAGATACGCCAATGCACCCCCTGGCTCAAAGAACGATGAATGACTGAGGGCGTCAACTGCCTTTGTTTTAAAAAACTTCGCCAAATCCTTGCAACTCTCGGAAATATTTCCTATCTTTGCGCGGTAAATATCAATATATGTAATATGACGCAGTTAGTGATTACACTTAAAGACCAATCTTATCTCCCCAACATCCGACGTATTTTGAAGTCGCTTGTCGGTGTGGAAAAGGTTACCATGGCCAAGGCTGGTGTCAAGCCCGCAGCCCGCATGAAGCGCCTCTCGCACTATGAGCAGTCCCTGCTCGACGTGGAGGAGGGCCGTGTGAACACGTATGAGAACAGCGAGGAGTTTTTCAAGAAAATGGGCATCTGATGTATAAGATCCGCACTACCCATCACTCAATACCGGCACGCATTCCGACGTATTTAAGAAATAGATGTGATGTAGAACCCTAAAAACAAAGCTTCGCATGGTGACATAGCAAAGACAAAATAAAGACAAAAGACAGGAACGTCCACTTTTGATTCTTGTTTCAGATAATTGGGGAATTAGACGAAACAATCAAGAACTGAAGTAGATAGTTCACGCCGCTCGGCGTGGGCTTTTACTCGTTTAAGATTGTTAGGTTATCCCCAATACCTCTGAAACGTAGACGAAGTAAAGAGTCCACGTTTTATTATTATGTCCTATCAAAACGAATTATTAACTCAAAACAAATATAAATATGAACAAGACATTTATTACTACACTTCTGCTCGTTGTGCTCATGAGCATGACAGGCATCAATGCATTTGCTCACGACATCGTAGTCCCTAATGCCGATGGTGTAACCATCTATTACAGTTGGGCTAATAACCGAACCGAGTTGGCTGTCAGCTTTCGAGGAAGTTACGGAAGTTCTCATTCAAATCAATATACTGGCAATATTATCATCCCTGAAAACGTTGAATACAACGGAGCAACTTATCCTGTAACTTCCATCGGCAACGAAGCTTTCTATGGCTGCAGCGACCTCACTTCCGTCACGATTCCCAACAGCGTGACGAGTATATGGAGCGAAGCTTTTTACGGCTGCAGCGGCCTGACCTCCATCACGATTCCCAATAGCGTGACAAGTATAGGGGAATATAACCAAGAAATCAAGGGTAAGACGAACGTGGAGATTATTCCCGTAAGTGCCTGACAGACTGCTGATTTTATGTATTCCATGTTTCGATGGGCAGGAATGCATATTGTGAAATATGACCTTCGTTCCGTTACCAAATCGTTACCTGTCTCGTTACCGAAAATTGTATTGGTAACGAATGAGACCCCGAATTAGTCGGAGGCTCGGAAAAACATACATATTCGGACACATTCTTCCATACGGAGGACGCTTGTAATTGAGCTAATTTTGCAACCAAATTATAAGCGAGTATGAAAGATGAAAAATTCAAGGTGCTGCTCTACCTCAAAAAGAGCACGACAGACAAGAAAGGAAAGGCTCCCATCATGGGACGTATCACCCTCGGAAACTCGATGTCTCAGTTTTCGTGCAAGATTTCTTGCACCCCTGACTTGTGGAATCCCCGTGAAAGTCGTCTAAACGGCAAGAGCAAAGAGGCGGTTGAGGTGAACCGCAAGATCGAGCAACTGCTGTTGTCAATCAGCAATGCCTATGAGTCCGTGAAGGCACGTCAGCCGGACTTCTGTGCCGCTGACGTAAAGGCGGTCTTGCAGGGCAGCATCCAGTCACAGGTAACGCTGATGCAGTATGCACAGCGCATGAAGGACGAATGTCATTCACGCATCGGCGTTGACCGTGCCAAGGGCACCTACTACCACTATAAGGCTTTCTGCGACTATCTGCAAGCCTTCATATTGAAGAAATTCAAGACTGAGGACATTTCTTTCGGGCAACTGACAGAGCAATTCATCTATGATTTCCAGTCGTACATCTGCGACGAGTGCGGACATGAAGGCTCTGCCCGTCATTTCCTTGCCCTGTTGAAGAAGGCTTGCAAGGGTGCCTTCAAGGAAGGCATTGCAGAACGGCAATACTTCGCCCACTTCTCCCTGCCGAGAAGACGCGAGACCACTCCCAAGGCTCTCAGCCGTGAGACCTTTGAGAAAATCCGTGACCTCCATATTGACCCGAAGCACGAAGGTCATATACTCTCCCGTGACATGTTTCTGTTCGCCTGCTACACTGGCGTACCCTACTCCGATGTGGTGTCCGTCACGGATGATAACCTCTCCATCGACGAGGACGGCAACCTCTGGCTGAAGTACCTTCGCCGTAAGAATGAGAACCGTGCAGCCGTGAAACTGCTGCCCGAAGCGATTGCCCTCATAGAGAAGTACCACGATGATACGCGAAAGACGCTCTTCCCGTATGTCTTCCACCGTACCCTCCATGCCCATCTGCGTGGTATATCGGGCTGGATAGGACTGAAAGACCCCATCCACTTCCACCAGGGGCGACACTCGTTTGCCAGTCTGATAACACTTGAAGAGGGTGTGCCACTGGAAACCATCAGCAGGATGCTCGGTCACACGAACATCAACCAGACACAGGTCTATGCCCGTGTCACCCCGAAGAAACTATTTGAGGACATGGACAAGTTCATCGAAGCAACCAAGGATTTTAATTTCATCACAAAATAAGGAGAAACGATTATGAGAAGTACATTCAGCCAACTGTATTACATCAACCGTGCCAAGGTGAAGACCGACGGCACCACAGCCGTCATGTGCCGAATCACCATTGACGGTAAGAACACTGCACTGACGACGGACATCTACTGCCGTCCGGAGGACTGGAACGCAAAGAAGGGTGAAATCTCCATTGCAAGGGACAACAACCGACTTATTGACCTGCGCAAGCGGATTGACACCCTCTATGACGAGCAACTGCGTGAGAACGGTGTCATCACTCCAGAAATCCTGAAGAACATCATCACAGAAAAGACAAAGAAACCCACGACCCTGCTGCAGATGGGCGAATGGGAACGGGAGCGCCTGCGCATCCGTGCCAACGAACTGAACAAGGTAAACACCTACCGCCAGAGTAAATCCCTGCAAGCCCATCTGCAAGAGTACCTGCACTCGCTCGGCAAGAAAGACATTCCGCTGACCGACATAGATGAAGCCTTCGGGCAAGGCTACAAGGTGCATCTGGTGAAAGGCAAGAACCTCGGCCCTGCACAGGCTAATCATTGTTTGATATGGCTTAACCGCCTTCTTTGGCTCGGCGTGGATATGGAAATCCTGCGTTGCAACCCAATAGAGAACGTGGAATATGAGAAGAAGATACAGACCCGTCACCGCTTCGTGAACCGTGAGGACTTCAAGAAACTGCTTTCAACCCCGATGGCAGACGACCGCATGGAGATGTTCCGTCACTGGTTTATCTTCTCCAGTCTGACGGGACTTGCATACGTGGATGCCCGTGGCTTCTACCCTCACCACATCGGCAAGACAGCCGACGGTCGGCGCTATATCCGCATCAACCGACAGAAGACGAAAGTAGAGTCGTTCATCCCACTGCACCCCATAGCAGAGCAGATACTCGATATGTATAACACCACTGACGACGAAAACCCCGTCTTCCCGTTGCCTACCCTCAACAGTGCCTGGTCGGACATCCACGAGATAGGCTTTGCCATCGGCAGGACTGAAAACCTCTCGGCTCACATGGCCCGTCACACCTTCGGCACGATGCTCGTATCAGAAGGCATCTGTCTGGAAAGCATCGCCAAGATGATGGGACACTCCAGCGTGAAAAGTACGCAGGTGTACGCCAAGATCACCGACGACAATATCAGCCGTGACATGGACAGGCTGCAAAAGCGAAGAGAAGCAAAAGGACTGACGACCAGCGACACCACGGCAGAGCACAACAAGGCACTGCTACAGAAGAAACTCGACCGTCCGAAGGAACTGCTGCGTGAAGACCCACGACTGGCAGTGAAGAAAGTCGGACGTCCCAAGAAGAACCTATTGTATCACATTCCAAAAGACTGACAGTTTATGACAAACATTTCAATGATTCCCAAGGATGTCTTTGAGCGAGGCATCATCAGAATGACCGAGGGCGGAATTATCACCATGCCCGACAAGGACGTTTGGATGACGATTGACGAGATAGCAGACATGCTTTTCGTCCCGTCAACCATCGTGTTCCACACGATACGCTCTATATATAAGAATAGTATCGCGCGTGAGGAAGATACTCATGGCTCGTTTAGGCTGTTCCCCTATCACCCCAACTGGAACATAGACGTGTATAACCTTGAAATGGTTATCCGTTTGGCTTACGCCATCGACAGCCACAACAGCCACAAGTTCCGCAAGTACATCATGAACCGACTGATGGGCAGACCGATGTACGAAAACGTCTGTCTGACGTTGGAACTTCCTTCGAAATAGAGAAAGAGCAAACATGAAAAACTTGAATCCGCATCACTCATTGCCTCTGCAATGGTGGTGCGGGGTCTTTTACAATTGTTCTTTCTCGAACATATAAGATTTCTTGTTATATTAATCTTCTTGGGTGTTTCTTACTTAACAATTCGTGCTGTTTCTGAAGATTTACATGAGTGTATATTTGCGTTGTCACGACAGAACTATGACCAAGTAAATGCTGGATATACGTAATGTCAATACCTTCTTCTAATAATAGAGTTGCGTATGTATGACGAAAGGTGTGTGGGGTTATTTCCTTCTTAATCTGAGACGATGAAACGAGATTCTTAATAAGCAATCTCACTGATTGAGTGGATAGCTTGTTATGTAAACGACTGACGAATAATGGATGTTGTGAGTCACAAGGGCCTTGTTCTCTTAGCCATTCTTTTATTGCAGCCAATGTGGCCTTCTGACTGATATCTACTATTCGTTCTTTGTTTCCCTTGCCAATGATTCTGACACACCCTTGCTTCATGTCAATATCACATAAACGCAGGTCACAAAGTTCACTAACACGCATACCTGATACAAATAACAACTCAACAATGGCGATATTACGAGTTGCCATGTGATAAGAAAAGGTCTCTTGTTTACAATCCCTCTGTTGCTTATAAACGATATTAAGTAGAGATTTCACTTCTTCTATGCTCATTACAGTAGGTAAACGGATTGGTTCACGCATCCTGATTTTCATCTTCCGCATAGGGTTATTATACCATTCATTTTCATATTCGTAATAATTCAGCATAGCTTTTATTGTTGCTATCTTCCTT
>CAMNPN010000086.1 GCA_946548085.1 uncultured Prevotella sp. | reverse complement strand
CTGCCAATCGTGTTCCTGCTCTACTGGTTTGTGTTCCAGAAGCGCGAGTGGCAGAATCTGTTGGTAGTGACGGCCAGCTACGTGTTCTATGGCTGGTGGGACTGGCGCTTTCTGTTCCTGATAGCGTTCACATCAGTGTGCAGTTATTACAGCGGGTTGCTGATAGAGTATTATCGAGGAAGGAGGAATGAGGAAGGAGGAAAGCGCAGACAGCGGTTGGTGTGTGCTTCCAATCTGATACTGAACTTCCTGATTTTAGGCGTCTTCAAGTATTATAACTTCTTCGCAGACAGTCTGGCGCAACTTGTTTGGAGCCTTTTCCATTATCAGTTGGACTGGGTGACGCTGAACGTGATTCTGCCCGTTGGTATCAGTTTCTATACTTTCCAGGCACTCAGTTATACGATTGACGTGTATCGTAAAGACGTGCCTGTCACTAAGAACATCATAGAGTTCTGCGCCTTTATCAGTTTCTTCCCGCAGTTGGTGGCTGGTCCTATCGAACGGGCCAAGAACCTGTTGCCGCAGTTCCAGCGTGACCGCCATTTCGATTATGTGCAGGCTGTGGATGGTTGTCGGCAGATGTTGTGGGGATTCTTCAAGAAGGTGGTTATCGCTGACAGTTGTGCCTCGGATCTTAATCCGCTGTGGGATTCGTATGCAGACTATTCTGGTGTCAGCCTTTGGCTATTGGCACTCCTGTTTACCTTCCAGATATACTGCGATTTCTCGGGCTATAGTGACATCGCTATCGGCTGTTCTCGTCTGTTCGGTATCAGGTTGCTGAGCAACTTCAATTATCCTTATCTCTCGAGGTCGATACCTGAGTTCTGGCGGCGATGGCATATCTCGCTGATGACGTGGTTCCGCGACTATGTCTACTTCCCGCTTGGCGGCAGCCGTTGCAGCCAGTGGAAGGTGATTCGCAACACGTTTATCGTGTTCGGTATCAGCGGCTTGTGGCATGGTGCCAACTGGACGTTCGTCTGCTGGGGCTTGTATCACGGTTGCCTGATTGTGCTGTATAAGTTGTTGCATATCAACACCAAGGACAAGGACATCCTGGCTGCTGGCCGCTGGTTGCCTAATATAAAAGATGTGTGTAGGGTGGTCGTAACATTTTTGCTGGCTGTTGTCGGCTGGGTGATCTTCCGTGCAGAGAATATCGCCCAGGCCTGGGACTTCGTATCCCGAATGTTCCTGACGGCCTTTGATGACTTCCATCCGCGTCTGGGAAGCCTGACAACGATCATCGCGGTCTTGTTGCTCATTGTTGTGGAGTATCTGCAGCGTGACAAGGCGCATGTGCTTCAGTTCGGTGGAGCGGTGGCGCGGGGGTACGTCGGTACGGGAGTCCGTTGGACTGTCTATCTGGCGCTCTCTGCCGCAATCTTCTATTTCTACTTTAATACTGCAAGTCAGGAGTTTATTTATTTCCAATTCTGAGGAAAAGGTGAGAAAAGTGAAAAGGTGAAAATATGAATAAGCAAGAACGATACGACATCCGACGCTTTGGGGCAAGACTGGCAGTATTCCTGCTGATGGTCTCTGCCATCATAGGCTTTGCCTGTATCTGCCTCTATCAGGCAGGAGAGATCAGGGCGTTCTCGTCTTATATCCATCCCTTGCAGCAAGGTCAACTTTTCGGATTGGCATACAGTAACTATGATAAGACATATAAGTTCCACATGACCGACGAGGTGGAGCGCCCTCAAGTGCTGGCTTTGGGATCGTCGAGGATCATGCAGGTAAAGCGCTCTGTGGTCAATCCAGACTACTCTTTCTACAATGCCGGAGGGGCCATCCAGAACGTTCGCGAACTGGCGCTGTTTGTCAGCAAACTCCATGACAGCCCGCAACTCATCCTTGTCAACGTTGACCAATGGTGGTTCAACCGCGCTTACATCGATGAGGATCAGCCATATTCTGCTTCGGTCTATGATGAGCCGGAGTGGGATGCTTCTAAATTGGGACGGTGCGTCTGTGATTTCTATCTGGATCTCTCAAGGGGGAAGATCGACCTGGCAAAAGTCTTTGGCTCGCATCATATCGGACTGAATGCGATCTGTAACGAAAACGGCTTTGCTGCCGACGGGTCGAGATATCAGGGTGACATGATCATGGCACCAGAGGCGCAGGAGGATTACAATTTCAAGCATGTGCTCGGCCGTATCCGTCATGGCAACCAGCGCTTCCAGTATGGGGATAAGCCTGATGGTTCGCTGACAGGTGCATTAGACGATTTCCTGAGCCAGTGTGCCGCCCGCCAAATTAAGGTGGTGGCTTTCCTGCCTCCCTTTGCACCGTATGTTTATGAAAAGATGATGGCAATGGGCAGATATGGCTATATGGCGCTGCTCTATGATATGTTGCGACCGGTGTTCGAGAGGCATGAGGGCTGTTCTCTGTATGATTTCACGGATGTGACGGATACCGGGGCGCACAACTATGACTTCGATGACGGCTTCCATGGCTCGGAGATCATCTACAACGGCATGATCCGCCAGATGGTGCGTCAGGATAGTACGCTTGCTCCTTTCTTCGTGTCGGAGCAGGAGATGGACAGACTCGATTCTGTCTATGTTTCAAAGAATATTCATTATCATTCATTATAAATAATATGAGACACATTATCACTATTCTTCTCCTTTTGATGGTCTCTGCCTTGGAGGTGAAGGCGGAAGTAGACCCCAAGTTCCAGATCTATCTTTGTTTTGGGCAGTCGAACATGGCGGGTGATGCATCTGCTGAGGCTGTAGACATGGATGTTGACAATCGTTTTTTGACATTGGAGGCCACCAACGGAACGCCAACCCGGGCCAAGGGTGTATGGTATGTTGCTACTCCCCCCATCGTTACTCAAGGCAATTACACTAAAATCGGAATGGCCGACTACTTTGGTCGCACGATGGTTGCTGCCCTGCCTGGTGATTATCGGGTAGGCGTAGTGGATGTGGCTGTGAATGGCGCTGATATCAAGGGCTTCATGTCTGAGTTAGTGGCGTCTGTTAATATATGGCACACCGATTACTTCGCAAGATATGATGATGACCCGTATCGGCGGCTAGTTGATATGGCAAGAATAGCACAGCAGTCAGGCGTCATCAAGGGCATTCTACTACATCAGGGCGAGGCGAACGTACTGTATCAAGGTGAGCAGAAATGGGGTGACCCACAATGGCCTCAGTATGTCCAGACTATATATGAGCGGCTCTTGAAGGATTTGAAACTCGACGCTACTGAGGTTCCCTTGTTGGTTGGGGAAGTGGTCAATGCTTCAGAGGGCGGCGACTGTGCTGTCATTAACGAGGTGATAGCGCAGGTGCCATCGGTTATCCCAACTGCCCATGTAATCAGTTCTTTCGGATGCCCTACGGCTGGTGGCCTGCATTTTTCTTTGGAAGGTTATCGTATTATGGGCAAGCGATATGCCATCAAGATGTTGGAGTTGCTAGACCTTCCCGACTGTCAGGATGCCCACTATACGTTTTATCCCTCCAGTCTTCGGGAGTTTTATCGTGCCAACAGATTAGAGACATTGGATGATATCATTCTTCAGCCCAACGAGACTCGTGAGATTCCTGCCATTGCATATTTTGGAGACGGTCATCAGGAAAATGTGGCGTCAGAGGTGGTTGTGACTTGTACAGGTAAGGGAGTGTCCGTTAATGGTAACAAGATAACAGGTGTTACGGGCAAAAGGTCATTGGTCACTGTCAGTTACAACGATTTTACAGGAAAGACAGTCAGCACTTCGTTTTTTGTCAATCGCTCACAACCCATCGTTGGTGATGTCAATGGTGACGATGTGTTAGACGAGGAAGATCTGAAGGCTGTTATTAATCATATTTTAGATAAGCCTCAGGAGGAGGAATTTGATGTGAATATGGCGAATATCAATAAGGATGACAAGGTGGATGTCGCTGATGTGGTGCTGCTGATTAAACTGATGGGCTCTGGCAAATGAAAAGGATACTGTTTGTGTGTCACGGAAACATCTGCCGTAGTCCGATGGCAGAGTTCGTGATGAAGGATCTGGTAAGGAAAGCCGGACGGGATGGGGAGTTTTACATCGAGTCGGCAGCCACGTCGACGGAAGAGATTGGTAACGAGGTGTATCCACCAGCCAAGCGCAAACTGGCGGAGCACGGTATATCGTGTAAAGGCAAGACGGCGAGACAGATGACGCGTCGTGACTACGACCGCTTCGACCTGCTCATAGGTATGGATGCTGCTAATATCCGTAATATGTATCGTATTTGTGGCGGCGACCCTGAGCAGAAGATTCATCAGTTACTGGATTTTACGGATATGATTGGCGATGTGGCCGATCCCTGGTATACGGGAGATTTCGAGGCTACCTGGCGCGATGTGCTCGAGGGCTGCCAGTGCCTGTTGGAGCAACTTAAGTCGGATTAATCAAATAAGCATATTAAACAAAAAGCCACATCTGCAGGAGATGTGGCTATAAATGATATTAAATGCGCTTCTTAGAATGCGTAGGCAATACCGAGTGAGAGGAGTGGATTGTTAACCACCTTGATGCCGTCCTTCTTACCATATTGGTAAATGGCGTCTAAATACAGTTTGACATTCTCAGTAAGGAAGTATTCTGCACCAGCACCACCGCCAAAGACGAAAGCAGATGAACTATCACCATGCTCAGGGCTAGAACCCAGAACACCAAAAGTTACAAGAGGATACACTCTGAACATATCTGTCACGGGAATGATATACTGGATATTTGCATTAACATTCCATGAAGATACACAATCCTTCTTAGGATAGTACTTGAAGTTAACCTCAGCGCGGAAACTCTCAACAAACTCATACTGGACCTTGACACCGGGAGCCATACGGCTTGCATCCTTGTCAATAAGATAGTTGAAGTCGGCACCAATGGCAAACTTTCCATCTTGTGCAAATGCGCCGATGCTCATGAGCATCATAGCAGCAATCATCATTAATTTCTTCATAATCATTCTTTTTTGTGTTATTAATTTAATATAATGTCCTTAGACGGTGCAAATATATAAAAAAGTTTTAAAACTTGCAAGTAAAAAGACAATTATTTTTAAAGAATGTTGCATTATACGTGATATATCTCAAGATTTGCGTACGATGACGCTTCCGCTGGCTTGATGGGTGGCCAAAATGAGTACTTCTGCTATTTGCACATGGGCAGGAGCATTGGCGGCAAAGACGGCTACGTCGGCGATGTCGTCACCCGTCAGAGGCTTGATGCCTTGATAGAGTTTAGAGGCTCGGTCTGTATCGCCATGGAAACGGATGTTGCTGAAGTTGGTCTCCACCAGGCCAGGCTTGAGGTTGGTGACACGGACGGCGGTATTGGCTACGTCGATGCGGAGACCGTCGGAGAGGGCCTTCACGGCAGCCTTTGTGGCACAGTAGACATTACCTCCGGCATAGGCAGCATCACCTGCCACGCTACCTATATTAATAATGTGTCCGCTATTACGCTCAATCATACTGGGCACGATGAGGCGCGTCATCGTCAGCAGGCCTTTGATGTTTGTGTCGATCATCGTCTCCCAGTCGTCAAGGTTACCCTCATATTCCGGTTCGAGTCCAAGGGCGAGGCCGGCATTATTGACGAGTACGTCAATCTGCTGCCATTCTGCGGGCAGGCTCTCGATGGCCTTCATGGCGGCCTCGCGGTCTCTGACGTCGAAGACGAGTGTCAGCACTTCGGTGCCTGTGGATTCTAACTCCTCGCGGATGGTTTCCAACTTGGCAGCATTCCTGCCGTTGAGGATGAGTCTGTCGCCATTGGCGGCGAACTTGTGGGCACAGCCGAGACCGATGCCGCTCGTGGCCCCTGTGATGAATACAGTCTTTGTCATACGTTTATCTTTTTTATTTTCCAGCCGATGGCAGCAACGATAATGCTCATCAGCGGTGAAAGCAGATTGAAGAAGCAATAGGGCAGGTAGGTGAGGGTGGGTACGCCGAGCACCGTGGACTGCGTCATACCGCACGTGTTCCAGGGGATGAGTACGGAGGTGACGGTGGCAGCGTCCTCTGTCGTTCGGCTGAGCAAACGTGTTTCGTAGCCTTCCTGTTTATATACCTCTTTATATATATCGGCATTGAGTACGATGGAGATGAACTGGTCGCCAGTGGTGATATTGAGGAAGATGCCTGTACCCACAGTCGACGATACGAGACTGATGCGGTTTCGGACGAAGCGGATGATGACGCATGTGATGCTCTCAATCATCCGGCTGGCCACCATTGCCGCACCAAAGCACATGGCACAGAGAATGAGCCAGATGGTATTGAGCATGCCCGCCATACCACTGGTAGAGATGAGCTCGTTAAGCGAGGCATTACCCGTATCGACGGCTGTTGCGCCGAAATAGGTGATGGCCAGCCCCTTGATAGAATTGACAACTGATAAATTGGCATTGACAATAGGGCTGGTGCCTGTAGCAATCTCGCTGAGGATATGCGGCTGAAGGATAAGGGCGACAATGCCTGCCATCACGGAAGAGGCGAAGAGCACGATGACCGAGGGCACTCGGCGGGCTATGAGTACGCCTGTCAGCAAAGGCACCAGCAACGTCCAGAGTGAGATGTTGAAAGTGCGTGACAGTCCCTCGGTATATTCGCTTACATGCAGTTCCACACCTGTCGTTTTCCCCAGTCCTGTGATGAAGAATATGGTGATTGTGATAAGGAAGGTGGGCACGGTGGTGTACATCATATAGCGGATATGGACAAAGAGGTCTGTGCCAGTGGCCGACGAGGCGAGGATCGTTGTGTCGCTCAGTGGTGACATCTTGTCGCCGAAGTAGGCACCAGAGATGATAGCACCTGCCGTCCATGCCTCTGAGATACCTAATGCGTGGCCTATGCCCAGCAGGGCTACACCAATGGTGGCGATAGTAGTCCATGAACTGCCAGAGAGCAGCGACACGATGGCACAGATGATACACGATGACACGAGGAAGAACTGGGGCGACATGAACTGTACACCATAATATATTAAGGTGGGCACTATGCCGCTGATCATCCACGAGCCTGCCAGCATACCCACACAAAGCAAGATAAGCAGGGTGATGCTCACCTCGCCGAGAGTAGCCTTTATCTGCTGCTCGAACGTCTGCCAAGGTACTCTGTAGACTGCCATCGACAGGCTGATGCAGACAGCCATGCCCATCAGCAGGGCTATCTGGCTGCCTCCGCTGAGAGAGTCGCTTCCAAAGAGTGTGATGGCAGTAGCCAGCAGTCCGATAAGCACCACCACGGGGATGATGGCTACGAGCGGATGGGGGATTGTGTTGGCTTTTATCATGTGGTAGAATTGTTAGCTGACAAATTTGAGGCGCAGGCTGTTCAGCACGACACTGACACTTGAGAAGGCCATCAAGGCTGAGGCCCACATCGGCGTGATCTGCCATTGAGCCCCAAAGAGGTAGGGGAGTCCGGCTGCGAGAGGGATACAGATAATATTGTAGATGAATGCCCAGAAGAGGTTCTGACGGATCATACCCACCGTGCGCTTCGAGAGACTGATGGCATCTGGGATGCGGCGGAGGTCGCTGCCCATGAGTGTCACCTGTGCCACCTCCATCGCGATGTCCGTGCCCTTGCCCATGGCGATGCTTACATCGGCGGCGGCCAGAGCCTGAGAGTCGTTGATGCCGTCGCCCACCATTGCTACATGACGGCCTTCGGCCTGCAGGTGTCTTACAAGATCTTCCTTGTCTTGTGGCAGCACCTGCGACTTGTAGTGCCCTATGCCAGCCTGCTGAGCGATGGCTCTGGCACGCTCATCCTTGTCGCCGCTGCACATCCATACCTCGATGCCCTCTTTGATAAGCTGTTCCATCGCTTCACGGGCATGAGGCTTCAGGTCTTCACCGCTGTCGTTGGGGATGGTCAGCGTGCCTGTCTTGTCGACAACCATCGCATTAACCTTACGTATTTCTTCGAGGGCAGTAGCATCCTTGATGAGGATATTCTTCTCTGCAGCCTTGCCGATGCCCACCATGAGGGCTGTGGGGGTGGCCAGTCCCATGGCACAGGGGCAGGCGATCACCAGCACAGAGACGGCCGAGAGTATGGCTCGTGGTAGGACACCGCTGCCGCCGATGAGCAGCCAGAGGCAGAAGGTGATCAGGCTGATGGCAACGACCGTTGGTACGAATATCAAGGCAATCTTATCCACGATGCGCTGTACGGGTGCTTTGGAGCCTTGTGCTTCTTGTACCATTTTTATAATATGAGCGAGCATCGTCTTCTGTCCGACCTCCCTGGCCTTGAACCGGAATGTGCCTTGCTTCACGATGGTACCGGCAAGCACTTTGTCGCCAGCCTGCTTCCCAACAGCCACGGGCTCGCCCGTAATCATCGACTCGTCGACATATGTTGGAGTAGATACACTGATGACCTCTCCGTCGACGGGGATGCGCTCGCCGGCACGCACCTCTATGGTGTCACCAGGCTGGAGCACAGTAATCGGGGCATCTGTGACCATGCCATTATCCACAAGGTGAGCCGTCTTAGGCTGTAGTCCCATCAGTGCTCTG
The DNA here is from genome assembly GCA_946548085.1 of uncultured Prevotella sp. Classification (GTDB taxonomy): domain Bacteria; phylum Bacteroidota; class Bacteroidia; order Bacteroidales; family Bacteroidaceae; genus Prevotella. Next base: position 10,772 of record CAMNPN010000086.1, on the reverse strand, counting down.
ATGGCTGAAGCCGTACCGTTCTTGGCGCGTTCCTCTATCATACGGCCAGTGAGTACGAAGGTGATGATCATCACCGAGGCATCGAACCATGTGTGCCACTCAATGCCTCTTGCTCCCCATACCTGTTCGCCGAAGAAGGTGTTGAAAGAACTGAAAAGGAAGGAGATGCCAGTAGAGAGGGCCACGAGGGTATCCATATTGGCAGAGCCGTGGATCTGTTGTTTCCAGGCTGTTGTATAGAACTGTCGTCCACAGTATATCAAGTTGGCCAGGCTGATGATGAGCATTGTCTGATTGGCAGCATCGCGCGACCCAATGTTGACCCATCCCATCGAGATGGCCATTACCAAGATGGCGAAGAGCCATGAGGCTATGACTTTATTCCTCAAAGACGTATAGGCACGACGCTCAATGGCTTCTACGTTGCGGTCTTCTTCAATTACTATGTCGTAGCCAATCTTGCCCAGCTCGTCCTTCATCTGTTCGAGGGAGATTCGTTGCGGATCGTATTCCACCAGTGCCGTTCGGGCTGGCAGGTTGACAGTAGCTGTCGCGATACCGTCGAGCGTATTCAGTTTCTGTTCGACGCGTGCCGAGCAGCCGGCACACATCATTCCGAGAATAGCAATTGTCTTCTTTTCCATAATAAGGGTGGAGATGGTAAAGGGGTTACGGTATGCAGATGAATACATCCTTTGGCAGGATGCCTAACTGCATACTGTAAGCAATGTCAATGGCTGAGTCGGCTGATAAGGAATTGCGTTACAATGTCTGTTGAACGGTAGACATTCTGTGCGAATCCGTGATCAAAATACTCTTGCAGGACATACTCGCTGCCAGGCCAGATCTGATGGAATCGCTCGCCATAGGTGTAAGGCACCACGCGGTCTGCATTACCATGGATGATGAGGGCCGGACCTTGATACTTGGCTGCTGTCTCATAGATAGGCAGGCTGAAGGCGGTGCGGATGTAGTCGCTGCCCAGCTTCAGACCACCAAACAGTTCTACGTATTCCGGCGGATCCAGCGGGTCGTAATTCTTTCCCATAGTATTGCCTCTGATGGCATCGTCGCGGAGCACGGCAGCTGGGGCCATCAGTGCCACTGCTTTGAAGGCAGGTCCGTCCAGTTCCTCGCTCAGCTGTCCTGCCGTCATGGCTGCCACAACGCCACCTTGGGAATGGCCAATGATGGCAAGGTCGGAGACATAGCGCAGGTCGCGTACATAGCTTACGACATGTTTGGCGTCCTCTATCTCGTTGGGCACTGTCATGTCCTTAAACTCTCCCTCGCTGTCGCCGTGTCCGTTAAAGTCGAAGCGTATCGATGCGATTCCGTGACTCTGTAGCGAGTCGGCGATCAACTCGAACAGGGCTCCCTCCTTGCGACCGCTGAATCCATGGCACATGATAACCATCGGGCACTTCTCACCTGGCTGCAGCTCTGGTTTCTGGATGATGGCGGCAAGTTTACCGTGATCACCGTCGATACTGACGTGCTCGCCGTTGTTGTGGTGCGTCCATACGCCGCCAGTAAGCTCTCTCAGGTACTTGTCTACTTTATAGGTCAGCACTGTAGAGAGCTTCACTTGTCCGTCGGGGCCAACGACGACCATCGAGGGAATCCATTTCACACCGTAGGCCTTGGCGATGTCTGTCTCCTTGAATTTCTTCAGTTCGCTGACCTGAGGGTATTCGATACCATACTTTTCGATGGCCTTCTTCCATGCCTCAACGTCTGTATCCATCGAGATGCCGATGAACTCAATCCCTTTCTGCCTGTACGTCTGGTACATTCGTACCACTTCTGGTGCATCCTTACGACAATCGGGGCACCACGATGCCCAGAAGTCGAGCACAACGGTCTTGCCCTTGGCCCACTTGGAGAACAGGAAATTCTTGCCCTCTGGTGTCTTTAGCTTGAAATCGGGTGCCGACGTGCCTGGCTGAATGAGTTCTGTGGCATATTTGGTGTCCATATCCTTCTGCGGACCGAACTGCGCTCTCGTCTCAGTCGTTGCTCCTATAAGGAGCATCACGGCTATTGTTTTTATAATCTTCATGTGTTACTTTTTATTTTCAATGCTGCAAAGGTACGAATAAGCGAGCGAAAAAACAAATTTATTTGAGCTTTTCCGAGCATGAGTACCTTCGAGCATAGCTCAAAGTTACAAAAATGTTCATAAATAGAAGAAGAATTGAATAATTTTTGTAATTTTGCAGTCGATACGTAAATGTTGAACAGGAATATGACAAAAGACGAATTCAGAGGTTTTGAGTTGAAGTACTCGGAAGATATTGAGTCTATACGACAGGCGGCGCATCTGTTACACCAGCGTGTGAACCAGACTTATGGCGACGACTTGCCTTACGGCTTTCATCTCGACATGGTGGTGGAGGGCATCAGCAAGTATGGTTATCTGGTATGTGCCTGCGAGGAAGACGTGCTGCCGCTCTTCTTTGGCGCTTTCTATCATGACAGTATCGAGGATGCGCGATTGACTTACAACGACGTGATGAAGGAGGCCCGTCAGTGGCTGACAGAGGAACAGGCGCTGATGGCGACGGAGATTGTCTATGCCCTGACGAACGATAAGGGTCGGACACGGGCCGAACGTGCAGGAGAGAAATATTATAAAGGTATACGTGAGACCCCCTATGCGCCTTTTGTCAAACTCTGCGACCGTCTGGCTAACGTGACCTACTCTTGTTCTGAGGGCGATGGCGGCAGTAGGATGAAGGAAGTGTATAAGGGGGAGATGCCGCATTTCCTGTCGTCGATCGATCCGCATAGTGAAGATCCGCGTTTCTGTGTCCCATCCGAGGTCGTGATGGATCTGGCGGAGATTCTCGTTGACGAGTATGAGCGCGATGAAATCAAGGCACAATGGGGTGAATACTAAAAAATGTAAGTATAATCGCAATTTTTCTTGCAAAATATTTGTTTGTTTCGAATAAAAGTGATAATTTTGCAGCCGAAAACAACAAAAACGAGAATTATGTCAGAGTTGAACGCTTACTTTTACGGCTATTACTTTTACTTTGCAAGCAGTTGTGAAGCGGGTCGTTGTAAGTAGAAATGAAGAAATGAAACATTGAAGAATAGAAATACAGCTCCGCTTCACAACCAAGTGAAAGCGGAGTTTTTTTAAATCGTAAAATGAATAGTAAATCGTAAATAGAAAGATGAAGAGAATAGCCATACAAGGACTCATCGGGTCGTTCCACGATATTGCGGCGCACCTGTATTTCGAGGGAGAACAGATACAACTGATTTGTTGCAGCACCTTCGAGGAGGTCTTTGCAAATATCAAGAAAGACCCTACGGCCATCGGCATGCTCGCCATCGAGAACACCATCGCCGGATCGTTGCTCCACAACTATGAATTGCTGCGTGACTCTGGCACGTCGGTGGTTGGTGAGCACAAGCTACACATATCTCACTGCATCTGCTGTCTGCCAGAAGATGACTGGGATACCATCACCGAGGTCCATTCACATCCCGTGGCCCTGATGCAATGCCGTCAGTTCCTTGCCCAGCATCCGCAACTGAAGAATGTGGAGGCTGAGGATACGGCTGGCTCGGCGAAAATGATTGCCGAAGGGCAGCACAAAGGGTGGGCGGCCATCTGTCATGCTGAGGCGGCAAAACTCTATGGGCTGAAGGTGCTGGAGAATCATATCGAGGACAATAAGCATAACTTCACCCGTTTCCTCGTGGTGTCTAATCCCAATAAGGCTGATATGCTGCGTCCGCTGACAGAGACAAACAAGTCGAGTATCGTCTTCTCTCTGCCCCACGAGGAGGGATCGCTCTCTCATGTGCTGGCCATCCTCTCGTTCTATAAGATTAACCTCACAAAGATTCAGTCGTTGCCGATTATCGGACGCGAGTGGGAGTACCTGTTCTATGTCGACGTGATGTACGACGACCTGACGCGCTACCGTCAGTCTATAGACGCGATCATCCCATTGACAAAAGACTTAAAGATTTTAGGAGAATATAAAGATGGCAAACAAAGTAATTGAACCCGCTGACAGGCTCAGCTTAGTGAGTGAATACTACTTCAGCCGTAAGTTGAAGGAAGTGGCCCAACTCAATGCCGAGGGCAAGGACATCATCAGCCTCGCCATCGGAAGTCCAGACATGCCGCCTTCGCCTCAGACGATAGACAAACTCTGTGAGGTGGCTCATCAGCCTAATGCACACGGTTATCAGCCCACGATGGGAACACCAGAACTGCGTGAGGCCATGGCTGGATTCTACAAGCGCTGGTACAACGTAGACCTTGATTCCAAGACGGAGATCCTTCCACTCATAGGCTCGAAAGAGGGCATCCTGCATGTGACCCTTGCCTTTGTCAATCCTGGCGACGAGGTGCTGGTGCCCAATCCTGGCTATCCCACCTACACGTCGTTGAGTAAGATTCTCGGTGCGAAGATCGTGAACTACGACCTCCGCGAGGATAACGGCTGGCAACCTGATTTCGATGAGCTGGAACAGATGGACCTTTCGAAGGTGAAGCTGATGTGGACGAACTATCCCAATATGCCTACTGGTGGTAATGCCCGCAGAGAGACCTACGAGCGACTGGTGAAGTTTGCCAAAGATCATGGCATCGTCGTGGTGAACGACAATCCATACTCCTTCATCCTCAACGAGAAGCCGATGTCGTTGCTTCAGGTGCCTGGGGCCAAAGACTGCTGCATCGAGTTCAACTCTATGTCGAAGAGTCACAACATGCCAGGCTGGCGTGTGGGTCTCTGTGCCACCAATGCACAGTTTATCTCGTGGATCCTGAAGGTACAGTCAAACATTGAGAGCGGTACCTTCCGAGGCATCCAACTGGCAGCAGCTGAGGCTTATCATAATTCTGAAGACTGGCATCGCGAGGCAAATATCGAGACATACAGTCGTCGCCGCAAGTATGCAGAGCAGATCATGGATGTCTTAGGCTGTACTTACGACAAGAGTCAGGTGGGTATGTTCCTTTGGGGCAAGATCCCAGAGAAGTATGCTGATGTCGAGGACCTGACGGAGCGTGTGCTTCACGAGGCCCGTGTCTTCATCACCCCCGGCTTTATCTTCGGCTCGAATGGTAAGCGCTACATCCGCATCTCCCTTTGTGCCAAAGAAGAGAAAATCCAAACTGCTTTAGAAAGAATTAAGAAAAGTATTATATAAAGAAATCAATATGGAACTGGAATTAGCACCACTGAACTTACCGAGTGACAATGAACGTCCCTTCGTGATTGCAGGCCCTTGCTCTGCCGAGACCGAGGAACAAGTGATGACTACAGCCCGTGAGTTGGCAATGAAAGGCTGCCACAACTTCCGTGCCGGTGTATGGAAGCCCCGCACGAAGCCAGGTGGCTTCGAGGGACATGGAGAGCCCGCTCTCGCTTGGCTCGCGGAAGTGAAGAAAGACACCAAGATGCTCGTATCCACCGAGGTGGCCACACCCGAGCATGTCGAGTTGTGTCTGAAGTATGGCATCGACATCCTCTGGATAGGTGCGCGCACCACTGCCAATCCTTTCGCCGTGCAGGCATTGGCTGATGCTCTGAAGGGAGTGGATATCCCTGTGTTTGTGAAAAACCCCGTCAATCCCGACCTTGAGCTCTGGATAGGTGCTCTGGAGCGTATCAACCAGGCTGGCGTGAAACGGATGGGAGCCATCCATCGAGGCTTCTCAAGCTACGAGAAGAAGATATACCGCAATGCCCCTATGTGGCAGATCCCCATCGAGCTGCACCGTCGCATTCCCGAGTTGCCGATCATCAGCGATCCCAGCCATATCGGAGGCCGTCGCGAGCTGATTGCACCCCTCTGCCAGCAGGCGATGGACCTCGGCTTCGACGGCCTGATCATCGAGAGCCACTGCGACCCTGACAAGGCCTGGAGCGATGCCAAGCAGCAGGTGACACCCGATGTGCTCGACTATATCCTGTCGCTGCTCGTCATCCGCGACGAGAACACGACTACGGAGGGCATCTCCCAGCTCCGTAAGCAGATCGATGAACTCGACAACGAGATTATGGAAGTGCTTGCCAAGCGTATGAAGGTGTGCCGTGAAATAGGCAATTATAAGAAAGAACACAACATGACTGTGCTGCAGACTAATCGCTACAATGAGATTCTGAACAAACGCGGTGCCCAGGGTACCCTTGCTGGCATGGATGCTGAGTTCGTAGCCCGTGTCTTTGAGAATATCCACGAGGAGTCTGTCCGTCAGCAGATGGAGATTATTAATAAATAGTTTACAGTTTACGGTTTACGGTTTACAGATGATTACTTCTATAGGCAGAATGGCTTGCTAGGTAGGCAGAAAAGAACGGCTTGCAGGGGACTCGGCTTTGCCGCTTGGCTCGTCCAAGAATCAACTGTAAACCGTAAACTGTAAACCGTAAACAAAGAATTTGAATGCAATGAAAATATTAGTCATGGGCGCAGGCAAGATGGGAAGTTTCTTCATCGACCTGCTGAGTTTCGATCACGAGGTGGCAGTCTTTGAACGTGACCCCAAGCGGATGCGTTTTACCTATAACTGCCAGCGTTTTACATCATTTGAGGAAATCAAGGCGTTCAAGCCTGAACTGCTGATCAATGCCGTCACGCTGAAGTACACCATCCCAGTGTTCAAGGAGGTGATTCCCTATCTGCCCAAGGAGTGCATCATCAGCGATATCGCCTCGGTGAAGACCGATCTGAAGGACTTCTATGAGTCGACAGGCATGCGCTACGTCAGTACCCACCCGATGTTCGGCCCCACGTTTGCCAACCTGCAGCAACTCTCTGAGGAGAATGCCATCATCATCAGTGAGGGTGATTACATGGGGCGTATCTTCTTCAAGGACCTCTATCAGAAGTTGGGACTCAACATCTACGAGTACACTTTCGAGGAGCACGACAAGACGGTGGCTTATTCGCTCTCGATACCTTTCGTCTCGACCTTCGTCTTTGCGGCTGTCATGAAGCATCAGGATGCACCAGGTACCACCTTCAAGCGCCACATGCGGATTGCCAAAGGCGTGCTCAACGAGGACGACTACCTGTTGCAGGAAATCCTCTTCAACCCCTACACCCACGATCAGGTCAGCCAGATCCGTACGGAGTTGAAGGAACTCCTTGAGATCATCGACAACAAGGATCCAGAGGGCATGAAGGGCTATCTGACGAAGATCCGGAACAACGTGAAGCGAGACATAGAAATCAAGCGATAGATGTTATTGTTTACAGTTTACGGTTTACAGTTTACAGATGATTACTTCTATAGATAGAAAGGCTTGCAGGGTAGGCAGAAAGGCTTGCAGGGTAGGCAGAAAGGCTTGCGGGGTTGGCAGAAAGGCTTGTGGGGTAGACAGAATGGCTTGCAGGGTAATCAACTGTAAACTGTAAACCGTAAACTGTAAACCAAAAAAGAAAAATGAGTAGTCTGAAGTATCACATTGTAGCTTTCGTTGTAGTGGCTATCTGGGGCAGCACCTTCGTGTTTACGAAGATGCTGCTTCTGGCAGGTCTCACCCCTGCTCAGATATTCACCCTGCGATTCATCATCGCCTACGTTCTTCTGCTGGGATACTCACTCACAAAGAGGTTTCGACTATTCTCCGACTCTTTAAAAGATGAGTTGCTGATGCTCATGCTTGGCATCAGTGGTGGTACACTCTATTTCCTTACCGAGAATTCGGCGATGAACTACACCACGACCACCAACACCTCGCTCATCGTCAGCCTGTCGGCATGTATCTGGCTGATAAGAAAAACTAGCTTTTTTCTTTGCCGTTCCGAATATTTTGCTTATTTTTGCACCATCAAACCAATTAAACAGTTATAATTATGGGTATTATTTATTCGCTCCTTATAGGATGTCTGGCTGGCTTCTGCGCTGGCAAGTTGATGAAAGGTGGTGGCTACGGCATCATCATGAACATTGTGCTCGGTCTCTTTGGTGGAGCCCTCGGCGGCTGGTTGTTCGATCTGCTCGGAATCTCCTGGGGTGGCATCCTTGGCCAGCTTGGTACGGCCATCATCGGCGCTGTTGCCATCCTTTGGGTTGCCTCGCTGATTAAGAAGTAAATTCCGGTCCTGGTGACGATGTGGCAACAAGTGGCTCGGCACTCAATGAGGTGCTGAGCGTTTCTTTGTATTCGTGAAAGAAATGATAGACTTAGAGCAGTGTACCTTGGCCGTGTGCGAGATAGCCAGGCGGGCAGGGGCGTATATCAGGGAGGAGCGTAAGAAGTTCTCCCTTGATAGTGTGGAGCGGAAGCATGCCCACGACTATGTGTCGTATGTCGATAAGGGCTCGGAACGGCTGATAGTCAGCGCGTTGCGGGAATTATTGCCTGAGGCTGGATTTATTACAGAGGAAGGAACGGCGGATCAAGGGGACAGGTCGCGTGATTCTGAACAGAATCATGGACCTGTCCCCTTGATCCGTTGGGTGGTCGATCCCCTCGATGGTACCACGAACTTCATCCATCAGTATGCGCCGTATGCTGTGAGCATCGCCTTGCTACAAGGGAAAGAAGTCCTTGTTGGCGTGGTCTATGAGATCTGTGCCGACGAGTGCTTCTACGCTTGGAAGGGTGGGGGAGCGTATCTGGAATGGAAGAGTGAAAAGGGGATAGTGAATAAACTGCATGTCAGTAGTCAGCAGATTCAGGATGCCCTGCTCTGTCTGCAACTGCCGTATAACAGCGAGGCCTATAAGCCGACCATCCAACGCCTGATAGACTCGTTTTACGGCAATGTGGGCAGCATCCGGATGTGCGGCTCTGCCGCGATGGCCCTTTGCTATGTGGCTTGCGGACGCCTCGACGGCTATGCCGAGCAATACATTGGCCGGTGGGACTATATGGCTGGCAGTCTGATTGTGATGGAGGCAGGCGGCATGGTCACCGACTACTCAGGCTCTTCTGATTTCACCCAAGGCAACAGCATCGTTGCTACCAACGGCATCATCCAGCAAGCCCTTTTGGAAGTTATTTGGAAATCTTAACATTTTTATATGTATAGGGATGGGGTTACGTGCGCTCTTTCTCGAAGGTGATGCCGTTGTAGAGGGCCTGGGAGCCATCGTTGTTCTCTGATACTCCTTTAAAGGAAGGGGGTCATGTAAACCGGAAGCATAAGAGTATCCTCATCCTTTTTCAAATCCTTGGTGTATATAAGATAGCGTTTTTCTACAATATGTGAATACTTCTGACAGAATACGTCAAGCGATTTGTGAGTCTTATAGCCGGAGGATTTCACCTCTATCGGATGAAGTTTGGCTCCTCGTGAGAGTAGGAAGTCTATCTCGTAGCTGTGGGTCTCATCCTTGGGCCATGTGTAATAAAAAAGTTTGTTTCCAGAGGCAGCCAGCATTTGGGCAATAACATTCTCATAGACATATCCCAGATTAGTGCTCAACTTGTCATTCAACAGTTTCTGATAGATGATGTTCTCGGTGTGGTCTTTGTCCCAAAATGCCAGCGTGACGAACAGGCCAGTGTCTGCACAGAAAATCTTGAACTTGGAAATATCTTTGGTCAGCGACATGCCCACATTCGGGTCGTTGGAATGATAGGAGAATAGAGTGGTCTTGCTGTCTTCAAGGTCTTTTAGAAATTCCAACAGTTTGTCATCATCGACATCACCCAATACGGCATATGGCTTATAGCGATTGTTTGTCTGACTGAGTTGGGAGGGGATTTCCATGAAGAGCGTTTCTAGACGACCAGAACCATCGAGTTTTTGGAAATCTTCTTGATATACCTTAATTATACCACGTTTAACATGATCTACTAAACTGAAATTGTTGGTCTCAATATATGCATTCACAGCTTGTGGCATACCGCCTACCAGCATGTAAAGCCTGAAGTCGCGCATCTTGTCCCGATGGGCTTTATCCAGCGGAAGACGTTTCTCATAGAATGTGCGAAGCAATGACACTGAGGCTTCGTCGCCAAGAGCCCATCTGAATTCCTCATAATCCATGGGGTATAGGGTGACGCGTTCCTCTTCGCTTGGGATAGTTATGTTCTTCGTGTTCTTTTTGATGCTGATGAGGGAGCCAGTTTCAATGTAATCGTAGCGTCCGTCTTTAACCAGATATTTGATGGCTTGTCGGGCAAGAGGACATTTTTGTACTTCATCGAAAATGATGACCGATTTACGCTCTTTCAACACCACGTTATATATGGCTTGTAACTGAAGGAAGATATAATCCTTATTCATTAAGTCGCTGAACAAGGATTTGACCTCTTCGGATGCTTCGTTGAAGTCAATGAGGATGTAGGACTCATATTCGTTCTTTGCAAACTGTTCAACAAGTGTTGACTTGCCGACACGTCGTGCCCCTTCTACCAAGATGGCGGATTTGCCGTCCTCTACACGTTTCCACTCAAGAAGACGGTCGTATAGTTTTCTTTTGAATAGCCGATCCATGTTTTTAATTATTTGTTGTTGGGTGCAAAGATAGCTATTTTGTTTTGATTACGCAAATGTTTTTGAAGAAAAACTACGAAAATACCGAAAAGTTCCATCTGAATATCTCCGAAAATACCGAAATCTTATTGCCGCTCCTTCTCGAAGGTGATGCCGTCGTAGAGGGCTTGGGGGCCGTCGCTGCTCTCGGGAATGAAGTGGAGGCGGACGCCACGGATGTGTTTCTTGGCACGGAAGTCCTCGAGGCGGTCTACCTTGTCGCTCTCTATCTCGAGTTTCATCAGGCCCCAGTCGCGCAGACGGACACGGTCGCCCTGGCGCAGATGGCGGTTGATGAC
>CAMNPN010000085.1 GCA_946548085.1 uncultured Prevotella sp. | reverse complement strand
TGCCGTGCCCGACAGCGACACCTCCGGCAGCAGGTCGGCCCGGTAGCTGCGCCACTGCCAGTAGGCCGAGCGCAATTCGCCCAGGGCCACGGCAGCATCGATACTCTGGCGGCGCGCCATCGTGATGCAATCATCAAGCGTCAGCCGGAGTGTATCTGTCTGAGCAGATGCCATGAAAGGCAGCAGGGCGAGGCAGGACAAAAGAACCTTATTCATGGTGCAGGGCTTCTACTGGACGTTTATACATAGCACGGAATGTGGGAACGACCATGCCGAGGGTGACGATGATCAAAAGAATGATGTACTGGATGGCGCAGACCACAAGGTAGTGCTTCCAGAAGATCGACAACCAGTCCGTTTCCTGTCCTGTACCGCCCAGGGTAAATCCTGTGGCGAGTCCGATGTTTAAGGCGAACTGGAGCCAGATTATCTGTCCTACCACGGCGGCGATGAACGTGAGTAGTGCCGCCTCCCGCCAGAGCATCCAGAACACGTCGCGGCGCTTAGCGCCGAAACTACGCATGATACCGATGTCCTCGGTGCGCTTGCGAATCTGTAGCCAGAACGTTCCGAGGGTGCCAAGCATCACGTTGAGCAGCAATAAACCGATGAACGTGCCGAGGAGGCTGTAGAGCATCGAGTCCTCAAGGCCATAGCTCACGTTTTTCTCATAGTCTTTCATCGTCTGAATCGTGGCAAGCGCGTATTTGCCCGCCTGTAAGTCACCAGGTAGCGTCAAACGACTCACGAACGCCACAGCGTCTGCCTCGGGTTTTAACCGGATGAGCAGTTTCGAGCGGTAGGTCGATGTCACCGGTGTCAAAATGGAGTAGGCGTAGCGCCCGCGCTCATCAATGCGGAAGTCCTCTACCACGCCAGCCACGGTGAAGCGATCGTGCGGATGGGGTTCGGTCTCATCATTCATTTGCTTCCATTCCACCAGGCGTCGGCCTACGGCCTGATCGGTATCAAAGAGTGCAATAGCCATCGAGCGGGTGATGATGCAACCGTCCTCTGGACACTCTTCGGAGAGCACGGCAGCGGAGGGACTGCCCTCAATGGACTTGAGGCCCTGCGTCTCGAGGTACTGTTGCCCGATCAGGAAACTTTCCATGAATGCGCCACAGAATCGGGTGGTATCGGCCTCGGGTTTGAAACTGCGAATCATGTGCCACTGACCATCGATGAAACCGTCGGTGAGGCAGGCGTATTCCACTTCAGGCAAGGCGCGTACCTTGTCGCGTAGGGCGAAGAGGTTAGCCCTGTTTTTCAGGGCATAGTCCACCAGGGTTGGATCCATCTTTGTGGTGTCGGGCTCAAACCCGATGGCGAAATTGTCACTTACCAGGACCCGATTGCCAGCGACGTTCATAATACCCACCATTCCCACGAGCAGATGCTTCGTCTCGAACTGCGTAGCAGGGCGGCAGAGGTAGCGGTCGTAGCAGGTGACCACGATGTAGTCGATGAAGTAGAAACTGAGCACCGCGATGAGGGCAATCTCGGCGAACACAAAGCCGTTCTGCCGACGGTGCGCCCAAAAGTGTTTGAAGGTCTGGTTCATCTTTTCTGGTTTAAAGATTCAACAATCGGTTTACGGAGCGAGTGCCACGCGGGGATGAGGGCGGCCATCAGATTGAGCACAGCGCAGCAGAGGAAGGCAACGAGGAAGAGCGTGGGGGTGAAGAACATCTGGAAGTCGAGCGACGGATTGAAGTCGACAAGATGTTCACCACGGAACATGCTATGGAAGATATCGCTGTTACTGACGGCCATGATGAAGAGCCACGACAGTAACCAGCCAACGATGCCACCTAAGAGGGTGAGCACGAGGTTCTCGTTAACGACCTCATTGAGCAGCGTGCGCCGCTTGGCCCCGAAGGCCTTGCGGATGCCCATCTCTGCACGACGCGCCTCCATGCGGTTCGATACCAGACCACTCAGGTTGATAGCAGGCAGAAACAGGAACAGCAATATAAGGATGGTTGGCGGCAGCAGGTCCGTGGCACGAGTCTTCAGGTCATCGTTATCGTTTCGGGTAAAGTTCATAAACTCTTTCATATTCGTATGGGCGATGATGGTCCATTCCATCTTCTCGCCAATCTTGGCGCTTGTCATTGCATTGTAGTGGCGTCGCAGCGGCTCTATCTCATCGATGAAGTCCTGGCGGCTGCAACCCTTGCGCAACAAGATGCGCACGCGGAGATGGCTCTCGTAGGAGATGGGAGAGGAGAGGAAGATTGAATCCCCCTCGATTTTGACTGGACTCGGTAATTCGGGCGTGGGAATCTTGCCGAAAGAGCTCTCCATATAGGGGACATAGATATCGGCGGCACTGTTGACCATCACTCCACTCACCGCCTTTATCACGCCGACGATTCGGAACGTAGGACAGTCCTCATGGTTGGGGATGATGAAGTGTTTCACACCGCCGAGGCGTTTCAGCAGCCGATCGGAGACGACGCACACGCGCTCGCCTTCTCGGAACTCCTTCTCGGAAAAGGGTCGGCCGCTGAGGAAATCGAGGTCGTAGAGGCGGAAGAAGTCGGGGTCGCAGCGCATAACGGAGGCATTCGACATGTGCTGCCTGTCTTCGGAGCAGACAAACTCGAAGGTGGACATCACGCCCGTGGCGACCTCGACGCACTTCAACTGACGGAAACAGGAGTCGAGTGCCAACGTCGAGTAGTTTTGCGTCGCGTAATCACTATTGGGACTGCGTTCAGGTGTCGACTCGAGGTCGAAGAAGGCTCCGAGGTAGAGCGTACGACTGCGGTTTGACTCTGGCGGGATGTCGGCCAGCATGATGTTTATTATGATGGCAACAACCATAGCCGAGGCGATGGCCACCGCCGTGCCCGCGACGTAGATGGCGGAGAACAGTTTGTCTTCGCGAATGAGCGCAAAGGCATGGCGTAGGAATAACAGGAATTTACTTATCATGATT
>CAMNPN010000084.1 GCA_946548085.1 uncultured Prevotella sp. | reverse complement strand
CCGTACCTACGTGAAGAGCGACGGCCGTCAGGACGAGCGCCGCGCCAAGCCCGGCAACCGCTACGAGATGTGGAACATGTACATCGCCGGCGAGGTGGGCGGCATGGCAGAGTCGCTGGCACGGCTCTCTGAGATGACGGGCAATGCCGAGGAGAAGGCCCACCTGCTGGAGGCAGCCACCTGCTTCGACAGCCCCGCCTTCTTCGACCCCCTGGCCAGGAACATCGACGCCATCCGAACCCGCCATGCCAACCAGCATATCCCGATGGTGACGGGCGCCCTGAGAGCCTTCCGCGGCAACAACAATCCTTATTACTATAACCTCGCCCAGAACTTCTGGACGATGATACAGGGCCGCTACCGCTATGCGATGGGCGGCGTGGGCAACGGTGAGATGTTTCGTCAGCCCTACTCGCAGATCACCTCGATGCTGAACAACGTCACCAGTTGGGGAGGGCGCGAACTGCACCCAGAGCCTACCATCAACGAGACCTGCTGCGCCTACAACCTGGCAAAGCTGACGAAAGACCTGAACTGCTTCAATCCCGACGATGCCCGCTATATGGACTACTACGAACGCGTGCTCTACAACCAGATCATCGGCTCGGTGAATCCTAAGGAGTATCAGACCGTCTATCAGTATGCCGTGGGCCTCGACGCCTCGAAGCCCTGGGGTAACGAGACGCCACAGGCCACCTGCTGCGGCGGCACAGGCGTGGAGAACCACGTGAAGTACCAGGAGGCAGCCTACTTCGTCAACGACAACACCATCTGGGTAGGCCTCTACCTGCCTACCACCGCCCGCTGGGAGAAGAAGGGCGTCACGCTGAAACAGGAGTGCCAGTGGCCAGCAGAGAAATCCACCATCCGCATCTTCAATTCTCACTCTGCCCTCCACACTCCATCCTCCACCAAATTCGCCATGAAACTGCGCGTGCCCTACTGGGCTACGGAGGGCTTCGACGTGAAACTCAACGGCAAGTCTGTCGCCAAGGCCTATCAGCCCAGCAGTTATGTGGAGATTCCCGCCCGCCAATGGAAGGAGACTGACGTGGTAGAGGTGGTGATGCCCTTCACCAAGCACCTCGACTTCGGCCCCGACAAGATGGAGACCGCTCCCGCCTACGGGGAGGGTGCCAAGACGGAATACACCCCGATGTGGGCAGGCACCTTCATGTACGGTCCGCTGGTGATGGCCACGACAGGCATCAAGAACTGGGACGAGGCCACCGTCAACCTGAAGTCTGACCTCAGCGACATCACGCTCTGCGGCGCCAAGGAGGGGACAGGGGCCGACGCCCACCTCTATACGCTGACCCACGGCGGCCGCACCTTCTTCCCCGACTATGCGGGCGACGAGCACGTGACCCACTACTTCCGCATGAACGTGGAGTCCGATCCCAACGCCAAACTGGCTGTCACGAACGAAATCGACAAGTCGCAGTTGCGCGAACTGCTCCTGATCGCCAAGGGCCGCAGCGAGGAGCAACAGGCCTGGAACGCCCTCACGGTGAAGGTGCCTGAGTATGCACCCTGGGCCAAGCACGGCTTCGCCCGCATGACGGCACAATACGAGAAAACCATCCCCTACATGGATGCCCCCGACAAGACATACAGCCAGGAGGAGATCGACAAGGCCGCCAACGCCCTGAATGCCGTCATCAACACGATGCGCCCAGGCAACCTGCCCGAACTGGAGGACATGGACGAACTGATGCAGCTCCTGGAGAAGGCGAAGCAACTGCCTGAGGACAACGAGAAGGCCAACCGTGCCATCGGCTATGCCGGAATGGTAATCCGCTACGTGAGCGACGGCAGCGGTACGATGGATATGATCGAGCGTGCCACGAACCAACTGAAGGAAGTGGTGAAAGGAGTGAAGGAGTAAAGGAGAGAAGGAGTGAAGGAGTAAAAGTGATATGATAAAGAAGGTATTGGCTGCGGCACTATTGGCGCTTTGCGCTGGCAACAGCGTGACGGCAAAGGACTATACCGTGAGTTCGCCCAACGGCAGACTCTCGGCCAAGGTCAGCGACAGAGGGGAAATAAGCATCGAACACCAGGGAAAGAGCGTGCTAACCGTCCGTGCAGACCTTGTTCAGAAACAGTTTAGCCAGTCTAAACTGGCAGTTTACCCTAAGAAAACTGGCAGTTTACCCAGCCTAAACTGTCAGTTCAAAGGCCGTAAACAGATAGCCCAGACTATCCCTGCACCCTTTTACCGGCAAGGAAAGATTGAAATGACAGGCACCCAGATAGACCTGATGAGGGCTGACGGCTGCGGCCTGCAGGTGATGGTCTGCGACGAGGGCGTGGCCTACCGCTGGTACACGAAGAACAAGAAGGAGACGGTCATCGACAACGAGATCGCCGACTTCTGCTTCCCCGCCGACAGCAAGGCCTGGCTCGCCTACTCCACCAACGACGAGAAGCCCTTCGCCATGGCCTTCCAGAACACCTACGACGAGACGATGCTCTCCGAGGCGAAGGACAAATACATCTTCCTGCCTGCCACCATCCAGAGCGGCGACGTGAAGGTGACCATCCTCGAGAGCGACCTCCGCAGCTATCCCGGCATGTTCCTTACAAGTGAAAAACTCACGCTCCACGCTTCATTTGCCAAATATCCCAAGCGCATGGACTACTACAAGTGGCGGGGCATGAGCTACGTGGCAGAGACAGAAGACTTTATCGCCAAGTCGACAGGAGCCAGAACCTATCCCTGGCGCGTGATGGCCATCACGGAGAACGACACGGAGATGCCCGTGAACAATATGGTGTATGCGCTGGCCACTCCGAACCAGATCGGCGACACCTCGTGGATAAAGCCTGGCAAGGTGGCGTGGGACTGGTGGAACGACTGGAACCTGAAGGGTGTAGACTTCAAGGCAGGCATCAACACGCGAACCTACTTATATTATATAGACTTCGCAGCCAAGAACCATATCCCCTACGTGGTGCTCGACGAGGGCTGGTACGACTCGTCGAAGGGCGACATCATGCACCCCATCGCCGACATCGACCTGCAGCAGCTGATCGACTACGGGCGGGAGAAGGGTGTCGGCATCGTGCTCTGGACCGTGTTCAACGTGCTCGACGAGCACCTGCTGGAGGCCTGCGAGAAATACACCGCCATGGGTATCAAGGGGTGGAAGATCGACTTCATGGACCGCAACGACCAGACAGCGGTGGAGATGGCAGAACGGCTCGCCAGGACCTGTGCGCAATACAAGCTGTTTGTAGACTATCACGGCTTCTATGCCCCCACCGGCATGAGCCGCACCTACCCCAACATCATCAACTATGAGGGTGTGTTCGGCATGGAAGAGGCCCGCTGGGCAAAGAAGGATACAGACATGCCGAAGTACGACGTCACCTTCCCCTTCATCCGCATGATGGCCGGACAGGTGGACTTCACGCCAGGCGCCATGCGCAACGGCACGAAGGAGAACTGGGTGGAGTGCTACCAGAACCCCGTGTCGATGGGCACCCGCTGTCACCAACTGGCCTGCTACGTCGTCCACGACTCCCCCTTCACGATGCTCTGCGACGCCCCGACGAACTACGAGCGTGAGCAGCCCTGCGTGGACCTGATCACGAGCATCCCCGACACCTTCGACGAGACAAAGATTCTACTTGGTAATATTGGTTGTTATATTGTGACCGCCCGCCGGCATGGCGATGACTGGTACATCGGCGGTCAGACGAACTGGGACGAAAGGACAGTCACCCTCTCTCTCGACTGCCTTTTGCCCAGTGTCAGTTACCAGGCAACCATCGTGACGGACGGCATCAATGCCAACCACAATGCCGAGGACTACCATATCGAACGACGTACGCTGACTGCTGCCGACAAACTGAACCTGAAGATGGCCAGTGGCGGCGGATTCCTGATCATACTAAAGCGCTGAAGTGTTATTGTTTATAGTTTAAAGTTTATAGTTTATAGTTTATAGTTTATAGATGATCACTAAGATAAACGATTTATATAGGAGGATATGCGCTGTGGTAAGCGGACGATTGGTGCTCACCATCGCCTTCTCTTCCCTCTTATTAACCTCCTTTTCCTCTTCACCTCTTCACCCTTTCACCTCTTCACCTTTTCACGCCAAGGCGTTTAACGCCCCCTCTGCGGGCAACCCCATCATCCCGGGCTATTTCGCCGACCCCACGGTGAAGAAATTCGGCGACACCTATTATCTCTATGCCACCACCGATGGTACGGGCAACGGCTACGGCCCTGCACAGGTGTGGGTGAGCAAGGACTTCCAGAACTGGAAGAACATCGTCATGAACTGGCCTACGACGGAGGTGGTATGGGCGCCCGACGTGGTACAGCAGCCCGACGGCACCTTCCGTTACTACTACTGTGAGCCCTGCATGGTCAGCATCGGCGAGAGCACGTCGCCCGTCGGCCCGTGGAAGAATATCCTGGGGAAAGAGGATGCCGTGATGGTGCCCGACCGCTATGTACACAACGTCATCACCCTCGACCCACAGTTGTTCCGCGACGATGACGGGGCGGAGTATCTGTATTTTACCACATGGGGCATCTACAAGGGCTTCGGCTGCGGTGTGGCGAAACTCAATCCGCTGTTTTCCGCCAGTAAAGCGTCGTCGAATGATGCAAGGCGATGGCATGAGGATGCCCCGTTCCCCATTGCTGCCGACACGTTCTTCTCGGAGAAGCGGCTCATCCCGAACACCGAACTGAAGGACATCTTCGAGGCGCCCTTCGTCTTCAAGCGCAACGGCGTCTATTACTTCACCTACTCGTCGGGCTCCTGCCACGACCACACCTACCGGGTACAGTATGCCACTTCGACAGCGGGACCCATGGGACCGTTTGAGTATAAGGGCTGCATCCTCGAGACCAATGCCGACCAGACCGTCCACGGACCTGGTCACCACTCCATCCTCAAAGAAGGCGACAAATACTATATCGTCTACCACCGCCACAACCTGCCCCGCAGCGTACACGGCTTCAACCGCCAGGTGTGTATCGACGAGATGCAGTTTGATGCCGATGGCAATATCCTGCCCGTCGTCCCCACCCACGAAGGCGTGAACCCCCTCCTTACTCCTTCTCTCCCTACTCCTTCCCTCCTTACTCCTCAAAAAAAGAACCTCGCACTTGGCGCGAAGGTCACGGCCTCCTCTTATTACGACGACAACTTCCGCCCGGAGTATGCCGTCGACGACAACAATGCCACGCTGTGGAAAGCCCGCAACACCAACTGGGGCACAGGCAGTCACCGCGAGGAGTGGCTGCAGATAGACCTCGGCAAGACCATGAGGCTGAACGAGATCTGGACACAGTTCGAGTATGCCACCTTCTTCTATCAGTACCGCATAGAGACATCGTCCGACGGCAGGCAATGGACGCTCTATGCCGACCGTACCAGCAACACCATACAAGGCTCGCCGATGATCGACAAGGGTAAGGCCAAGGCCCGCTTTATCCGCATCACCATCACCGACACCCAGAAGAACGGCCACATGCCCGCCATCTGGAACGTGAAGGTGTGGCAGCAGGCACCCGAACTGCCCTACCCCGACGTGAAGTCGAGCGACGGCTATCCCGGCATGCACCAGAAGGACGTCGAAGCGGCCTCTCGCCTCCGCCCGTCTGCCAGGATCGGCTTCGATGTGGCCGCCATCGCCGGCGGCAAGGGGGCTACCCAGCCCTTTGACATCACCGCGGCCGGAGGGCTGAAGGCCAACAAGTCCGTCCGTGTGCGGGTGAAGGACGGCCGCTGGGCCATGTTTCTCAACGGCACCCAGCAACTGGTCAGCGAGCAGCCCCTGGCTGATGACTACCGCTACAACGCACCCTATACCATCTCTGCCCTCGTGCTTCAGACGAAGGCGGGCCCCGTCTCGACGGTCGCCTCCCTGTCGGCGTCGCAGGCCGACCTGGCTACCACGGAGTTCCGCCTCGGCACAGACCCCAAGACGGGCATCCTCAACCACAACGGCTCGTTTGAGAGCTGTGGGGCCCCCGAGGCCGTGAAGGCCGCCGAGGGTCGCTGGACGCTCTGGACCATCACCTTCGACGGCTGGATGGAACGCGTGTATCAGGACGGCAGACTCGTGCATGAGCAGAACAACTTCCTGATGGTACGCCCCGAAGGGCACGTCACCATCGGTGCCGACGGCATGGGCTTCAACAACTTCATGGGCTATATCAGCATGGTGGATATCATGCCGCAGGCGATGACGGCACAGGAGGTGAGCGACCTCTATGCCGCCTGCAGCAAGGCCGCACCCGTGGCCTCGCTGGGCGACGACGACTTCGAGGAGATCGACCCCTACAGCAAGTTCACCCTGCCCGCCACCATGAAGCCCGTCTTTGAGCAGCACAGCGAACTGACGCTGAAGGACGGCAAGGCAGCCTTCAACGACGATCCGCTGAACAACGGTGCCACGATATATAAAGAGGTGGAGGGCGACTTTGTGGCGATGGCCCGCTTCGCCGACATGGAAGGACTGGCCGCGAAGAGCATCACCCCGTATAACGAGGGCGGACTGCTCGTCAGCGATGCCCAGGGCACCTACTGGCAGCTTGGCGTCTTCCCGCTCTACGGCTGCGGCAACATGCTGACCATCCTCGGCAGTATGGGCCGTCAGCAGTTCCCCAACTCCAAGGGCTACGACTTCGACCCCGTCCTGCAGTTCGAGCGCCGCGGCGACCTGCTCTTCGCCCGCACCAGCAGCGACGGCCTGACGTGGACCAACATGCCCGGCTCGCCCATCGAGGTCAGTACACCCCGGCTCAGCATCGGCGCCTACCAGACCACCTACAGCGACAACACGTCGTGGGTGACGTTGCGCGACCTGGTCATCTACCAATGAAAGTAATAACTATCAAAACTACAACAATATGAAAAAGCTCGTTTTATCATTGACCATTGCTTGCGTCTCATTGTCGGCAAGCGGTCAGAAGCAACAGGCAGCCAGCGGCTATCCCATCAGCCCCGTGCCCTTTACCAGTGTGAAAGTGACCCCCGGCACGTTCTGGGGCCAGCGGCTGGAGGCCAGCCGCAAGGTAACCATCCCCCTCGCCTTCTCGAAGTGCGAGAGCGAAGGCCGCTACAAGAACTTCGACAATGCCGCCGCACACCTTAAAGACCCCTCGAAGGTGTTCAAGGTGAACGGCGTGGGCTACTCCTTCGACGATACCGACCCTTACAAGACCCTGGAGGGCGCGGCATACATCCTGCAGACCTATCCCGACAAGAAGCTGGAGGCCTACTGCGACTCCGTCATCGACATCATCGGCGCGGCACAGGAGCCCGACGGCTACCTCTACACCGCCCGCACACAGAACCCCGCCAACCCGCACCACTGGGCTGGCGACCGCCGCTGGGTGAAGGAGGAAGACCTCTCGCACGAACTCTACAACCTCGGACACATGGTGGAGGGAGCCGTGGCCTACTGGCAGGCTACAGGCAAGCGCAAGTTCCTCGACATCGCCTGCCGCTTTGCCGACGTGGCGTGCAAGGAGGTCGGCCCCAACCCTGGGCAGATGTGCGTCGTGCCCGGCCATCAGATCGCTGAGATGGCGATGGCCCGCCTCTACCTGGCCACCGGACAGAAGCGCTATCTCGACTTTGCCAAGTTCCTGCTCGACTATCGTGGCAAGACCACCATCACCCACGAGTACTCGCAGGCCCATAAGCCCGTCGTCGAACAAGACGAGGCTGTAGGCCACGCCGTGCGCGCCGCCTACATGTATGCCGGCATGGCCGACGTGGCTGCGCTCACCGGCGACAAGGACTACATCAAGGCCATCGACGCCATCTGGGACAACATCGTCACCAAGAAGCTCTACATCACGGGCGGCATCGGCGCCACGAACAACGGCGAGGCCTTCGGCGAGAACTACGAGCTGCCGAACATGAGTGCCTACTGTGAGACCTGCGCCGCCATCGGTAACGTCTACGTGAACTACCGTCTGTTCCTGCTCCACGGCGAGTCGAAATACTACGACGTGCTGGAGCGTACCCTCTATAACGGCCTCATCAGTGGCGTCAGCCTCGAGGGCAACGGATTCTTCTACCCCAACCCCCTCGAGTCGATGGGACAGCACCAGCGCCAGGCATGGTTCGGCTGCGCCTGCTGCCCGTCGAACATCTGCCGTTTCATCCCCTCACTGCCCGGCTACATCTACGCCGTGAAGGACCGCAGCGTCTACGTGAACCTCTTCCTCTCCAACAAGAGCAGCCTCACCGTGGGCGGCAAGAAGGTGGCCCTGAGCCAGACGACGGAATACCCGTGGAACGGTGACATCGCCGTGACCGTCGACAAGAACGCCGCCGGCCAGTTCGCCATGAAGATCCGCATCCCCGGCTGGGTGCGCAACCAGGTCGTGCCCTCCAACCTCTACCAGTACACCGACGGCAAGCGCCTCGGCTACACCGTCACCGTGAATGGTTCAGTGGTCGGCGGTATTTCCGCCGACGGCTACTACACCATCGACCGCCGCTGGAAGAAGGGCGACCGCGTAGAGATCCACTTCGACATGGAGCCGCGCACCGTGCGGGCCATCAACAAGGTGGAGGCCGACCGCGGCATGGTGAGCATCGAGCGCGGACCGCTGGTGTACTGTGCCGAGCACCCCGACAACAACTTCGACATCATGGGCGCCCTCATGAACCAGGCACCCACGTTCTCCCTCGGCAAGGGCGAGATCGCCGGCACACCCGTCCAGACCATCATCACCAGTGCCCAGACGCTGAACTTCAACAAGCAGGGCAAGCTCGAGGCACAGGATCAGACGCTGACGCTCATCCCCTACTACGCCTGGTGCCACCGCGGCTCGGGCAAGATGCGCGTCTGGCTGCCACAAGACCTCAACGCCACCAACCCCTCACAGCCCGAAACACTCGCCTCGCAGAGCAAGGTGACCAGTTCGACGGAGCGCATGCCCGCCATCTCGGCCATCAACGACCGTCTGGTGCCGAAGGACGAGAGCGACCGCTCAGTGCCCTACACCCACTGGTGGCCGAAGAAGGGCTGCACAGAGTGGCTCGGCTACGAACTGCCGCAGCCCTCGACCGTACAGAGTGCCACCGTCTACTGGTACGACGACGGCCCCTGGGGCGGCTGCCGCGTGCCGAAGTCGTGGCGCATCCTCTATCAGGACGGCCAGGGACAGTGGCAGCCCGTCAGCGGTGCCGACGGCTACCCCACGGACAAGGGCACGGCCTGCACCGTGAACTTCGACCCCGTCAAGACCAAGGCCCTGCGCCTGGAGGTCGTGCTGCCTGACGACAACGCCGCCGGACTGTTCGAGTGGATCGTCAAGTAAGGCGGAAGAGATGCCCGCTAATTTAAAAAACAAAAAGACAATCGCACCCATCGTGGTGCGATTGTCTTTGTAATGAAGTCTGTTAGGCTATGCCTTGTTACGCTCCTCGATCTTCTTGTTGATGTCGTCGATCACCTCGTCGGAGAGTTCATACTTCGAGATGATGAACATGGCCACGATGAGCAAGATGGCCGGGATGATGCAGACGAGCCAGCGGATACCCTCCTGTGCCAACGGTGTCTGCAGTTCCAGGTCGTTCATGAAGTAGGCGCCGGCGGCATTGCCCACCGACATCATGGCGAAGGCGGTGATGAAGAAGAGGGCGATGATGCGCAGCGGACGGTTACGCATGAACTCCATCCAGAGGTCGCTCACCTTCACGTTCTGAGCCTCCGAGGCATCCATCACCACGCGCTCCTTCGTCTGCGAGAAGCAGAAGATGAGCAGGGCCAGACCCACGAGTGAGTAGATCAGCATGGTGTAGAACCAGGCGTTGGAGTCCTTCGGCAGGGTGGTAGCCTCCTCGGCGGGCACGTAGTTGGTCATGGCGAGCACCAGTCCCGGCACGACGCCACCCAGCGCCATACCTGCCTTGAAGAAGATACCCGTCAGGGCGTTGACGATACCGGCGATGCGACGGCCCGTGGTGTACTCGGCATAGGAGATGACCTCAGGGATGAGGGCCCACATGTAGCCCGTGGCCACGATGACACCCGTAGACTTGATGAACTGGGCGATGTACACCAGCGTGATGTTCTCCTTCACCGTACCCATCTTGCTGATGACGTAGAGCAGCGCCATGCCGATGATGGCGATGGTGAGGAAGATGTAGAACATGTTCTTCTTGCCCACCTTCTTCTTGATGGCCGGCACCAGGGGCATGAAGATGAACGAGGGCAGCGAGCCGAGGCCCATGAAGAGCGCCATCTCGATGGGCAGCGTCTGCGACGAGGCGAAGATGGCCACGATGATGGGCACACCTGCCGACACGGCCAGACCGCCGACGTTGGCCATGAACATGCGGACGGAGGTGAGGATGGTGATCTCGTCGGTATCGCGCGTCAGCGAGGAGTTCAGGGCGCCGTAAGGCACGTTGATCAGCGTGTAGAGCATCGACATGCCCACATACGTCAGGTAGGCGTAGATGAGCGAGGGTGCGAAGCCGTCCCAGAAGCAGAGGATGGCGAGGATGGTGAGGGGGATACCACCCATCACGAGATAACTGCGGTACTTACCCCATATCGGGTTGTGCTTGTCGACGAAGGTGCCCACGAGGGGATCCCAGAGCACGTCGACGAGTCGCACCACGAGGAACATGGTGCCGGCCAGTCCTGCCGACTTGGCAGCATCGCCGCCCAGCACATAGACATCGGTGTAGAAAAAGAGTAGATACATGCAGATGGTCTGATAGATCAGATTCTGCGCCAGGTCGCCGGCTCCGAAGCCGATACGCTGCACCCAGGAGAGCTTGTAGAAGCCTTTGGTTTCGTTTGTTGTTGACATAATTGTTATACTTTTTTGTTTAGTGTTTACTGCTTATTGTTTACGGTTTACAGTTTACGGTTTACAGATGATTACTCTGCAACCTTCAGTTCGAAAGAGGACATCGGGAGTCCGCCGAGGGAACGCACGTTGGCCTGAAGCGGGTTGTCCTTCCAGGCGTAGCGGATGGCTCGAGGAGGGAGGAGAGAGGAAGGAGGAGGGAGGATAGTGATGCTGCTCCCACTCGCAGTGGCTTGGGCATTATGGAACTTGCCGTCGTCTCCGGCAATCTCGAAACTGAAGAGCTCGCCAGGCTGGATGGGCTGGTCGAGGGTCAGGATTATCTTACCGTCCTTCACCTCAGCCGTCACGACCTCCGGCGAGAGGTTCACCTTCTTATTATAGACGAGGCGGTCGAAGCAGAGGGCGATGCGCTCTGCCACCTCCTTCTTGCGCAGGGGATGGATGTCGACGGTCTCACCCAGGTCGTTGATGACGGCCAACGCTGCCCTCGGGTCAGCCTTTGCAGTGGTGCGCTGCGCCTCGCGCAACTGCGCCCAGCCGCTATTCACTGGTTCCGTCTGGGGGGTGATGGGTCGTGGGAAGCCCGTCTGCTGGCGACCGTCGTAGTTGGCCAACTGCACGATGACGAAGGGCATCTGCTGATCCTGCCAGCGGTCGCGCCAGCAGCCCATCAGTTTCTTCAGGTAGTCGGCATAGGGAGCGGGGTTGCCCGTGTTCGACTCACCCTGGTACCACACGACACCGCTGAGGGCGTAGGGTGCCAGGGGATGCAGCACGGCATTGTAGAGCGTGGTGGGGAGGTTCTGCAGCGACACGTCGCCGCTGGGGCACGACGGCATCCCGACACCGTCATGCTGTTTCCACGTCGCACTCAGGGGGATGACATCCTGCGGCATGGGGTTCTGCGACAGGCGGTCGTCGCCGAAGCAGAGCATATAAGGCTTCTCGGGGATGAAGTGGGCGGCCCCGTACTTGTTGATGAAGCGCACGGTGATGACGTTGTCGCCCTCGCGGAGCAGACCCTCGGGGATGTCATAGCGGCGCGGCGGATACTGGTAGTAGGTGTGGCCTACCTCCTGACCGTTCACGTAGGTGACATCCTGGTCGAAGAGCGTACCCAGCAACAGACGGGCAGGCTTTCGCGCGTGTTCCTTATTAATATTTATATGCTGACGGAGCCACACGGAGCCCGTGCCCCGCCAACTCCAGTCGTTCTGGTTGATTGTCGTCCAGCCAGAGTCGTCATAGTCGGGCTGGATATAATCCTTCGTAGCGTCGGCCTGGTTGAGCAAGAAGTCCCACTGCTTGTTCGCCTCGGCGTTGGCCCTCGACTGGGCCTTCACATACTCATCATTCTGGTACATTGCCGTCCGTTTCAGCAGCATCGGATAGTCGCGCCGCAGTGAGTCGGCGGAGATCCACGCCTCGATGGGCGTGCCGCCCCAGCTGTTGACGATGACGCCCTGCGGCACGCCCGTCTCCTGGAACATCCGTTTGCCGAGGAAGTAGCCGACGGCAGAGAACGGCCATGCGTTCTGCTTGTTCAGGGGCTTCCAGTTGATGGCGGTGGGCTTGATGTCTGTCCGGGGGCCGTGGGTGTCGGTGTCGTTCTGCACGCGGAAGAGTCTGATCTGCGTGTTCTCGTAGTTGTCGATCTCGTCGGCATACTGCGGATACACCCGTTCGATGTGCACGTCGATGTTCGACTGTCCGGAGCAGAGCCACACGTCGCCGATCAGGACATCCGTGAGGGTGACCGGCTCCCCGGCAGCGCCGCTGACCTCTAATGTGTAAGGACCTCCGGCCTTCATCTTGGGCAAGTCTATCCGCCAGCGGCCCTCTGCGTCGGCCACCGCACGATACTGTTTCTTATTGAAGGCGACGGTCACGGTCTCATTGGCGTCGGCCTTCCCCCAGACGGGGATGGCCTTACCACGCTGGAGCACCATGCCCGACTGAAAGAGTTGGTGCAACGAAACCGCAGCCTCTGCAAAAGACGCGCTCATCAGCGCGGCTATAAAAAATAGTATTTTTTTCATCAGAAATCGATTTGATGTTGCAAATATACTAAAAAACTTCGATGAAACCATCAAATACTTTATTTTTCTTATCAGATGAAACATTTTAAAAAAAGTCTGTAACATATCGTAATGTCCATTAGCCTATTTTTGCTTAACTTTGCAAGCAAATTCAGACCAATTATTGAAAAAGTAATCAGAACGATGAATGACCAAGCGTCGCAGATTGTACCGTTAAGTGAGAAACTCGGCTACTCGTTAGGAGATGCCGCCGCTAATCTGGTGTTCCAGATGATGATGATATTCCAGCTGAAGTTCTATACGGACATTTTCGGGCTGGATGGTGCTGTGGCAGGCAGCATCCTGATGGTGGGAAGTATCTCCGCCATCATCGTCGACCCCACGGTGGGCCTTCTTACCGACCGCACCAAGTCGCGCTGGGGCAAGTTCCGCCCCTGGGTGCTGTGGACGGCCATTCCCTTCTGCCTGTTCTACGTCCTCGCTTTCTACAATCCCGGCATCCAGGAGAAGTCGATGGTAGCCGTCTATGCCACCATCTCGTATGTGCTGATGATGACCGCCTACTCCTTCAACAACGTGCCGTACACCTCGCTTGGCGGTGTGATGACCAGCGACATCAAGGAGCGCACGAGCATCACCACCATCCGCTTCGTGGCAGTCACCATCGCCCAGTTCTTCGTTCAGGGCTTCACGCTGCCGCTCGTCGACACTTTCGGACAGGAGAACAAGCAGCATGGCTGGGTGTGCACCATCGCACTCTTTGCCGTCATCGCCCTGGTGCTGTTCATCATCACCTTCCTGGTGACCAAGGAGCGCATCCAGCCCCCTGCCTCGCAGGAGACAAACATCAAGGAGGACATCAGGAACACCCTCTCCGACGTGTCGTGGAACTCGATGGCCCTGCTCACCTTTGCCCTGTTTATCACGCTGGCGATGTGGGGATCGGCCATGAGCTTCTATTTCCAATACAACATCGACCAGCGCTCTCTCTACGACTTCCTCACCTTCTTTGGCTTCAACATCACGCAAGAAGAGGCTTACTCCATGGGATTCTCCATATTTAATATGTCAGGAGCGGTCGTACAGTTTATTGGCGTCATCTGCCTATCCAGATACCTGGCCAACAAGTATGGCAAGAAAAGGGTGTTCATCATCTGTCTCTCGATGACCGCCTTCTTCACCGCCCTGTTCTATATCCCCTCGCCGACAGATGTCAGCCTGATGTTCGTGCTCAACATCCTGAAGTCGCTCGCCTACGCCCCGACAGTGCCGCTGCTATGGGCGATGATCGGTGACGTGGCCGACCATATAGAGTATGAGAACTATCGTCGTGCCACGGGCTTCTGCTTCTCAGGCATCACCCTCGCCCTGAAGCTGGGCCTGGGTCTGGGAGGTGCCATCGCCGGCGTAATCATCAGCATGTTCGGCTATGTCTCTGGCGGTGGTATCATTCAGAACGAATCCGCCATGGAGGGCATCCGCATCGTGTCGAGCATCGTGCCCGCCATCCTCTTCGCCATCGGCGTGATCGCCCTCTATTTCTACCCCATCAGCAAGGAGTATAACGAGCAGATGCAGGCCGTACTGTCAGGCCGTCGCCGTCTGAGAGAGAAACAGGCAGCAGAGAATTTATCAGACTAATATAAACTAACAAAAAGGAATTATATTTATGAAACCACGGTATCTTTATCCCAATGATTATTACGCAGACCCCTCTGCCAATGTGTTTAACGGACGCCTCTATGTCTATCCCTCCCACGACTGGGAGGCTGGTGCAGCCTTCGACGACGACGGCGGGCACTTCCAGATGAAGGACTACCACGTCGTGTCGATGGACGATGTGGAGAATGGCGAGGTCACCGACCACGGCATGATCCTCAGTGTAGACCAGGTGGCATGGGCCGAGAAGCAGATGTGGGACAATGATGTCGTTGAGAAAGACGGCAAATACTACCTGATTTTCTCCGCCAAGGACTACAACGGCGTCTTCCACCTCGGTGTGGCTGTCGCCGACAGGCCTGAGGGTCCGTTTATCCCTCAGGAACAACCCATGCGCGGCTCCTACTCCATCGATCCCTGCGTGTTCAAGGACGACGACGGACAGATCTACTGCTACTTCGGTGGCCTCTGGGGTGGACAGCTCCAGTGGTACAAGTCGCCTAAGCAGCTCCTGAAGTCAGGCATCGACCTTGGTCCTGCTGCAGACAAGAAGACGCAGCTCTTCGCTCCTGCCGACGTGCCCGCCCTGCCCAGCAGCGTGGTCCGCCTGAGCGACGATGTGATGCAGTTTGCCGAGGCTCCCCACGACGTGATCGTCATCGACAAGGACGGCCAGCCCCTGAAGGCCGGCGACCCCCATCGCTTCTTCGAGGCTTCGTGGATGCACAAGTACAACGGCAAGTATTATTTCAGCTACTCCACTGGCGACAGCCACTTCCTGTGCTACGCCATCGGCGACAACCCCTACGGCCCGTTCACCTATCAGGGTGTGCTCCTCGACCCCGTCGTGGGCTGGACCACCCACCACTCCATCGTCGAGTACAAAGGCGAGTGGTTCCTGTTCTATCACGACTGCGTGCCTTCCAACGATGTCACCCATCTGCGTTCACTGAAGGTACAGCGTTTGTTCTACAACGAGGATGGAACCATCCAGCGGGTCATTAATGAATAACAACCAACTTATAACCAACTATTACATTATTCACCGCGACGAGCTGCTGGCATACGTCAGCAGCCGTCTCGGGAAAAGCGACTTGGCGGAAGACATCGTTCAGGATGTCTTCCTCAGGTTGTTACTCTCAGATAAGCTCATTTCTGAAGTCACCCTTCCAGCCTTAGTCTATACCATTGCGCGCCACATCACCACGTCTGTCCTCCGCCGCCGCGCCTGCCACGAACAGTTCGAGCATGTCATTCGCCGCAACAGCAGCCTGGAGGGATTGTCGCCAGAGTCTGTCTTCTCGGCCCAGGAGATTACCGAACGGTTGGAGCGCGGACTTGCCCGTCTGCCAGAGAATTGCCGTGAGGTCTATCGCCTTCATATCTATGGAGGGCTGAAGGTCAGCGAGATATCCTCGCAACTTGGCGAGGACTACAAGTCTATCGAGCACCGTCTTGGGACTGCTCGAAAGGCTATCCGCCACTATCTCCGTATGTACGCCTGAAAAGCCTTATCTGATAATCAGGGGGCGTTGATTCAAGCCCATCCTGAAGCGCCTAAGAGCCCTGTAGGTCAACGACTTACGGGATTTTTCTTTTTTATACATTTCAAAATTGTAGCCAATTTGTAGCCAATTCTGTTTTGTTGTAGCCAATTTGTAGCCAATTCTGTTTTGTTGTAGCCAATTCGTGTTTCTCCTTTGCAGAATTAACAATCCAAGATCCTGCAAAGAAT
>CAMNPN010000083.1 GCA_946548085.1 uncultured Prevotella sp. | reverse complement strand
ACTCATGGGTGCGCTCCTTGACGGTGATCAGCATGATGTTGCTGACGCCCACGATACCACTGAGCAGGGTGAACAGGCCTACCACCCACAGGGCCGTACGGATGATGCCAATACCCGTCTGCATCTGCAGGTTGTCAGAGTAGCGGTTCCAGAGCCAGATGGCACTCTCGTCTTCAGGATGTGCCTGGTGGTTGGCATTGATACGCTGACGATAGTCCTTCTCGAAGTCATCGTTGGCCTTCTCCGTAGGCAGTCCGTGGAAGGTGAACTCGATGCGCCCTGCATCGTCCGTGTTTGCACCATAGATACGCTTGACGGCCGTATAAGAGGAGAAAGCATCGGCACGTCCGTTCTCGTTCTCCTTATAGATACCCACCACCTTGAAGGCGAAACTGCCCACGTTGACATACTGTCCGATGAGCCGCGCCAGTTCCTGTTGCTTGTCAGTCCTGGCATTGAGCAGTTCCTTCGCCTGCTTATTACTCAGGATGATCACCTTACGACTCTCCTGTATGTCGATATCGTTGATAAACCGTCCCAGAATCATCTCCACCTTGTCTATCTTGTTGTGATTAGGATAGACACCCGAGAGGGATGTCGAGATATACTGCTGTCCCAGACTGATGGTGGCACCAGTGTTATACTGGGCTCCCACTTCGTCGATAGTCTGCCTGAACGACTTGTCTGTCGTCTCGATGTCACGTGCCTGGAGCCTGATCCAACGTCCCTCCTTCATGCCCTGATAGGGCTTGGAGGTCTCCCCGCCAAAGACAACCATCGACGAGGAGAGGAAGCGGTCGGTCTGCTTGAGGTTGGCATTGATGAGCCCGTTGCCGGCCCCCAGCAGTACGATGAGCATGAAGATACCCCAAGCCACAGCAAAGCCCGTCAGCGACGTACGAAGCTTATTCCGTCGGGCCGTACTCCATATTTCGGTAAAAATATCTCGCATATTATTTCATCATTCCGTTGATACCGAAGGGCGAGGCATTGTGATCGAGGTTCTCCTCAATCTGTCCGATGATGCCGTCCTTGATGTGTATGATCTTGTTCGTCTCGTTCGCCACGCCGCTCTCATGCGTCACCACGACGATGGTCATGCCCTCCTCCTGGTTCAGGCGTTTGAGCAACTGCATCACCTCCACAGATGTCTTCGAGTCGAGGGCGCCCGTAGGCTCGTCGGCCAGGATGATCTGCGGCCGCGTGATGAGTGCTCTGGCAATGGCCACGCGCTGCTTCTGTCCTCCCGACAGTTCGTTGGGGTAGTGCTCGGCCCAGTCGCGAAGGCCCAGACGCTCCAGATAGTCCAGGGCCATCTGATGGCGCTTGCGCCTTGGCACCCCCTGATAGAACAATGGCAACTCAACGTTTTCCACGGCGGTCTTGAAAGAGATGAGATTAAACGACTGGAATATGAAGCCTATCATGTGGTTGCGATACTCGGCGGCCTTGCGCTCGGAGAGGTTCCAGATGGGCACGCCTGCCAGTTCGTAGGTGCCAGAGTCGTAGTTGTCGAGAATACCTAATATATTTAACAAGGTACTCTTACCCGAGCCAGAGGCACCCATGATGGAGACGAACTCACCCTTCTTGATGTCGAGCGAGATGCCCTTCAGCACGTGTAGCGGCTGTGCGCCCTGATAGGTCTTGTTGATGTCTTGTAAGTGAATCATATAATGGTTATTGTTGATAATCAGTGTCACTTCGTTTTCTTTGTCTGTCCGTTTGACGCGCAAAGTTACAGGAAAGTTGCAGAAAAGCCACAAGAATGCCGATTATTTAACAGTTATTCGTGCTTATTATTAGTTATTTTGCCATCTTCCCAAGCCGCTGTGATATCTTCGATAGAGATGTCCAGGAGGCGCATCTGGCGGAACAACTCTGGCAGGCGCTCCTTCATGAACTCCCGCTTGCGCTCCTTCAGGATTTGCTTCTTGGCTCCCTTCGTAACAAAATAGCCCAGGCCGCGCTTATTATAGATAATGTTCGCACGAGCCAGCTCGTCGTAGGCCTTCACAGCCGTGTTGGTGTTCACCTCGAGCAGCACGGCATACTCTCGCACCGAGGGGATGCGGTCGTCGTCCTTGTATTTACCTGCAAGAATCTCGTCGCAGAGGCGGTCTGCCATCTGCAGGTAGATGGCTTTATCGTTTGAGAATGTCATAGTTCATCCATTTATTAGTGATCAGTTCGAAATGCTTGAAGGTCTGGAACGAGGCCCAGTAGTTGAAACAGGAGAAGATGACGAACAGCACACAGAGGACATAGGCCATCAATCCTACCTCCTGGGAGACATATTGATTATCCCGCCACACCGAAGGGAACAGCGACATCCCTGACGTCTGCATGAAATAGACGAAAGACATCACACACAGGATCAGGATCACAGTCGTCACCACAAAGGCATACTTCCTGAGCAGCGAGCCGCCGAGAGCGTAGGACGAGTGAATCCATACGGCACAGAGCAAAGCCGTCAACACACACATCACCTTATGCGACAGGGTGTAGTGATACAAGTCTGTCGCTATGAACTTGGGGATGAGATTGTTCCACACGTCAGGAAGGGCAGACGACCACCAGTAGGAGTATACCAAGTTGCCTCCATCAGGATAGAAGGACACCCCTTGCAGCGGATGGAGCTGATTCCATACAGCCAGCACCCCCATGCGCAGCAAGTCAGCCAAGACGAAACTCACGGTGGTGATGATCAGGCAGACAAACGTCACGCAGACCATTAGAGCTAGGAACTTCTCCAGATTTGAGGCAGGCAGCATCAGGAAGTTGGTGCGCTGCTGCTTGCTGCCAATATTGGTGAAACTTGTAAACATCAAACTAACATATACCAGCGGTAGCACCAAGATGGCAAACGTCATGAAGCCCGCTACATTCCTGAGATAAGCAGAAGGCTCCGGATGAAGAAGGAGCGTCACTATCTCCAGTAAAAACATGCTTACAGTTAAACCAAAAGACATACCCAACAACACCAGCCAATTCACGCTCACCAGCCAGCGGAACGTCTTAAGGAACCTATCGAAACTAAAACTTCTCATATCTTATACATTTATATATTTACCTATTACCTGAGTCCTGCAGAAGAATCTGTACGACAGCCAGAAGTTCACTACAACGAGTGCCAAGAACAACAGATTGAAATAATCTTGATTATTCCACCATAACATATTGACGTTCTGCCAATGGCCTGCTAAGGCTGAAAGCAGGATGCCGACTACGATGAGCACCAGACTCGTCGCTATCCAGTTGTGCTTGCGGAAGCGGAAGAAGGTTGCCCCTACGGCGTAGAGCGAATGGAGCCACACGAAGAGCCACACAAAGGTCATGCGGTATGACAGAGGCATATCGGCCTGACAGGTCTCTATGACGGCGTTCGTCACCAGTTTCACCTGTTCATGGCCCACCACCAGACCAAACACATACTGTATCAAGTCGGCTGCGAAGAAAGCCACCAACTGGATGGGCACCAGGATAATCCACGAGGCATAGCGCATCAGGTACTTCTCCAGGTTCGACGCTGGTAGCATCAGCAGCCTCTGCATGTCGTGCTTTCCACTCATGCTATAGAACATGAACGAAGAACCCAGGACAAGCGTCACTGCAAAGGCGACGACAGTTGCGATAGCGCAGGGCAAATAGTTGGCATCTTGCTGGTTTACTGTAAAGTCAATCGAAGTGAAGAACACGAACGTCAGAGTCAATACAATCAGGTTTTGAAAAAACGATTTCACGTGATACTTCTTGTCGATCGTGAGCGACCATCTTGCCAGTTTACTGAATCGATCTATACTGAAACTTTTCATACTCTTAATCCTTTCATAGACATACTCTTATAACTTATCCTGTGTAACGGCATTGAACAACAACTCGAGGTTCAACTGCGTTTCCTGACTGTCGACCTTTCGCGGGGCAATAACGGCATTGCCCTGGAGCGACGGCTCGGCGTAGAGCGCATCCTGCATATCGTCTGTCGGGCGGTACTCGAAGACGTACTTGTCTGTGAGCTCGGCCACCGACGCGTCGAGCAGTAACCTCTGCTGCGAGAGGATGAGGATGTGGTCGAGCAGCGACTCCACGTCGTGCACCTGATGAGTAGAGATGATCAGCGTGCGGTCTTCTGACATATTCTGGGCGATCACCTTGCGGAACTGCGACTTCGAGGGGATGTCGAGGCCGTTGGTAGGC
>CAMNPN010000082.1 GCA_946548085.1 uncultured Prevotella sp. | reverse complement strand
CGTTTGCCTATAGCCGAACGATCGTTTGAGTATAGGCGAACGATTGTTTGAGTATAGGCAAACGATAGTAAGG
Source organism: uncultured Prevotella sp. (assembly GCA_946548085.1). Taxonomy (GTDB): domain Bacteria; phylum Bacteroidota; class Bacteroidia; order Bacteroidales; family Bacteroidaceae; genus Prevotella. Next base: position 31,929 of record CAMNPN010000082.1, on the reverse strand, counting down.
ATAGGGTAAAACCCCTGCGGGAATAGGGCTTTCACCCTATAAGGAGTATCTGCTTTCCCTGTAAGCAATACCTTCAAACAACATAAAGGGGCATCGGCAACAGTATAAAGAGGCATTAGCAACATCATAAAGAGGCATCAGCAACAATGCATATAGCACTCGCCAACAGCGTTATGCAAGATCAGGGGGGGAGGGGTAAATGGGGCTTGCCATCACACAGACTCACTTTCCCCTTACCTTTGCACCTATTTTAGATATATATAAAGGTAAAAGGGGTAAAAAGAGTGATTTTTTGCATTTTGGCTTTGTAAGAAGAAAAAAAGTTGTACCTTTGCACACTAATTGCAGAAAAATAACGTTAAAAGGATAAATGAACGTTCGAACAGTATCAGTCATCTGCCCGCTTTTCAATGAAGAAAGATTCATTGAGAAGTGTGTGACGTCGATTCTGGAGCAGGATTATCCAAACAGATAGCTTATGAAGATATCTTTCTCTCCACCAGATATTACAGAACAAGAAGTCCAGGAGGTAAGCCGCGCGCTGCTCTCGGGATGGATCACGACTGGTCCGCGGACAAAGGAGTTTGAGCGGCAGATTGCCGAATACTGCCAGACGCAGAAGGCCGTGTGCCAGAATTCCGCCACCGCCTGCCTGGAGTCGATCCTCCGCATACTGGGCATCGGCCCTGGCGACGAGGTCATCACCTCGGCCTTCACGTACACGGCTTCAGCAAGTCCCGTCTGTCATGTCGGGGCGAAGCTGGTACTGATCGACACCCAGCCCGACTCTTACGAGATGGACTACGAGAGGCTGGCCGACGCCATCAACGAGCGTACGAAGGTGATCATTCCCGTAGACCTGGGCGGCGTGCCCTGCGATTACGCCAAGATCACGGCCATCGTAGAGAGCAAGCGCAGCCTGTTCCGCCCTGCCAACGCGCTGCAGGAGGCGATAGGGCGCGTCATCGTGGTTGACGACGCCGCACACGCCTTCGGCGCCAAGTGGCACGACAAGATGATAGGCAGCGTGAGCGACTTTACATCCTTCTCCTTCCACGCAGTAAAGAACTTCACCACGGCCGAGGGGGGAGCCCTGACCTGGCGCCCCATCAAGGGCATCGACGATGAGTGGCTCTACAACCAGTTCCAGCTGAACTCTCTCCACGGGCAGAGCAAGGACGCGCTGGCGAAGACCAAGCTTGGCGCCTGGGAGTACGATGTGCTGACACCTGCCTACAAGAGCAACATGACCGACCTGACCGCCGCCATCGGACTGGTGCAGATGAAGCGCTACCCCCAGCTGCTGGCCCGCAGGCGACAGCTCATCGAGCGCTACGACGATGCCCTGAAAGGCCTGAACGTGCAGGTTCGCGACCACTATACGGCAGAGCACACCTCGTCGGGACACCTTTACCAGGTAAGGCTGCTGGGCAAAGACGGGGACTATCGCAACGAGGTCATCACGGAGATGGCCCGCCGGGAAATTGCCTGCAACGTGCACTACAAGCCCCTGCCGATGATGACGGCCTACAAGCAGATGGGATTCGACATCAAGGACTTCCCCAACGCCTACAACCTGTTTGTCAACGAGATTACGCTTCCGTTGCACACACGGCTGACGGATGAAGAGGTGGAATTCGTACTCACGAACTTCAAGGACATCATACAGTGATCAGACTGTTCGACATACTTTTCTCTGCGATAGGATAATAGTTTTCTACAAATTCCCATAGTTCTGAATATAAATACAAGAACATAGCAGATGTAAACATGATAAAAATAGCTATCTTTTGCGTCTCTTATCATTCTGACAAGGAACGAGACCTTTATCTTGCATCCATAGAACGTGCAGCCAAAACTGCTGGTGACAAAGTGAGTGTAGACACCTTCGTCACCAACAACAATGATAAAGACAACCCTGGATACTTTGGAGCCGTAAAACGCATGATGCAGAAAAATCACCCTGTTGCCTACGACTACGTCATTATCAGTAATGTTGACCTAACATTAGAAAAGGATTTTTTCGCAAAACTGGTTGCCTACGACTGCACTGAAGACACAGGCTGGATAGCCCCACAAATTTGGTCGCGACAAGAGAATAGAGATTTAAACCCTAAAATATCCGACCGCTATTCACACAACAAACTATGGTTATTAAAAATGATTCATCGTTTACCTTTCATGCACAGCATCTATACCAAAACTTTATATCGCCGAAAGAGAGCGCAGCCACTTAATCGCAAATTCATTTATGCTGGTCATGGATCATTCATTATCCTAACTAAAGCTTTTTTCCTCAAAAACGGGATTATCGATTATCCGGTTTTTCTTTTCTGTGAGGAGATCTACTTGGCAGAATTATGCAGAGAGGCCGGCCTTAAAGTCGTATATGTCCCCAGACTCAAGATATACGACAACGAACATATCTCAACAGGGAAAATGTCCGTCAGTACTTATAGTCGACTTAATTACAAAGCAGTCAGTTATATCCTCAAGCGGTTTTACTCAACGATAGCATTGCTAATAACCATCGCTCTTCATTGCGTTGAGGCGCAAAGTATTCAGGCGATTTCACAATTAGGCCTTCCTGTCGTTTTGATAGAAACTGTTAACGGCGAGGAGCCTTCATGTGAATATGTCAGTGCCCCTGAAGGGCGGATGGGGTTCAGCATCACCAATGCTACAAAAGTACCGGGAAGAATTTCCATTTGGCAAAAAGACTCATGCATGTTCGACAGCGGGGAATTCAGCAATGGGGAAAAGGGTATGACCATCAAGATACGAGGCAACACAAGCGCCCACGAAGAAAAGAAACCTTTCAAAATCAAACTCCAACAGCAGGGCGACATTCTTTGTCGAGGCAATGAGAACAAATATCGTGATAAAGAGTGGGTGCTATTGACAGGTCACCAAGGAATGCTAAACACTCTTCTTGGCAGCATCGTTAGTAGAATAATAGGAGTACAGTGGACACCTACTTTTGGATACGTCAACGTCTTTATAAATGACCAATATAGGGGAGTCTACATTCTTTCTGAATCCGTGAAGAGGAACACAAACTGTCGCCTTAACATAGACAAGACAGGATTTATCATGGAGTATGATGCTTATTGGTGGAACGAGAACTATTATATTCCCAGTACCAGCTATCCAGAATGCTACACGTTTAAATATCCTGAAGGTTCAGAAGACTTTGAACTCTTCAAAGATATCATCTTCGACATGGAAGAATCCATTAGGTTAGGTACTTATGAGAAATATTTAGATATTCAATCTGTAGCCGCATGGGTACTTGCCCACGACATACTTGGAACCTACGACGCAGGCGGCTCAAATATCTTCTTAACAAAACATGATAACACGAATGACAGCAAAATTAAGATGGGGCCTCTGTGGGACTTCGACACGATCTTGGACGACAGAAGACTTAATGACTGGTCAAGCATACACCAATGGTCAGCCTTCTTTATATTTGATTTGTTTAGGAATACGAATAAGATACCATTTATCGAAACTTATACGAATCTCTGGAAACAAGTATATCCTACTATTACGACTGCCATTTCTGACAGTCTTTCGTCTTTCTCTCACTCTGAATACGGAGAGGCACTGAATCTGTCATTAAAATACGATATGGAAAGATGGGGAAAAGAATATCTTCCCGTTTCAGATGAAGTCAACAAGATGGTTGACTGGCTATGTAACCACCTATTTTTTCTTAACGATATGATCAGTCGGCTGAATAGCACATCCATAGAGTGTATGACAAAAACAAACCCTAAAGAAATATTTTATTCTCTTGACGGTCACAAGACTGATGTCATCAGGCATGGTATCTATATTGCCAAAACAAGGAAAGGTTACCGTAAAGTCATAAAATAAAACACAGAAATAATGTAAAAAGCAAAAAAAAAGGAGAGATAATTCATTAATTGCAAAAAAAGTCGTATCTTTGCACGCTCAAAAGGGGTATTATAAAAAATTATCGGCCCGACATAATAAAAAACGTATAAAATACGTTTAAAAAGAAAAGACCATCGGATGGCTATTAAATTAATGTTTATAGCGAACGAGCCCACCATCGCTCGTATTGCTGAAAAGAATGGTGTGGACCGTATATTCATAGATTTGGAAGTACGGGGTAAAAATGAGAGGCAAGGCAATTTAGACTCCGTCAAGTCGCATCATTCGCTGAACGATATAGACAAGATAAGAGAGACACTGACAACATCGGAGTTGCTGGTGCGCTCTAATGCCCTGTACACAGACAGCAAGCAAGAGATAGAAGAGATTATAAGTCGAGGAGCTGATATTGTGATGTTGCCTATGTGGACGAGCACCGATGATGTAAAACGGTTCAGAGATTATATCAACGGGCGAGCAAAAGTAATGTTGCTCTTAGAAACCATTCCTGCGGAACTGGTACTAGACGACGTACTTGAACAAGACGGTATAGACGAGATTCTTATCGGACTTAATGACCTTCATCTGCAATACCACATGAAATTCATGTTCGAGCTGTTATCGAATGGAAAGGTGGACGAGTTAATCAACAAGATGAAAGCCAAGAACAAATTCTGTGGTTTCGGTGGTATAGCCCGTCTAAATGAAGGAATGATCTCGGGACGTAATATCCTAACAGAGCACTATAGGCTTAAATCTGACATGGCCATTCTTTCACGTAGTTTCTGTGACACCGCTAAGATTGAAGATATACAAGAAATTGAACAAATATTCTGTGAAGGTGTTAAAGAAATCAGGAGTTTTGAGAAATTCTTAGTAAACCAAGCAGATGACTACTTCATGAAAAACCACGAAGAGGTCGTTAGGAAAGTTAATGAGATTGTAAACAGATAACACAGAGATGGAACTTAACATTTCCATACTGAGACAGATTGAAAGAGAACACGGAGGAGCATTCTATCTGTTGGACACAGAGCAATTCTCTTGTAACTTTAGGGAACTGCTATCTGCGTTTCGCTCATATTATCCTCAAACATATATTGCCTATTCATACAAGACAAACTATATACCCCGACTCTGTAAACTCGTAGACGAACTAGGGGGCTATGCGGAGATTGTATCCGACATGGAATACGAGATTACTAAACGGTTAGGTATTGCCACTAGTAAAATTCACTTCAATGGTCCTTATAAGAAACCTGAAACCATTCGGGAAATTATCCTTGGCGGAGGCACCGTCAATCTGGACGACTACGCTGAAGTGGCTGATATTAAGGCACTAGCTAATGCCTATCCTGAAAAGACGATAAACATAGGGTTGCGTTGCAACTTCACAATCAACGATGGTGTCATTTCACGCTTTGGGTTTGATGTAACCAAGCCTGCCTTTGAGCAACTGATAAAAGAACTCCTGAGTAAACAAAACATACACATCAGTGGCATACAGTGCCATTTTGCTACAAGAGCCATAGAAACCTGGAAGCCGAGGGCTGAAGGCATCAGCCACCTGGCCGATAAGCTACACAACCAAACAATTGACCATATAGACCTGGGTGGAGGTCTCTTTGGTAAAATGAAAGAGGAACTGAAAGCTCAATTCGACACAAAGATTCCATCCTACGAAGAATATGCAGCCGTGGCAGCAGGATACATTGCTACCCACTTCGAAGGAGCAGAGTATCGTCCTAAGTTATTCATCGAACCAGGTAGTGCATTGGTTGGTGACGTAATGAAATTTGTGACCTCAGTGATCAGCATCAAAGATATCAGAGGCAAGGCTTTTGCCACACTTCTTGGCAGCATCTACAACATCAACCCCACACTCAATAAGAAGAACCCACCCATCAGGGTGTACAGCGACCAGCCCGAAAGACAAACTAACGCCTATAACCTCGATTTCGGTGGATACACCTGCATTGAGAACGATTATCTATATCGAGACTATAATGGGCCTCTAGCTGTAGGCGACTTAGTAGTGTTTGACAATGTGGGATCCTACTCTGTCGTACTTAAGCCGCCTTTCATCTTGCCAAACTTTCCTGTCATAGAGTTAAATGCTAACAGACAATTCATTGTAAAGCGCAAAGAGACATTTGACGATCTTTTTCATACCTACGAGTTCAAATTCTAAAAGTCATGTGGCATATCTGGATTGTATTAAACGACCTACTCAAGCGAGGATTCGACATTCTTGCGTCGGCCATTGCCCTACTATTACTATCACCTGTGATGCTTGCATGTGCAATATGGATAAAAAGAGATTCAGAAGGTCCCGTCATTTTCAGGCAAGACCGGCTAACAAAGGAAGGTCGCATATTCAAGATGCTCAAATTTAGATCCATGGTAAAGAATGCCGAGACACAGGGTACTGGACTCTTCAATTACGAAGGTGACCCTAGGGTGACTCGCTGTGGACGGTTCCTTAGAGATCATAGTCTGGACGAGCTCCCCCAATTGATAAATATCCTTTTGGGTGACATGACCATTGTCGGTCCTAGACCGTGCGTCGAGTATGAACTTGGTGACTACGAGACACTAAATTCATGCTTCAAGAAGCGTTTTGAGGTAACAGCCGGGCTAACAGGTTACGCACAAATACAAGGGCGCAACGAACTTCCCTGGGACGTTAAAGTTGACTTCGATAACCGATACATCGACCTCTACAGGAAGTGGGGAATCATGTTTGATACCTATATCATTGCCAAAACATTCATTAATGTATTCCGCCACGAGGACATCTACGAAAACAAAATAGACAATAGACTCAGTGACCGCGACTCTGCCGAACTGGCTCAAGCTAAAGTCATCGAGATGGCTCATAAAAAAGAATAATATAATTAAAGATAGACAAGTAAAATGGACAATAATAACAGACTGATATGGCTTGGCGGCAAGATAATACCCGTGGCAGAAGCCACCATTAACGTTCTCTCGCCAACATCACAATTCGGAGCTAACGTATTTGAGGGAATACGTTGTTATTGGTCTGAGCAAGAAAAACAGCTATATGCCTTCCGACTTGCAGATCACTATAAAAGGCTACATCACTCCATCAAACTGCTGCGTCTGAATAGTCCTTATACTACCCAAAATTTTGAGCAGGGACTGAAAGACATCGTGAGAGCTAACAACTACCATGAGGACATTGCTGTAAGGCAGACGGTTTTTGTCGATGGTGTAGGAGGCACATGGAACTCCCGTGAACCCATCAATATGTTCATCGCTCCCATTGCAAAGGCTTATCAGCCCATCAGCGAAAAACAGGGATTACGCTGCCAGGTGAGTTCATGGGAACGCATAAGCGACCGGAATCTTTCACCACGGGCAAAGGTTGGCGCCAACTACATCAACAGCCGCATGGCCTACTTAGATGCTCAGCAGAACGGGTATGATACGGCTCTAATACCAAACAGCCAAGGCAAAATCTCTGAAGGTCCTGGAGCATGCTTTTTCATGGCACGAGACGGTATTCTATTCACCCCGCCACCCACGGCATCAGTGCTTGAAAGCATCACACGTGATACAATTATCAAAATTGCACAAGAGGTACTCGGCATCACGACGGTAGAACGTGATATTGACAGGACAGAACTCTATATATGCGATGAAGCATTTCTATGTGGATCGGCAATGGAAATCACACACATCACTGAAATAGATGGCTACAACATTAGCGAAGGGAAAGCAGGACTCATTACCACTCAACTGTCGGACATCTATCATAAGGTTATTACAGGGGAGATGAAAGCCTACAGAAATTGGCTTACACCTATTTATTAATCATGAGGGAAGACACACGAACATACCAACAGGGACTCGTTTCAATCATCACGCCTGTCTATAAAGCAGCAGATTTCATCGAACAGACCATCCGCTCCGTACAAGCTCAAACTTATAAGAATTGGGAACTACTCCTCGTAGATGACTGTTCGCCAGACCATTCACAACAAATAATAGAGCGACTGGCCGTAGATGATGATCGAATAAGATATTGCAGGTTAGAGAAAAACTGTGGTGCTGCCGTGGCTCGCAATACAGCCATTGCAAAAGCACGAGGTGAATATCTTGCATTTCTCGACAGTGATGACTACTGGGAGCCGGAGAAACTAAGTATTCAAACTTGTTATATGGCAAAAAATGATATTGCCTTCAGCTTTACCCGCATCAAAATAAAAAACGCGAAAGGTCTTTCTGTGAAAAGTAATATACCTATACCTAACAAGATAAGCTATCACGGATTGCTGCGGCAGACTGTCATAGCCACATCTTCAGTGATGCTAAATCGTACGAAGATTCCCGACTTCAGGATGCCTCTGCGCCGAGGAGGACAAGACTATGCGACCTGGTTACAGATCTTGCACAATATAGATTACGCCTACGGTATCAATGAGAGTCTAACTGTCTACCGTACTAGCAACGACTCACTTTCATCTAATAAACTGAATAGCGTTCGTCAGGTCTATGAGATACAGACACAAGATGAACATATAGGGAAGCTGTCTGCAGCCTTCAACACACTATGTTTTTGTATATATGCCTTCAGAAAACACTATATGTAACGCCCAAGAACGATCACTAATACACTAATACCTCCTAAAATGTAGTCGTAATATGGGTGACTCCAACACCATACTACGCCCGCTAAGACTGATTACAAGGAATACCTCATTCAGGGAGTTGACGCCATAGGGCTGCAATACGTCGACATCAGTCACAAGTGTATCACCATCAGTACGATCAAACATACAAGGATCTGCAAGTGTGAGTTGTTGGTTGTCGTAGACCAACCGATAGATAATTGTATTGTTTATCTGATTGGACAACTGCAATAGTCCTGCCTGAATACTCCAAAAGACGCGTTGACCGCCGTAGTCCACCGTATTCTGCGATGCAAGCGTATCAATCTGTTCCAAATGCCAAAAGCCATCAAGATCGTCATTCTCTGACGTTTCTATCGTACAGCCTGTCAAAAGTAGGCCTATACATATTATATATATAATTAAATGTTTCATCAGTTTTATCACTTCTTTCTCAAAATACCTGTTTTACTGACTGTTAGTTGTAAACCGTTATTATCACCGAGTATGGAGCCGAAATCAGCTCCCCATGCTGCTGTTACTTTCCATCCTTTAGCAAATTGCCAACTTACCTCGGCCAACAGGCTAGTCTGATACCGCTCGGGAATATAAGGGTTATGATAGGTTCCATACCCCGTCTGATAGGTAGCCAATAGACGATATCCCAAATGATTAAGAGGCTTACCTGCAAGTCCAAGATGCCATGCCTCAAACCGATTGTTCCCAATGGTGATTTCACCGTCATCTTGATAAAGTGGTGAGCGGTACAACGGATTACCAACAACCTGTCCCCAGTGCTGCCACCCAGTATAGAGGTGATGGTTATAGTAGTCATCCATACCACCCAGATGGTTGCTAATATGCTGAGAATGGTCGTGATAGACAGGACCGCTCTGATACTTTGAGTTAACATACTCTAATAAGAGGGCATTCAACCAATCACATTGTATCAACCTTAGTTCTGCACCTACCATGATATCTTTCAAACCATAGCCAAAATAGCGGTTCTCCTTCCTCACATCCCACTCATCACCCTCGCCATAGCCATCGTAATCAAGCAAAAACATCGAAGAGTGATCCTCAAAGAAATGGTCGGCATACACACTTATCCCCCACTTTTCGCAGTTATAGTTTACGCGTAACACCCAGCTACCAATCTGATTACCATCGGCATTCTGATAAGCACTATTCACTTCGTCAGCACCAGCCCCTCCAGGAAAGAAAGCATTCCAGAAAGATTTCATTCCAGAGGCATTCTCCACCTCCATCATCTGACCTTCCTGGAGTCGAATAGTTTTGCCACCAAACTGACAGGCGAGCTCCACACCCGCCTCCAAGGTAAGCTGTTTGGGACCAATTCTTAGATAGCCAGCCTTACTATGATATAACGTTCCTTCAGTATAACGACTTTGCTGTTGCGTGAAATCTTTCTGCCAGCCGTCGTCAGTGGTACGGCCATAGGCGATATGACCTTTCAGCGCCAGCCAGTTCTTCGTATGAGGGATGGTCCAGTAGTCTGGCAGGGCCAGCCTCACCTGAGGCACAGGACGGGCGTTGATGCCAAAGGTCTGCGAGCCGGAACTCAGCTCACGGTTCTTCAGCTCCATCGGATACTCCTTGGCGCCAACGGTCAGCGTACCCTTCAGCCAGCGCGCCTCCACAAAGGCCTGCTGCACCACAAGGGTGCTGGTGAACCCCGCTGCCACGGCGGCATCGACCCCGTAGCCGATGCCCCACTTGCGCCCGTTGTCAAGCGACAGAGGCCGCTCGACAGAAGCACGCAGATAGCCGTTGGTATTCTTCAATGAACTCAGGCCATACTTGTTGGCATTGAGCCACAGGGGATTATGGTCGCCGCCAGAGACGGTGGCCTGCAGCTCCGCACGATAGGCGAGGCTGTCAAACAGAGCCCGCCGCTGCCCGCGCGCCGTCAACGATATACCTAATAATAATATATATATAACGATTCTCATACGATAAAAGAACAATTCACGGTGCAAAATTACGAATAATAATCTGAATAACCTTACAGTTTAGGGATTTTCCCCCTCCCGATTAGGGAAAATCCTTTGCAGGAGCCACGAAAAAGTCGTTATTTTGCAGTGTGAAACAGAAAAAGAATGTATAACCCTTTAAAAGATACGAGTATGAAGAAGATGTTTTTTGCACTGATGATGATGCTGACAGCAACCGTCACTGCACACGCAATGAGCTATGAGCAGGCCCGCAACGAGGCCCTGTTCCTGACAGACAAGATGGCTTACGAGCTGAACCTCACCGACGAGCAGTACGAGGCCGCCTATGAGATCAATCTCGACTACCTGATGGGTGTCACCAGCCGCTACGACGTGTACGGCACCTACTGGGAGCGTCGTAATCTCGACTTGAGCTATATCCTGCTCGACTGGCAGTGGAATGCTTTCATCGCAGCATCCTATTTCTACCGTCCGTTGTACTGGGATGCAGGCTACTGGCACTTTGGCGTCTACGCCCGCTATCCGCATCGCGACTACTTCTACTTCGGGCGTCCCCACTTCTATGTCACCTATCGTGGTGCCCATGCCTGGCACAGAGTCGGCGGCCACGGCTACTATCACGGTCATCGCAACCACTTCCGTGCCCCTCACAGAGAGCACATCGGCATGCACGACCGCTGGAACCGCGGTGACTTCAGGGGCAGCAACCGTCACAGCTCTACCCGCGTCACTGGCGAGAGAGGCCGCATCGGGCGAGGCTCCATCGAGCGCGGAAGTGCTGGTGGCAACAGGGGCATCGAGCGCAGAAGCGACATGATCGAGCGCAGGGATCCCACCCGCTCTATTGACGGCCGCAACTCGCAGATGCGCCAGAGGAGCATCGAAAGAGGCTCTCGTGGCAACAGCAGCTTCAATGGCTCCAGCAACCGCAGCGGCATCAGCTCTCACAGGAGCAGCACCTTCAGCAGCTCTCCTCGTAGCAACAGCGGATTCAGCGGAGGCTCTCGCAGCGGAGGATTCAGTGGTGGTTCGCGCAGCGGCGGATTCAGCGGAGGTGGCTCGCGCAGCGGCGGTTCCTTCAGCAGCGGCTCACATGGCGGTTCTCACGGAGGAGGCCACAGCGGAGGCAATGGCGGTGGAGGCAGCAGAATGGGCGGCCGCCGATAAGTCAGAGCACAAGTTCCCTGACTTCAGCATTCGACATCTTCTGAATCTCGCTCATTGACTTCTTGAAATAGACAGCCTGGACAGCTTTATTGATAATGCCATGTCCAACGGCCAGCACCTTCTTTCCCGGATAAGTCTTTCTGACATAGGCGATGAACTCGCCAGCCCGGGAAAGAAGGTTTTCCAATGTCTCAATGTCATCAGGCCAGACTTCGTTCTTCAGGCTGGGGATGTAACGTCCTGTGAATCCCCCCCAGTCACGCTCCCTCAGCAGCGGAGTGGTCACCACCTTGAGGCCATGAGGCACGGCGATGATGGCTGCCGTGTCGACAGCGCGCTTCAGGTCGCTGGCCATCACGACGTCTATCTCGCGGCTCTTCCACTGTTCGCAGAGTTCATGCGCCTGTCGCAGGCCGTTCTCGTTCAGTTCGCCCTGCGTCTGTCCCTGCATGATCTGGTTGGCGTTATCCACCGTCTCTCCATGTCTGACAAGGTATAATACAGTATCCATAATATGGGAATTTGGTGCAAAATTAAAAAATAATCCGTTATTATCTGTGTAATCTGTAACTTTTTTTGTATTTTTGCAGCGTAAATTGAATAAATAACCATTATGAAGATATTACAGAGTTCCTTTTTCCGGTCTATTTGCGCCATCGCCGTAGGTATCCTGCTCATCAAGTATCCCGACAACACCGTTACGTGGATTACCGTCGCCATCGGTGTACTGTTCTTTCTTTCAGGCATCATCGCGCTGGTGGTGTATCTGAATGCCAGGAAGCATGTGTCGGAGTATAAGATCACCGATGCTGATGGCAACGTGGTGGCAGGCGAGCGCCCCACATTCCCCATCGTGGGTATTGGCAGTATCATCCTTGGCGCCATCCTCGCCATGACACCCAACATCTTCATCACGGCACTGATGTATATCATCGGCGCCATGCTCATCCTGGGTGCCATCAACCAGTACATGAATCTCGCCAATGCACGGAAATTCGGAGAAATAGGCTTCGGCTACTGGATATTCCCCTCCATCATCCTGCTCACAGGCCTCTACGTCATTATCCGCCCGATGGACCCTGCAAGCGTGGCCATGCTCATTCTGGGCTGGTGCACACTCCTGTATGGCGTGACAGAGATGATCAACACCATCAAGATTCATTCCGACAAGCGGAAATATGCCAAGGCACAGGAGGTTCAGCAGGCTGAGGAAGTACAGACTGCTGAGGAGGTTCAGGATGCCGAAGAGGTACAGGACACTGAGGATGCAGAGGCCTCAGAGACGGCCAGCACCATCCCACAGGACCATGAGGCCTACCTGCCCAAGGCTCCTACGGAAGCGTAATCACCCTTCCTTGCTCATCATCTCCTCGCGCACCTCTTCAGAGAATCCCTGGATGTAGGTGCGCAGAATGTCGATGCCCCGTTTGTTCTCGCGCCCCCAAGGAAGGACAAGATCTGCAAACTTCTTGGTGGGCTCGATAAACTGCTCGTGCATGGGCTTCACATCGTCCTCATAGTGGTTCAGCACCATCTCGACCGTCCGGCCCCGTTCCACCACGTCACGACGGATATTGCGGATAAGGCGGACATCACTGTCTGTATCGACATAAATCTTCAGGTCCATCATGTCGCGCAGCTTCTTATAGTGAAGCGTCATGATGCCCTCAAGGATAATCACAGGCTTCGGGTCTACATGGACCGTTTCTGGCAGACGGTTGGAGAGTACATACGAATAGGTGGGCTGTTCGATAGCCTCGCCGTTCTTCAGACGCTTGATATGTTCCGTGAGCAACTTCCAATCGAAGGCGTCAGGGTGATCGAAGTTGATAGCCTTACGCTCTTCATCTGTGAGATCGGTGGTGTCGTTGTAATAGGAGTCCAACGGGATAATGGCCGCACAGTGAGGCGGCAGAGCCTTGGCAATGCGCTTCACGACGGTGGTCTTGCCCGAACCTGAACCGCCAGCGATTCCGATAATAATCATTGTTATAGGATTATAAACTAGGTGCAAAGATACAAAAAATCATTGAATACCCAACCCATGAGAGCAAACTTTTTGCCTCCAATCTGTTAATAATCTTTAATTGGAGATATAAACTTCAACCTTCAACCCATATACTTCAAAAAAAAGTAGTACCTTTGCAGCCCAAAGTGAGAAATTGAACATTTTATATTATTAATATTAAACTCAAAATGAAAAAAGGTATTCATCCCGAAAACTATCGCCCCGTCGTGTTTAAGGACATGTCCAACGGCGATATGTTCCTCTCGAAGTCTACAGCAAAGACCAACGACACAGTAGAATTCGAAGGCGAAACTTACCCTGTGGTAAAAGTTGAAATCTCCAGCACCTCTCACCCGTTCTATACTGGTAAGAGCAAGCTCGTTGACACCGCTGGACGTGTTGATAAGTTCATGAGCCGCTACGGTAAGGCTGCGAAAAAGTGAGAATAATCGAAAGCTTGCTTTCAGATTATCGAGTGTAATCATGCTCGACTGAAAGTCAAGGCTGCGAAGAAATAAGATACATCACTTCGTGAAAAGACTTCACGCTTGGGTAGTTGCATATGCCCAAGCGCTTTTTTTGCCCAATTATTTGGTGGAACCACGGAAATGTTGTAAATTTGTAGCCAGAACTAAGCATTTTACCTATTTATCAGATAAAGAAATGAAAACAGTTTATGATTTCACTGTCAAGGACAGAAAAGGCAAGGACGTATCCCTAAAGGAATACGCCAATGAGGTGTTGCTGATCGTAAATACAGCAACCAAGTGTGGATTCACTCCCCAATACGACGAGCTGGAAGCACTTTACAAGAAGTATCACAGCCAGGGATTTGAGATTCTCGACTTCCCCTGCAACCAGTTCGGGCAACAGGCTCCCGGTACCGACGAGAGCATCCATGAGTTCTGCAAGCTCAACTTCGGCACAGACTTCCCCCGCTTTAAGAAGGTAAAGGTCAACGGCGACGATGCCGATCCCCTGTTCAAGTTCCTTCAGGAAGAGAAGGGCTTCGCAGGCTGGGACATGGAGCACCCCATCGCCCCGATTCTCGAAGACATGCTTTCGAAGGCCGATCCCGACTACAAGCAGAAGGCCGACATCAAATGGAACTTCACCAAGTTCCTTATCAACAAGAAGGGACAGGTGATCGCACGCTTTGAACCAACAGAGAAGATTACTAATATCGAGAAGCAGATAGAAGAGTTGCTGTAATCAGTATCTCAACCACTCTATATTAGAATATGAAAAGGCTCGTTTCACAACGAGCCTTTTCCATAATTACTTAAAAAACTAAATTAATCAACCATAAACCTTAACCATTAAAATCTTTTTCTGTTGCAAAGATATAACCTTTCCACAAAACCGATGTAGACATTACATTATTTGGTGTTTAAAATGCGTGAATTATCGCATTTTAAACATAAAATCACGCATTTCAAACATTTTAGGCCAGCAAATAGCAAGTTTTTGGGAGGATTCATCCTTTTTTTCGAGAAAAATGTATAATTTTGCAGGGTAATTACTCAACCACTCAATCTCATGAGCGTGCGCATATTACTTATCATTGCCACCCTGGCAATCATCAGTGTCGTCATCTTCGTAGGTAGGAACCTCTATCTGCGAAGCCTTCGCCTGCGCCGTCGACTCCAGATGAGTGACATCTTCACAAATATCACGCACGAGTTGCTCACGCCGCTCACCGTCATCTCCGCCTCTGTCGACAAACTACGCGACGAGGCCCCACAGCATGGCCGCGACTACGACCTCATGCAGCTCAACATCCAACGTATGGTACGGCTGCTACAGCAGATCCTCGAGACCAGCAAATCAGAGGCGGGACAGCTTAAACTGCTTGTGGCCAGAGGCGATGTCATGCGCTATATCCGTGAGACCGCAGAGTGCCTTGAGCCCCTTCTGGTACACAAGCGCCAGCATTTCACCATCTCCTGCTATCCAGAGAGTATGATGGGGTGGATAGACACAGACAAGCTCGACAAGATTATATACAACCTGCTCTCTAACGCAGCAAAATACTCCCACGAGGATGGCGAAGTATCGCTAAAGGTGCATACCAACAGCACCTTCGACCATATCCGCATCGAGGTGAGCGATACAGGCGACGGCATCCCCCCGGAAAAGATGAAACACCTGTTCCAGCGCTTCCACGACGGAGAATACCGCAAGCACAAGACCATTGGCACAGGTCTGGGACTCTATCTCACCCGCGACCTCGTCTACTTGCACCACGGCAGCATCCAGTGTCAGAGCGAGGTGGGCAAAGGCACCACCTTTACCGTCACGCTGCCCATCAACAAAGAGGCCTTCAAGGCAGATGAGCTCGACGAGTCGCGTACCACAGACTTCAACATCCCGCAGAACGCCATCATCGACATCCAGGCCCTCAGGCCAGATGTCAACGAGGATGACGAGCCGCAGGACCATGCCGACGACGATGTCTACCGCCTGCTTGTCGTCGAAGACAATGTAGAGTTGCTCATGCTCATGCAGCAGCTGCTGAAATCGACCTACCACGTCTACGTGGCCAAGAATGGTCGCGAAGCTCTCAACATCATCCACCAGAAAGCCCTCGACCTCATCATCTCCGATGTGATGATGCCCGAGATGGACGGCTATGAGCTCACGAAGATCATCAAGGACGACCCCAACTACAACCACCTGCCCATCATCCTGCTGACTGCGAAGACGCAGGAAGAAGACGAGCAGCAGGCCCTGTTGCTTGGTGCCGACGAGTATCTCACGAAGCCTTTCCGCCTGAGCGATCTCAAGCTCCGCATCGAAAACATCATCGAGAACCGCAAGCGTGTCCAAAGCGAATACCATCAGGAGTCTGCTGAGGAAGCACGGCGCATCATCGTTGCACCGAAATCGCCCGACGAGGAGTTCCTCAGCCGCGCCCTCGCATGTGTCTATGCCCACCTCGACGACGACGCCTACGACCGCGAGGCCCTCGCTGCCGACATGGGAGCCAGCTCGTCGACCATCTACAACAAGCTGCGCTCCATCACAGGACTGAACGTCTCTGGCTTCATCCGCGACATCCGACTGAAGGAAGCACAGCGCCTCGCTCAGTCGGATCCCACCTATCGCGTCAGCGACCTGGCCTACAAGGTGGGCTTCCGCGACCCACGCTATTTCTCCACCTGTTTCAAGAAGCAGTTCGGCATGCAGCCCAAGGAGTATATGGAGAAGCTGACGCAAGAGAAAACAGAGAGATAGAATAATAATATAGAATAATAATAAATGATATAATAGTCACCAATTCAAAACAAAAAAACATTATGGCTAAACAGAAGAAATTCATCCTACAGGAGAATGAGATTCCCACACAGTGGTACAACATTCAGGCAGACATGCCCAACAAACCTATGCCGCCCATCCACCCTGCCACCAAGCAGCCCCTGGGCGTCGACGACCTGGCACACATCTTCCCCCGTGAGTGCTGCGTGCAGGAACTCGACACCGAGCATCGCTGGATCGACATCCCCGAGGACGTGCTCGACAAGTACAAGTACTATCGTTCCACCCCACTGGTGCGCGCCTATGCCCTCGAAGAGGCCATCGGCACACCGGCACACATCTATTTCAAGAACGAGTCGACCAATCCCCTGGGCTCCCATAAGATCAACTCCGCCCTGCCCCAGTGCTACTATGCCAAGCAGGAAGGCACCACCAATGTGACCACCGAGACCGGTGCAGGTCAGTGGGGCGCAGCCCTCTCCTACGCAGCCAAGATCTACGGTCTCGACTGCGCCGTCTATCAGGTGAAGATCACCATGCAGCAGAAGCCCTACCGCTCCAGCATCATGCGCACCTTCGGAGCTGTCGTTGAGGGGTCTCCCTCGATGTCCACCCGTGCCGGTAAGGATATCCTCACCAAGGACCCCACCCACAGCGGCTCGCTTGGCACCGCCATCTCCGAGGCCGTAGAGCTCGCCACCACCACGCCCAACTGTAAGTACACCCTCGGCTCCGTGCTCAACCACGTAGGCCTCCACCAGACCATCATCGGCCTTGAGGCAGAGAAGCAGATGGCCATGGCCGGCGAGTATCCCGACATCGTGATTGGCTGTTTCGGCGGCGGTTCCAACTTCGGCGGCATCTCATTCCCCTTCATGCGCCACAACCTGCTCGACGGCAAGACCACAGAGTTCATCGCTGCTGAGCCCGACAGCTGTCCGAAGCTCACGCGCGGCCAGTTCCGTTACGACTTCGGCGACGAGGCAGGCTACACCCCGCTGCTACCGATGTACACCCTGGGTCATAACTTCAGGCCGTCGAACATCCACGCTGGCGGACTGCGCTACCACGGTGCCGGCATGATTATCTCGCAGCTCATCAAGGACGGCCTGATGCACGGCGTCGACATCCCCCAGCTCGAGACCTTCGAGGCCGGTATGCTCTTCGCTCGCACCGAGGGTATCATCCCTGCTCCTGAGAGCACCCACGCCATCGCCGCCACCATCCGCGAGGCCAAGAAGTGCAAGGAGACGGGCGAGGAGAAGGTGATCCTCTTCAACCTGTCTGGCCACGGACTCATCGACATGCCGAGCTACGAAGCCTTCATCAAGGGCGACCTGCAGAACTACACCGTCACCGACGAGATGATTGCAGAGAACCTTGCCGAACTCGACAAGCAGTAATAATAATCAAGCAAACAGAGAATGAGGATGCGCTGTTCAAACAAGCGCATCCTCATTCTATTTAGCGGGTTATGGGACGGGGCATGGGGACACGATGGCCTGCACCTTCTTGAGTAGAGCCTCAGAGGGCACGGCCCCGCCATCGTAAGGCAACAGATACCAGCGAACCGTCCACGACAGCGACTCTCCAGGCTGCAGCTGCTGATAAGCGCCCTGGCTCTCAAGCTCGATATAGGTTCGCCCGCGGTTTACGTATATCTGTATCTCTGCCTCTCCGGGAGCTGGCTGCTCGGGGCTGAGGTCATCGAAACGCTTCACCAGCAGCAGGCCCTTTGCGGTATAGGCCAGCCATCCCTTGCCGTCGGCATTCACCTTACGGTTCTCATTGCGCTCGTCTGCCTGATACCAGGAAGCGCCCTGAGCTGACTTGAAGTCCATCAGTCCGCCAGGCCTGATGCTATCGACAGGAGCATCGAAGAAGATCAGTCCACCTTCGTTCTCGACGCGCGTCACCTCCCAGGGAGCCACCTTCCTCGGCTCGCTGCCCTCGTTGGTGATGGAATAGGTGACAACAATCGAGCCATCCGTCTCGTCGGCAGCAAAGGTCTTCCCCACCCTGCACTTCAGCCGCTCGGACACATCGCTGGTCATACGCAGCAACGGACCATCCTGCTCGACGACATATGCTCCTTTGTCGAATTCCTTCACCGGGGGCCAGTTCCACTCTTTCTGCGGACTGGTCCAGAACGTGCTTCCGAAGGATTCAGGCCATCTTAGCTGTGAGAGCACTTCACGGTCGTCGTACTTCAGCGAAAGAATCCTTCCACCTCTGGCGGCGTCGATCTCCATCGACACATGGCCACACGAAAGACTATACCTGCCCGCAGCGCTCGGGGTTTCCGGCTGCGCCGTCTGAGCCGACGCTGTAGATGCTCCCATGACAAGTGACACGAGAGCCATAGTAAGTAAATGCTTCATAAAAGAATCATGTCTTAAGTTGATAATGGTTTATAACTATAATACGCGTAAACCACAGAAAAGTAAAAACACACCGGCCTCTATTTAAACATCATTAACGCAAAAGCGACCCGCATCACAAAAATGCAGGTCGCTGACTGAACAGTCGGCACATCGGATTATGCGATGTCTATCTGACGAGACACCTTTACCTTCTCCTCTACGACCTTTGGCAACTCGACGGTCAGTACGCCATTGTCGACATGGGCTGAGATATCCTCCTTCTTCACATCGTCGGGAAGGATCAGGGTCTGCTCGAACTTAGAGTAGGAGAACTCACGACGCAGGTAGCGCGTATTCTTGTCTTCCTCCTTCTTATCGTTCTTGCTCTCCATCTTAATGATCAGGTTGCCCTCATCATTGATATGCACATTGAAATCCTCCTTTTTCATGCCCGGTGCGGCGAGCTCTACAGTGTAGGCCTTGTCGCTTTCTTTCACGTTGATTGCCGGAGCCGTGCAATTAGCCTTCGGCATAAAGTCTGTGTCGAACAAATCATTGAACACACTGGGAATCCAACTGTTACTTCTCATCATTGGCATCATAATTTTTACCTCCTAATTATATTTTTAAATTGTTAATATTTTAAAGTTCTTTCGCTACGAATAAATCGCAGTCATAAAGGGATTGGCAAATAAGATGCCAAAGGCAGAAATGAAGGAGGAAGGGAATAAAGATACGTCAATCTGGCATGATTCTACGACAGATTGTCAGAGCTCCGTCTATAGAAGATACATCCGAGATGATGACCGAACGCTTGCCAGCCGTCTCATGGAAGTTGCACTGTCGCGGATGGCTGGCCACATAGTCGAGGATGCGTCCGAAGGCTTCGCTCTGGAAATAGGGACTATCGGAATTGCTGACGAAGTAGAGGTGCATCTTCGACTGTTTAAGGAGAATCTTCTCAATGCCAAGCTGCTTGCCGCACACACGTAACGGCACCACCCGAATAAGTTCCTCGGCCACGTCGGGAATGGGGCCGAAACGGTCGATAAGTCTGGCGCGATAGGCTTTGAGGTCATCATCGAGGTGCTGACTGGATGCGAGACCGTCGAGTTCGCGATAGAGCAGCATACGCTCAGAGTCGCTGGGCACATAGCGGTCGGGGAAGAACATCTCAAGGTCGGACTCCAGCGTACAGTCGTCGACAAAGGCCGAGGAGGATGGAGTGAGGAGTGTGGAGTGGGAATTGTCTGAATCTGAAGTATTCTCACTCCTCTCTCCACACTCCTCACTCCACGATTTCTCATTCCTCAATTCTGCCATCGCCTGGTTGAGGATCTTCTGATAGGTCTCGTAACCGAGGTCGGAGATGAACCCCGACTGTTCCGAGCCGAGCAGGTTGCCCGCTCCACGGATGTCGAGATCCTGCATGGCGATATTGATGCCCGAGCCCAGGTCGGAGAAGTTCTCAAGCGCTTCGAGTCGGCGGCGCGACTCTGGGCTCAGGGCTGCCAGCGGGGGTGCGAGCAAATAGCAGAAGGCCTTACGGTTGCCTCGTCCCACGCGTCCTCGCATCTGGTGAAGGTCAGAGAGTCCGAAATTGTGAGCCCCATTGATGATGATCGTATTGGCATTGGGGATGTCGATGCCATTCTCCACAATCGTGGTAGAAAGCAGCACATCGTAGTCGTAGTTAGAGAAGTCGAGCACGATCTGTTCAAGCTGCTCAGGCTTCATCTGCCCGTGTCCGATGGCGATGCGTGCATCAGGGATGTACTTATGGATAAGATCTGCAATAGACTGTAGCTCACTGATGCGATTGTTGACGAAGTAGACCTGTCCGTTGCGCGACATCTCGAAGTTGATGGCATCGGCGATAATCTCGGAACCGAAGGTGTGTATCTCCGTCTGAATGGGATAGCGGTTGGGCGGAGGTGTCTGTATGACACTGAGGTCGCGGGCTCCGACGAGCGAGAACTGCAGCGTACGGGGGATGGGGGTGGCCGACATCGTAAGGGTGTCGACATTGGTCTTCAGCTGACGGAGTTTCTCTTTCGTGGCCACACCGAACTTCTGCTCCTCATCGATGATAAGCAGTCCGAGGTCCTTGAACGCCACCGACTTGCCGATAAGCTTATGCGTACCTATTATAATATTTATCTTGCCCTGAGCCAGGTCGTCGAGCAGTGCTTTTGTCTGCTTCGACGAACGGGCACGGGTGAGGTAGTCGACACGAACCGGCATATCCTTGAGCCGCGAGGAGAAGGTGCGGAAATGCTGGTAGGCCAGCACGGTGGTAGGCACCAGCACAGCTACCTGCTTGCCGTCGATGGCGGCCTTGAAGGCAGCACGCACAGCGACCTCAGTCTTGCCGAAGCCCACATCGCCACAGACAAGACGATCCATAGGGCGGGCACGCTCCATGTCGGCCTTTACGTCCTGCGTGGCCTTCAGTTGGTCAGGGGTATCCTCATAGAGGAAGCTGGCCTCGAGCTCGTGCTGCAGATAGGAGTCGGCACTGAAGGCAAAGCCTTTCTCGCGACGGCGCTTGGCATAGAGCTTGATGAGGTCGCGGGCGATGTCCTTGATATGCTTTTTTGTACGCTCCTTCAGACGCTCCCACTGACCCGTGCCGAGCGTGGAGAGTCGCGGTGGCTCTCCGTTATCCTGCGACTTATACTTCGACACCTTGTAAAGCGAGTGGATAGAGACGTAAATGCTATCGCCATTCTGATAGATGATCTTTATCATCTCCTGATAGCCCGAGCTGTCCTGATGACTCGGAGTATTCTGATTGATAGGCACTCTGACCAGTCCTCCGAATTTACCCACGCCATGATCCACATGAACCACATAGTCGCCAATCTCGAACTGCTGTATCTCCTTCAGCGTAAGCGCCATCTTTCCACTACGGGCTTTGTCACTTTTGAGACTGTATTTATGGAAACGGTCGAAAATCTGATGATCGGTGAATACGCAGATGCGGAGGTCGTTGTCGACGAAACCTTCGTGGAGGGTCTTGTCGACAGGAGTGAAGACCACCTGCTCAGACTTCTCTGCGAAGATATCCTTCAAACGCTGGTTCTGCTTCTGACTGTCGGCGAGGATATAGATAAGATAGCCCCGCGACTGATAATCTTCAAAGGCTTGCGTAAGCAGGTCGAAGTTTTTATGGAAGAGCGGCTGTGGAGAGACGGAGAAGGAGAGGCGGTCGACGGAAGAAGCAGGCCCCGCCCCCGCAGACGGACAGTGGCCGATCTCGATGCGGCGGAAGTTTTTCGCATCTGCCATGAACTGCGGACCTGTGATGAGCTGAAGCTCACGGCGCAGCTGGCGCTCTATCTCGGAGCGCTCCATCTCCGTAGCAGACTCCAACTGTTCGGCACGTGCCTGAGCAGAGAAGCCCTCCTGGTAGATACGGTCGATGGCATCGCAGACATAAACAAAATCCTTCGTCACAAGCAGCACATCCTGTGGTAAGAAAGAAAGGAACGGCACCTTCTCGTCAGCAGTGACAGCGAGCTCGGGCACAATCTCTACATGATCGCACCGTTCTAAGGAGAGCTGGTTCTCCACCTCGAAGGTTCGGATAGAGTCGATGTCATCGCCAAAGAAATCGATACGATAGGGATATTCGCAACTGAAAGAGTAGATATCGAGGATAGAACCACGTAAAGCATATTGTCCTGGCTCGTAGACATAGTCTACCTCATGGAATCCGAAGTCGTGAAGGGTCTTCTCTATGTCTGCAACGGCGATGGTCTGGTCTTTCTCAAGCACCAATGTACGGGCATCGAGGTTTTGTTTCGAGACAACCAGTTCTGCCAAGGCATCAGGATAAGAGACCACGAGCAATTTTTCCGCACTACACGAGTTTATCCTCGAAAGCACCTCCGTTCTCAGAATTTCAGAGGCAGGATCATGCTGAGCGTATTTCACGGCACGCCGATAGCTGGAGGGGAAGAAGAGCACATCGCTGCTGCCCATGAGCTGGGTGAGGTCGTGATAGAAATAGCCAGCCTCCTCGGCATCCTGCAGAACGAAAAGCATACGCCGAGGGCACTTCGCGGAGAGGGCGGCAAAGAGCATTGGCGCCGACGAAGCCAACAAACCCTCAAGGACAATCGTCGTTTCCGACGACTTTCCAAGTTGGCTGGCGAATGCCTTCAGCTGTGGCAGACGCGCATATTGGCTGACTAATTCCTCTATCTTCATCGCGAATTGTGTGCAAAATTACTAAAAATTCTGCGATTAAGGCATGCTTATCACATATTTTTATTAACTTTGCACCGTAATTTATAAGATTATGCACCAAAGCGACAGTATTGTCATCATTCCGACGTATAACGAGAAGGAGAATATTGAGAAAATAATCAGGGCTGTATTCTCTTTGGAGAAATGCTTCCACATTCTCGTCATCGACGACGGCTCGCCAGACGGAACGGCAGCCATCGTCAGGGGGCTGATGGCAATGGAGTTCGGCGACCGCCTATATATCATCGAGCGCAACGGGAAGTTAGGATTAGGGACAGCCTATATCACAGGTTTCAGATGGGCCTTAGAGCACGACTACTCCTATATCTTCGAGATGGACGCAGACTTCAGTCACGACCCGAAAGACCTGCCCAGGCTGTATGCCGCCTGTCATGACGAGGGGTACGATGTGTCTGTCGGCAGCCGCTATGTCAGTGGCGTGAATGTGGTGAACTGGCCTGTAGGGCGTGTGCTGATGAGTTATTTCGCTTCGAAATACGTGAGGGTTGTCACCGGCTTTAAGGTACACGACACCACGGCGGGTTTCGTTTGCTACAAGCGTCGAGTGCTACAGACCATCGAGCTCGACAAGATTCGCTTCAAGGGCTACGCTTTCCAGATAGAGATGAAATACACGGCGTATAAGATCGGCTTCAGGATCAAGGAGGTGAGCGTGATCTTCGTAAACCGCAAGGAGGGTGTGAGCAAGATGTCGGGTGGCATCTTCGGTGAGGCATTCTTCGGTGTGATGAAGCTCCGCTGGGACGGGTGGACAAGGAGATATCCGAAGCCTGCGTAGCACGAGCTAAAGGTTTTACGGTTTACAGACGATTACTGTTAAAGGTTGACAGTTTACAGATGATTACACTATTCTACAG
This sequence comes from uncultured Prevotella sp., assembly GCA_946548085.1. Lineage (GTDB taxonomy): Bacteria > Bacteroidota > Bacteroidia > Bacteroidales > Bacteroidaceae > Prevotella. Next base: position 7,485 of record CAMNPN010000082.1, on the reverse strand, counting down.
AATATATCAGATAATTGTGGGGCTGCCTGTGCTGGTGATTATGACGATAGTCACCGCTATCGAGGTGGGCATCGGCACAACGGTCGGCAATGGCCATTTTTGGGGCTACTACCCAGGACGGTGGTGGGCAAAGGTTATCCTCAAGACGCTCCTGATACCCGTCACGGTGGAAGGCAGCGAGCATCTGGAGAAAGGCCGCAGCTATGTGTTTGTGGCCAACCACCAAGGCATCTTCGATATCTTCCTCATCTATGGCTATCTGGGCCGCAACTTCAAGTGGATGATGAAGCACCAGCTGGGGCGCATCCCTTTTCTCGGCTATGCCTGTCGCAAGTCGCACCAGATCTTCGTCGACAAGAGTGGTCCTAAGAAGATCAAGAAAACCTATGACACAGCCCGCGAGATACTACAGGAGGGATATAGTGTGACAGTGTTCCCAGAGGGTGCCCGCACGTTTACAGGCCACATGGGTATCTTCAGGAAAGGAGCCTTCGCGCTGGCCGACGAGCTGCAGCTATCCGTCGTGCCGCTGACCATCAACGGTTCCTTCGACATCCTGCCCCGTACCAGAGGATTCATCAACCTCATCAACTGGCATCCGCTCCGCCTGACCATCCACGAGCCCATCCACCCCATCAGCAAGGGACCTGAGAATGTAGAGAACGCCCGCAAGAAGGCCTACGACACGATTATGAGTGGGCTCGTTGAGGAATATCAAGGATACATCGAAAACCCCGACCAATGATAGCAAGAGCACCCTATTTATTCCTACTTCTGATTCTCATTCCCGACCTCTATCTCGACCTGCACTACTGGCGTCATAAACTTCGTGGTGAGCAACGCCTGCTACGCTGGATTCCCTCAATCATACTGGTGGCATATACCATCAAACTGACTTACGAGAAGAACTTCATCCCCGACAATCCCAACGTCCTGTATGTCTACCTGCTGTTGCTCGGACTCATCGCGGTGCCAAAGGCCTTGTTCATGCTTTGCTCCGTAGTGGGACTGGGATGCTGCAAATTGTTTCGGACACGCAAGAATCTCGGTAATCTCATAGGCATCCTCTGCGTACCCGTCATTTGGTATATCGTGCTCTGGGGGTCGTTTATCGGCTTCAACAAGCTGGAGACAAACCGTCAGACCTACACCTCCCCTGCGCTCCCCAAAGCCTTCGACGGCTATAAGATTGTGCTCTTCTCCGATGCACACGTGGGATCATATACAGGGCGGAACGAGGACGTACTCAAACGTGCCGTCGAAAGCATCAATGCCCAAAAGCCTGACATGATCGTCTTCACTGGCGACATTCAGAACGCGGAGCCGCAGGAGATCTACCGTCATCTGGACGCCCTTAGCGGACTGAAAGCCAAAGACGGGGTTTTCTCCGTACTCGGCAATCACGACTATGGCGACTATATCCGCGGCAATACCGCCAAGAAGGTAGCCAACTGCCGAGAGACCATGAGCCTGGAGCGACAGATGGGCTGGACGCTGCTAATGAATGAGCACCGCTACATCAATCGTGGCAAGAGCAGCATCGTCATCGCTGGTATGGAGAACGATGGCGACGGCATCCGCTTTCCGCAGAAGGGCGATATCAAGAAGACACTGAAAGGCATACAGCCAGGCTCGTTTGTCGTCATTCTCGAGCACGACCCCTCTTCCTGGAAACGTAAGATTATTCCTGACGGCCGCACCCAACTCACCCTCAGCGGCCATACCCACAGAATGCAGTTTGCCATCTTTGGCTGGAGTCCGATGTCACTCTTAGGCAGGGAGTTCAATGACTGGTACACTGAAGGAGAACAATCCCTCTTTGTCACTGCAGGTCTTGGTGGTCTCATTCCCTTCCGCTTTGGTGCCATTGGCGAGATCGTCGTCCTCACCCTCCGCTGCGGGCAACGGGATAACGGCCGTTAGTTTCAGTTGGGTAGTGGCACTAACCAACTCGTTCTTTTCCTTCCGTAGTTTCGCCCCCAAGCTGAAGGCAAATTACAACAGACATTCTCTTAATCCACACATAGAGGAATTTTTTTCTGGCCGTTTTCTGGCCACTTTTCTGGCTACTTTTCTGGCTACTTTTCTCTTTTCTGGGCATTTTCCCGCGTACTTTTCTCCCCAGTTTTCTCTGTGGTTTATTGCTGCTAAATCGCTAATCTCAGCAAAGCCACGCAGCACGACATAATTAGCAAATGTCTTATATATAATACCTTCCAATCTTAGCATAACTACCCAATAATTAATGATTCTACTTTTTGTTTTGCTTCTTCTAACAATACATTTCCCTCTTTTTGAAGTTGTTTCGCAATATTTTTAGTCATAGAAACCATACTTACAATCTTTTCCTGTATTTCCATATCAGGACAAGGGATTGTCAATTTGTCTATGTCGGTTGTTTGTAATCTTGGCAATGTATTACTTGTCATTAGATGCTTTGTTTGGGCAAGCACCATATTTGAACGCAATACTATTGTTAAAAAGTCAGGATGTATATTATGTTATTAGGGTTTTCTACGGGAGTTTCTAATGGAATATTGACCAACTGGATAGTTTTTCCCTGTCATTCTCACTTATCGCCTTATGTCTTTTCTTGATTCGCAGGCTGTTCAACTCGTTCATATTCGACAAATTTAGAGTTAAGCCGAAATAGACGAAATCAACAGCGTTAACCAACACCGATAAGTCCTGTTTCGCCATGAGAAGGAAGACAATTATCCTTATGGCTATTGGTAATGCTGCGACCCCAACGGTATAATACAACCATCTATTCTTCTTCATGTCTTATATTGCATTGATAATGTACGTCTCGCTCTCAGGAAATAGCAGTGCGCGGTCTTTCTTTCCAACCTTGAACGAATAGGTATCACCGCCAGAGTCACGACACAGCAAGAAATCGACGGTTATCTTGCCCTGCTCTAACAAGATGTCGAACTGCGAAGGAATGGGGTTCTTTGTATGATCGATTGTTGTCACCCGGAAATATTCGTGGTCTCGAATAATACGAGTGTCAACGTCTATCCAGAATGTTTCATGATGCTTGGTTAGCAGACGTTCGTGCAAGTCCATGAGTTGCCAAACAGATACATCGTTCAGTTTCTTATAGATTCCTTCATCATTTGCCGTTAGCGAATATTCATTCGCTTCGAGCCAGTCTTTTCCATAGTCCACATTCAGCCCTAATCCCTGCGGATTAGGTTTCAAAGCAGAAAGTGTTACGTGCAGACATTTGTGGGTATATCCATCGGGAATATAGCCGTAACGGTCAACGATTGCCTTACCGCTTTTCAGCTTGCTCAAAGGCCAATTTGGAGATTGTGTAAAAAGATTGCTTCTGACGTTGGCCTTTTCTCGTTTGCTTTTCAGTTCTATGCCTTTGTAGTCAGGCTGCTTGGAATCGTTCATAGGGATGCCGAGCACCGTTTCAACTGTGCGACCAATACCTGTATCAGCCAAAATCTCGGAAGGAATCCAGTCGCTCATTCTGTTGCGAATCATTCCAAGAAGTTCGTCGGAAATGGATGTTGCTTGACCGTGTATGGCATTTATCAAATCACGGATGGGATTCTCTAACCGAGAATTGTATGAGCGTTCTATGTCTATCTGTGAGAGGTTGATGACATATAGTTTCTTCCCATAGGCTATTAGGGCAAATATTTCGTTGGGATTGATAAACTCTTTAATTCGGGCTACCCACATACGCGGATCTCCTTTCTTGGTAACAGGCCGATAAAGTGATGATTGTGTCTTATGCTGCTCCAAATCGGTTAGGATAAATGTATCAACATACTTTTTGTGTTCTGGACCTTGTGGTTGGTCTTCATAATCGTGGATACATTTCTCAATAAAGTATGTTCGTACTGGTGCTGTTGCATCAAGAATGCTTTTCTTGAATCCAGTCTCTGTGATTTGAATCGTAGCGTAGGCTACTTGCTTATTCACAAGAAATCTTACATTCTTTGCCTCAAAGGCGTTGAACTCGCGCATGTGTATCATAGGCTATTCGATGTTTTTTAGGATTTCGTTTCCAATGGCTCGTGACATAAGGGGTGGAACCGCATTGCCGACGAGTGTGTATTGTGGTATCTCGCTTTTGCGTTTGTCACCCCCAGTCTGACGTTTGCCTTGGAACACAAAAGAATCATCAAAGGACTGCAAACGTGCCATTTCGCGGACAGTCATGGCACGATAGCGAGAGTAATGTATGAAATCATCGGGCATAGTAACGACCGTAGGGCTTTGTGCGTCGGGTTTCAGAACGAAATAATTACGCTTCTGCGATTCGAGTCCAAGTTCTTTCAGTTTGGCCTTGCACTCGTCAGTGTAGCCGCCGCACTGGGCGATAACCTGTAAACGACGCATTACGGTGTCATTTTGTGCGCTAGTCTGATGGTTGAACAGCTCGGCAGTTTCCATATTCATCTTGCTATTCAAATCTTCCTTATCTCTGACATAGAAAGGCTGGCATTCAAAGTCAAAGCGGTGTGAAAGTCTTCCCATCTTCGACCATTCTGCGAAGGTGTGCGCCTGACTATCACAAGAAATCTCACCATCCACTTTGCGCTGTTTTATCAAACTATCCAATTCAGGATGAGGCTCAGGTGTGGCATAAGTAGTCCTCACTTCCCCGTTGCCAATGAAATCGAGGTCGGAAATTGCCTCATAGACCGTTACCTTCTCTTCCTTCTTAACCGTGGCGGGCACTCCCTTGATTGGCTTCTGATCGTTGCGGCTTCCGATGAAAACCACACGCTCACGGTTCTGAGGAACACCATAGTCAGACGAAAGCAGCACCATCTGCTCAACATTGTATAGTCGCAACTTTGACATTATCTCATCGTATTCTTTCCCTTGCTTCTTGTCCCTTGCCATCTTGCTTAACTCGTCGAAGCATTCATCGAGCGAGAAAGAATAAAGGTCTACGGCTTTCTTTAAATCTTCAGCATCTTCGCCCGCTTTTTTTAGGTCTTCCACCTGATCTATTGACTTAATGATGCTGGCTGTGATATTCTCATCAGAGATTGCTGCAAGGAACTCGTTAAACTTATCGGCAAACAGGTCATTATCGATGTTTGAGACAGTTTTCTCGTTAATGATGTCAGCGGTGATGCGCTCACGCTGTTCATTGCGGCGCAACATGTAAATACCGTGGCGAATAGTGCTGATGTAACGGTTCGATTTGCTAATGCGATAGTCTATTTGGCGCGTGACATTGCGCAGTTGCGAGTCAAGCAGGTCAAAGAATTGTTCCTTGTAGCCATTGGCCTTTTCCTCATCACCAGTGATTTCCATCTGCAGTTTGACGAGGAAGGCACTGGCGAGAAATGAAGAAGTTGACTTTTTTAACAGGCTGTCGGCAAACTCTAAGAAACTGCCAACACCTTTGTCATCGATGATGGAACGCATTTCGCGCATTATCTCCACCTTGAAACGGCCATTGTCCTTAGTCAACAATCCTTTTACGTTCTCCATGACAAAGTATTTAGGACGGAGAGCGCGGATGACTTTCAGGTAATGGTTAAATAAGCCATCGCGCTTGTCGAATCGCTTGCGCCGCCCAGACAAACTAAACGACTGGCAACTGGGACCACCCGTCACCACATCCACCTGCTTGCCGTTCAGAGCCTTTTGCAAATCTGCAAGGAATGTTGGCGACATAATATCCTCGGTGATAAATTTTGTATCAAGTCCAAGTTGTTCATTATATCTCACGCGGTGGGTCAGCTCACAATTCTCATTGATGTCGCTGGCCAGCACAAAGTCGTAATAATTGTGGTCAGTGTATGCCTGCATGAATCCCTCGCTGATACCTCCCGCTCCTGCGAAGAGGTCAACGAAAGTCACAGGCTTTTTGCCATGAAGGAATTCTTTCTTTTCTGCCATATAATGTGGTCATCTAAAAATTTGAATGCAAAGTTAACTACTTTTTTGCTGAAATCGGTTTTTTGATATACCTTTTAAATATTATTAGTTGTTTTACCAGAGTTTTATATGAGTCAACATCGCATATTAATATTGACGATAGAAATGTTAAATTTAATAATTTAGAAATGATTCCTGACATCTTTTGTACCTTTGCCCCCGACAATGAGTCATTGAAACAGGCTGATGGCTCAGCGACAGGAGTTCTTTGATATGCAAATCACGGCAGAATGAGGAAATGAGAACCGTTGCCAGTTCGTAACCCAGATTTTTCTCAATCCTCGGAACTGCCTTTATTTACTATAGGACAGAAACAGTATCGACCTCCAACATTTCCTTCAGGGCATCATGAGATTTCAATTTCGTATAGAGGGAATAGATATTACTATTATATGTACATAGGAAGGTTTCCGACTTCGCGGGAAAGAAAAGTCGTTTAATAGCCTCGAAATAGGTCTTGTCGGCTTTGCCTTCAAATACGAATAGAATCATACTTCAAATGCACCTCCACGGAATAGCTTTTCTATATTATGACCAAATCTCAATTCTTTGTCAGTACAACTTTGTAAGGGCTTAATCTTATTGTTCTGTAAGATGAAATTACAATCTGGTCGCAAGAGTTCATTTGTCATGAGGTAGGTGTTATGTGACGATGTGAACACCTGACAATTAAGATTGAACAACTGCTTGCATACCTCAAATGCCAACTTGAAGTGATAGAACGCGTCGAATTCGTCAATGAATACAAAGGATGCAGCAGACATTCTCTTAATCCACACATAGAGGAGTTCTAATGCCGTGGTTCCTGTAGATGCAATTGTCTGGAAAGGAATAGTATTGCCCCCTATTTCACAGAACAGATTCTTGTCACCTTCTTTCGGAGGAACAAAGTTGAATTGCTGCTCACTCACCTTTACCAAGAATTCCGAGAAATCCTCAACGTACTTATTTTGAATGATAAAATCCTCTAAACTGAACGTGGCTGTTTCAAGTCCAATAAACTCACGGCTATCCAAATTCTTAAACCACAACATGGAGTTTACAAACCTATTTCCTTTGTTAATTCTGCTGCAAATATACACAGATTATTCTATATTCCATAATTTTTTACGGAAAATAACATTTATCTTATCACCACGATTGTGGTACGGCGACACTTACACCTTCCGCTTCACCCAGTAGAGGACGCCGACGTTGGTGTGTTTGCTCTGGAACTTGTACTCCGGACGGCTGAGGTAGGCGCCGATCTTCCGGAAGGTGCCCTCGTCCTCCCGATATCCCTTGAAGTGCTGCTTCAGCAAAGCGGAGAGATCTTTAAGTAACATCCACTCCCCCTCATCGCTTCCCTGTAAACCGCTGACAGGAGCCGTTGTCCGTGGCTTCTGGATGACGGCCATGAGCATCTCGCCGAGGCCGTTCAGGCGCTGGTACTGCAGGTTGTGCTCCATCAGCCGTCGCTCCTCGTCCTTCGTCAGCCAGTAGCGCTCGCCCTGGCGGATCTCCTGCAGCAGCTGGGCGAAGACCTGGTCGTGCTGCACGGGCGTCTCGAAGTCGATGTCGCCG
>CAMNPN010000081.1 GCA_946548085.1 uncultured Prevotella sp. | reverse complement strand
TGGTAGATTACTTTGCCCAACTGCGCCCGAAGCGCTGGCAGGAGTGGGAACGGAAGTACAGCGCACTTTCCACCGCCCAGTACGTCTTCCTCATCATGCAGGATGACCTCCGCTACGATGACGAGGCCATTGCCGCCGCTCTCAATGTGAAACGACCTTCCGTCCGCAGCATGCGCTCAAGGATCAAGGGCCGGGAAAAATAGCGCTTATCTGACCTCAAAATTGTTCACCCATTCGCGGATGGGCTCGACAGCCTCGCTATGGTCGGGGAAATAGCGGAGCATGACGGTCACCACCCGCGTGGTGTCGACATCAATCACCTTTCCGTAGTATTCCCATTTCTCCTCCATGCCGGTGAGGATGCTGTAGTTATCACCGACGTCGACCAAATCGGCACCCATGCCCATCATCTGCTGTCCGGCACTGTAATTCATGCCTGTAAGGGAATCGACGATGACGGAGATAGAGACATCCTCGGCCACAAACAACTCCTGACTGGTCTCCGAGGGCATCTCCTGATGGTAGAGAAACGAGGGGTAGTTGATGTCCATGCCCAACTTATCACTATGATAGCGTGTCAGATCCCACTGGCCCATGCGTATCGTCAGACTGTCGTCGCTCGTCAGTTCACTCACATACGCCTTGGGCTGCTGCTGTCCGCCGCAGGCCGTCAGCAGAGTGCCGAGTAGCAGTGACACTATCACTTTCACACCGTTTGTCATACTTTCTATGGGTTAGGTTTTAGCTTTCTGCGGGCAAAGTTACGACATTTATTCGAATTACAAGCACGAAAAGCGAAAAATTAGTCAGAGATCGTACTTATTCTTCCGTTTGTCGGCTTTTCGGGGCTGTGAGGGATGGAAGCCCATGTGGGGCGACTTCACCCCCTGATAGCCGGCGTGGCGCTGCCGGATCTTCGCCACATAGTCGACGGTTTCTGAACCACGCATGTAACCGTGCTTCACGATGGGGTCGTTGTAATACTGCGGCTGGGCAAGTCTGAGCACATAGGTCGACACGTCGCTCCAGCGGTGGGGATTACGTCCGTCGCGACGAGCCAGGGCCATTGCGTCGCGGATATGGTGCGCCCCGCCGTTGTAGCTGGCGAGCACAAAATTAGTTCGCTCGTAGTGGTCACGGATATCGGAAAAAGCCTGTTGCAGCTCGGCGATATATTTCGCTGCTGCTGCGATATTGCTTTCCGGGTCGTAGAGCTTGTCGCGCGAGAGCCCGAGGTGGTCGGCCGTGCCGGGCATGATCTGCATCAGTCCCTTGGCACCCGCAAAGGAGACGGCCCTCGGGTCGAAGGTAGACTCCTGGTAGCATTGCGCTGCCATCAGCCGCCAGTCCCAGCGCACCGTGCGGCTATGGGTCATGAAGAGGTGGTCGTAATGCGAGATGATACCCCCCTTGGCGTCGAGCATCGGTGAGAAGATGCGCCGGCGCACCTTACGGACAGTAAGCAGGTCGTGCTCCTGCTGTCGGGCCTCGTCGACCCTCGAGGGCCTGTTCCATACTTTCAGCTCCGCTGCCAGCACCGGTTTGTCGTTGCCCGCCTCGATGTGTCCAGGCGAAGGATAGGCGATGAGGTCTGCGTCGCCGGCCTGCTGGCGGCCGACGAGCTCGGCACTGTCGCGGCAGACGTCGACCCGCAGTCTGACGCCCAGGGAGTCGGCCAGCCGCTGACATATCAGATACTGTGTGCCCAGCGACTTGCCGTGATAGTCGTAGTAGGTCTGCGGTCCGCTGACCGTCGCCATGATCATATCCCCGCTGGTCTGAATCTGCTGCAGGTCGAAATCCTCGGTGACGATGACCGAGTCGAGCACAGACCCATAGGGCGTCATCACCCGCTCCTGTTTCTGAGAACAGGAACAGATAAGCATGACCACGCAAGCAAATAGCGAATAATTATTCAAAAAAGACACCATTCCGTTGACTTAGCCATTAAAATCGGTGCAAAGGTACAAATTTTTAGCCACAGATGACACAGATAATCACAGAAATTTCGTACCTTTGCACGCGAATTTGCAAATTAGAGACTTTACAACGAACATGTTAAGAATTGCAGTACAATCCAAAGGACGTCTGTTCGACGATACGATGAACCTGCTGTCGGAGGCCGATATCAAGGTGAGTGCCTCGAAGCGCACCCTGCTGGTACAGTCGTCCAACTTCCCCCTCGAAGTGTTATACCTTCGTGATGATGACATCCCCCAAAGCGTAGCCTCCGGTGTGGCCGATATTGGTGTGGTAGGTGAGAACGAGTTCGTGGAGCGCGGAGAAGACGCAGAGATCGTCTCGCGCCTCGGATTCTCGAAGTGTCGCCTGTCGCTGGCCATCCCCAAGGAGATCAACTACCAGGGCGTGGAGTGGTTCAATGGCAAGAAGATTGCCACCTCCTACCCCGCCATTCTCAAGCAATTCCTCGATAAGCATCATATCCATGCAGAGATCCACGTCATCACAGGGTCTGTGGAGATCAGCCCGGGCATCGGACTGGCCGACGGTATTTTCGATATCGTCAGCAGTGGCTCTACCCTCGTGAGCAACAATCTGCGCGAGGTGGAGGTGGTGATGCAGAGCGAAGCCCTGCTCATCGGCAACAAGCAGCTCTCTGAGGAGAAGCGCCAGATACTGGAGCAGATGCTCTTCCGCTTCAAGGCTGTGAAAGATGCTGAGGATAAGAAATATGTACGCATGAATGCGCCGAAAGCCCGACTCGAGGAGATTATCGACGTGTTGCCAGGCCTGAAGAGTCCCACAATCATTCCACTGGCCGACGACGAATGGTGCTCGGTACACACCGTGCTCGACCAAAAGCAGTTCTGGGAGATTATCGGTAAACTGAAGGAGATGGGTGCTCAGGGCATCCTCGTGACACCGATTGAGAAAATGATTCTTTGAGATTATGAGAATAATAAGATATCCCAAACGGGAGCAGTGGCAGAAGATAACAGAGCGTCCACACCTGGATGTGTCGAAACTCAACGACACCGTAGCCTCTGTACTGGCGGATATCCGCAAGCGCGGCGATGATGCCGTAAAAGGCTATGAACTAAAGTTCGACCATGTGGACCTGCCCGCCCTCGAGGTCTCTCACGAGGAGATGGAAGAGGCAGAGCACCTGGTGGGAGCCGAGCTGAAGGCTGCCATCCAACTGGCACACTATAACATTCACGCCTTCCACGAGTCCCAGCTGTTCAAGAGCAAGAAAGTGGAGACGCAGCCAGGTGTCACCTGCTGGCAGAAGAGTATCGCCATCGAGAAGGTGGGTCTCTATATCCCCGGTGGCACTGCCCCACTCTTCTCTACCGTGCTGATGCTCGCCACACCGGCCAAGATTGCCGGTTGCAAAGAGATCGTACTCTGTACCCCTCCGGGGCGTGACGGGAAGGTAAACCCCGCCATCCTCGTGGCAGCCCGCATAGCCGGTGTAAACAAGATCTTCAAAGCCGGCGGTGTTCAGGCTATCGGTGCGATGGCCTACGGCACGGAATCGGTACCCAAGGTCTATAAGATATTCGGTCCTGGCAATCAATACGTGATGGCCGCCAAGCAACAGGTGAGTCTGCACGACGTGGCCATCGACATGCCTGCAGGCCCCTCGGAGGTATGTGTCATCGCCGATGAGGATGCCAATATAGAGTTTGTAGCAGCCGACCTGCTGTCGCAGGCTGAACACGGCATTGACTCGCAGGTGCTGCTTATCACCACATCTGAACAAGTGATACTCGACGTGCAGGCCGAGGTAAACCGACAGTTGGAGCTGCTGCCTCGCAAGGAGATCGCCGCGAAGGCACTGGAGAACAGTACGCTGGTACTCGTCAGCAACAAGCAGGAGGCCATCGACCTCTCCAACGCCTACGCCCCTGAGCATTTGATCATTCAGACGAAAGACTACGAGAAACTCGCCAGTCAGGTGATCAATGCCGGTAGCGTATTCCTCGGCGAATATGCCTGTGAGAGTGCCGGCGACTATGCCAGCGGCACGAACCACACCCTGCCTACCCACGGCTATGCGACGGCCTATAATGGCGTCAACCTCGACAGCTACTGCCGGAAGGTGACCTTCCAGCATCTGACAGCTGAAGGCATCCAGAGCATCGGCCATGCTGTGGAGCTGATGGCTGAGGCCGAACAGCTCGATGCCCATAAGAACGCCATGAGCGTGAGAATGAAGAGTTTAGAGACTTGAGTTTAGAGTTTTTGTTTAGAGTTTAGAGTTTATAGATGATTAGTATAGAGCAGTTGTGTAGGAAGAATATATGGAGTCTGGCTCCATATAGCTCTGCAAGGAATGAATATGCCGGCAGGGAGGCCCGTGTGTTTCTCGATGCCAACGAGAACCCGTATAATCAACCCTTTAACCGCTATCCCGACCCCTTGCAGCTAGAGCTGAAGGAGGCCCTGTCGAAGGTGAAGGGCGTGCCTGCGGAGAATATCTTCCTCGGCAACGGCAGCGACGAGGCTATCGACCTGCCATACCGTTGCTTCTGCGAACCGGGAAAGGACAACGTGGTGGCCATCGAGCCCACCTACGGCATGTATAAGGTGTGTGCCGACATCAACGACGTGGAGTACCGGCCGGTGCTGCTCGACGAACACTACCAGATCAGTGCCGATCGTCTGCTGGCCGCTACCGACAGTCATACCAAGCTCACCTGGCTCTGCACGCCCAACAACCCCACGGGTAATTGCCTGAACCGGGAGGAAGTGATTAAGGTGATTGAGCAGTTCGAGGGTCTGGTCATCGTCGACGAGGCATATAGCGACTTCTCCTCACAGCCGACCTTCAGAGCACAGTTGTCGAAATATCCAAACCTCATCGTGCTCAACACCATGTCGAAAGCATGGGGCTGCGCCGCCATACGTCTGGGCATGGCCTTTGCATCGGAGGAGATCATACAGCTATTCAACAAGGTGAAATACCCGTACAACGTAAACCTGCTCACCCAACAGCAGGCTCTCGAAGCCCTGAAAGACCCCTTCGAGGTCGACAACTGGGTGAAGATACTGCTACAAGAGCGTTCACGGATGATCGACGCGTTCGCAATGCTGCCCATCTGCGAGAAGGTGTACCCGACAGATGCGAACTTCTTCCTGGCCAAGATGAGCGATGCCCCAACCATCTATAACTACCTCGTGGACAAGGGTATCATCGTCAGGAACCGCCATCGTGTGCAACTGTGTGAGAACTGCCTGCGCATCACCATCGGTACAAAAACAGAGAACAGCGAACTTATCGCTGCCCTCCGTCAATTCTAAACTGTTAAAGAGAAGTAATTACTTGGCCTTCTTGGCAAGTTTCTCTGCCTTGAGCAGGGCCTTCTGAGCCTTCTCCTGAGCCTTCTGAGCCTTGGCCTGAGCCTCGGGCGTACCTTCGCGGGCTGCCTTGTCGCTGGCCTCCTGGGCACGCTTCATGGCTTTCTCATAGTCTTTCTGAGCCTTTTCAGCTTTCTTAATAGCCTTCTGGCGCTTCTCGGCTTCCTTCTCAGCCTTCTTGGCTTTCTTGGCAGCCTTCTCCTGAGCCTTCTGGGCCTTGCGGGCCTCCTTCTCTGCTTTCTTCTGTGCTGCGGCAGCTACCGGATCAACCTGCGATGCAGAGGTGATCACATCTTGTGCCTGGGCATTACTTGTTGGCAGCATGCCAGCCATCATGGCAAGAGCCACCATAATAATAATCTTCTTCATAAGTCTACATTTTTATTTTAAATTAAAGAAGGGAGCCCTTCCGAACTCCCTTCAGATAATATGTCGGAATCTTTAATCCTCGACAGCGGCCTGCGCGGCGGCGAGGCGGGCGATAGGCACGCGGAACGGAGAGCAGCTGGCGTAGTTCATACCGATCTTGGCGCAGAACTTCACGGAGCTGGGCTCACCACCATGCTCACCGCAGATACCGCAGCGGAGCTCGGGACGAACGGCACGGCCTTCCTTCACGGCGTACTTGATGAGCTTGCCGACACCCTTCTGGTCGAGCACCTGGAACGGGTCTACCTTCAGGATCTTCTTGTCAAGGTAAACAGGCAGGAACGAAGCAATATCGTCGCGCGAGTAACCGAAGGTCATCTGCGTCAGGTCGTTAGTACCGAATGAGAAGTACTGAGCCTCGGTAGCGATGCGGTCGGCTGTCAGGGCAGCACGCGGAATCTCGATCATCGTACCAATTTCGAACTCAACCTCGATGCCCTCAGCGGCAAACACTTCCTTAGCGGCTGTCTGGATAACCTCCTTCTGCTGCTTCAGCTCATACAGCGTACCAATCAGCGGAACCATGATCTCGGGCATAGGATTCTTGCCTTCCTTCTTCAGTTCGCAAGCAGCACCGAGGATAGCCTTTGTCTGCATAGCGGTGATCTCGGGGAAGGTGATACCCAGACGGCAACCACGGTGACCCAGCATCGGGTTGTTCTCTGCCAGAGAGTCAACGCGGCGCTTGATGTCCTCAACACTCACACCCATCTCCTTAGCCATGGTCTCCTGACCAGCAAGATCGTGGGGAACGAACTCATGAAGAGGAGGATCGAGCAGACGGATGTTCACGGGCAGACCGTCCATCGCCTCAAGGATGCCCTTGAAGTCGGCCTTCTGATAAGGCAGCAGCTTAGCCAGCGCCTTCTCACGTCCGGCAACGCTGTCGGCCAGAATCATCTCACGCATTGCCACGATCTTCTTATCCTCGAAGAACATGTGCTCTGTACGTGTCAGACCGATACCCTTGGCACCGAATTCGCGAGCCAGCTGAGCGTCACGAGGCGTATCAGCATTGGTACGAACCTGCAGCTTGGTGTACTTGTCGCAGAGGTCCATCAGCTCCTTGAAGTCGCCAGAGAGCTCTGCAGCCTTCGTGGTAACCTCACCTGCGTATACCTGACCGGTAGAACCGTTCAGAGAGATGTAGTCACCCTCTTTATATACAACGCCGTCGATCTCAACGGTCTTGTCCTTATAGCTTACATTCAGCGAACCAACGCCCGACACACAGCACTTACCCATACCACGAGCCACGACAGCAGCGTGAGAGGTCATACCGCCACGAGCAGTGAGGATACCCTCAGCAGCCGACATACCAGCGAGGTCTTCCGGAGAGGTCTCGATACGTACGAGCACCACCTTGTGTCCGTCAGCATGCCATGCCTGAGCATCGTCAGCGTGGAACACAATCTGACCACAGGCAGCACCGGGAGAAGCAGGCAGACCCTGGGCGATCACCTTAGCGGTAGACAGCGCCTTCTTGTCGAATACGGGGTGCAGCAACTCATCGAGCTTCTGGGGCTCACAGCGCAGGATGGCGGTCTTCTCGTCGATCTTACCCTCGTGGAGCAGGTCGATGGCGATCTTCACCATAGCAGCACCCGTACGCTTACCGTTACGAGTCTGCAGGAACCAGAGCTTACCTTCCTGTACGGTGAACTCCATATCCTGCATATCGCGATAGTGCTCCTCGAGCTTGTTCTGGATGCCATCGAGCTCCTTGTAGATCTCAGGCATAGCCTCCTCCATAGAAGGATACTTGGCAGCGCGCTCCTCCTCAGAGATGCCAGCGCGCTCAGCCCAACGCTGAGAACCAACCTTCGTGATCTGCTGCGGGGTACGGATACCAGCCACAACGTCCTCACCCTGTGCGTTCACCAGATACTCACCGTTGAAGATGTTCTCACCATTGGCAGCATCGCGGCTGAAGCATACACCGGTAGCCGAGGTGTCGCCCATGTTACCGAATACCATGGCCATCACGCTAACGGCTGTACCCCACTCGTCGGGGATGCCTTCCATCTTACGATAGAGGATGGCACGCTCGTTCATCCAGCTGCGGAACACGGCGCAGATGGCACCCCAGAGCTGCTCGATAGGATCGTTGGGGAAGTCCTTACCTGTGCGCTCCTTGATAGCCTCCTTGAACAGCTTCACGAGTTTCTTCAGCTCGTCGACGTTCAGGTCCTTGTCCAGCTTCACGCCGCGCTCTTCCTTCACCTTCTCAATGATCTCCTCAAACGGGTCGATATCAGTCTTGTTCACGGGCTTCATCTCGAGCACCACATCACCGTACATCTGTACGAAACGACGATAGCTGTCGTAAACGAAGTGAGGATTGTTGGTCTTCTTCACCATTCCCTCGGCTACCTCGTCGTTCAGACCAAGGTTAAGGATGGTATCCATCATACCGGGCATGGAGGCACGTGCACCCGAACGGACAGAGACAAGCAGAGGATTCTCCTTATCGCCGAACTTTGAGTTCATCAGCGTCTCAATGTGCTTCACGGCTGCCATCACGTCGTCGTTAAGCAGTTCCATGATTTTCTGCTGACCTACCTGATAGTATTCGTTACAGCAGTCTGTAGTGATGGTGAAACCTGGAGGAACGGGAACCCCGATCAGGTTCATCTCAGCAAGGTTAGCACCCTTGCCACCCAGTTCCTCACGCATTTTCGCATTGCCTTCGGCCTTACCGTTACCGAAGAGGTAAACTCTTTTCTGGCTCATGTTTTAAATCTTGTTTATACGTTATTATTATGTTTATAAATTGTTTTTAGCAATTAATTCCGCAAAGTTACTCTTTTTTCCGCATATATGCAAGAAAATGAGGCAAAATATATTATTTTAATAGTTTTTTTCGTAATTTTGCAGCCATTATAGAGTTATTATGGCAAGAAAGAAGAAAGCATTACCGCTCCTTGAGGGCGTCGAGATTGAATCTGTGGCCGCCGAGGGCAAGTGTCTGTTCCACTGGAACGACCTTGTGGTGTTCGTCCCCTTCTGCGTGCCTGGCGACATTTGCGATGTACAGATCCGTCGTAAGAAGCACTCTTTCGCCGAAGGCGAGGTGGTGCATTTTATTAAATATAGTAATGTACGCGCAATACCGTTCTGTGAGCACTTCGGTGTCTGCGGCGGTTGTAAGTGGCAGAACCTGCCCTATGAGGAGCAACTGCGATTCAAGCAGCAGCAGGTCTACGACCAGCTCCACCGTATCGGGAAGGTCGAGCTGCCCGAGTTCCGGCCGATACTCGGTTCGGTGAAGACTCAGGAGTACCGCAACAAGCTCGACTACGGCTGTGCCAATAAGCGCTATCTGACGAAGGAAGAGATAGAAGAAGACAGAGAAAGATATGAGAAGACTGAAGACAATGGCCAGAGTCTAAAGAACCGCCCCGCCATCGGCTTCCATATTACCGGTGCCTTCGACAAGATTCTGCCCATCGAGAAATGTTGGCTGATGGACGACCTGCACAACCAGATTCGCAATGAGATTCGCGACTACGCGACAGAGCACGGGCTGTCGTTCTTCGACCTACGTGCTCAGATAGGACTGCTCCGCGATGTCATCATCCGCAATTCAAATACTGGCGAGTGGATGGTCATCATCCAGTTCCACTACGATGAGACGGGCGGCGAGAAAGAGGCTTTAGAGTTACTACAGCATATCGCAGATAAATTCCCGCAGATCAGCGCATTAATGTATCTCGACAATCAGAAGTGCAACGATACCATCGGCGATCAAGACATCCGCGTATTCAAAGGCAACGACCATATCTTCGAGACAATGGAAGAGCTGAGGTTCAAGGTCGGCCCCAAGTCGTTCTACCAGACGAATACCGAACAGGCCTACCACCTCTACAGCGTTGCCCGAGAGTTCGCCTTCGGAGATCTCCCACAAAAAAGACAGTCCTCACTGTGCGATAACGACGGCGAGAAGCCGTTGGTCTACGACCTCTACACCGGCACGGGCACCATCGCCAATTTCGTAGCCAAGCGGGCCCGGAAGGTCATTGGTATCGAATACGTGCCCGAGGCCATCGAGGATGCGAAGGTCAATTCTGAGATAAACCAGATTGCGAACACCCTTTTCTTTGCGGGTGACATGAAGGACATCCTCACCGATGCATTTATCGCCGAACATGGTCGTCCGGATGTCATCATCACCGATCCGCCCCGTGCCGGCATGCACCCCGACGTGGTGAAGACCATCCTCCGTGCAGCTCCTCAGCGCATCGTCTACGTGTCATGCAACCCTGCCACCCAGGCCCGCGACCTTCATGACCTCGACGCCGACTACCGTGTGACAGCCGTACAGCCCGTAGACATGTTCCCCCATACCCCACATGTGGAGAACGTGGTGCTTTTGGAACGCAGATTATAAAAATAAGGGGCAGACATTTGGTGGTTTACAAAACTTTTCGTATATTTGCCCCATCATCTTAAAGCAATAAAGAAATAATGAAGAAATCAATGACAGTACTGGTCATACTTCTGATGGGTTTCGGTAGTATGACGATGGCAAGTGAACCCGAAGTGCTCACCACAGACGTGCAGGAGACGGAGCAAGCTCCGGCAGCAAAGGAGAAGAAAAGCATCGAACTGCCCCAGTGGGTGAAGAACATCAAGTTCAGCGGCTACGGTATGCTGCAGTATCAGGGTCAGGATCCCGAGGGCAACCACACAAACTCCTTCAATCTCCGTCTGGCCCGTTTCATCCTCGACGGCAAGATCGGTGACTTCGACTGGCGCGCCCAGATCCAAGGTACAAACGTGAAGGGTCCCGGTGAACCTACTGTACAACTCGTCGACCTCTACGCTGAGTGGCGCAGGTTCCCCGAGTTCAAGGTGCGTGCAGGACAGTTCAAGCGTGCCTTCACTTTCGAAAACCCCACCAACCCCATCACACAGGGATGGTATGCCTATGCCGACGTGATCAACAAACTCTCCGGCTTCGGCGACCGTACGGGCGAGAAGTCCTCTGGCGGACGCGACATCGGTATCCAGATTCAGGGTGATCTCTTCCCCAATGCAAATGGCCGCCGTGTGCTGCACTATCAGATAGGTGTCTACAACGGTGAGGGTATCAACCAGAAAGACAAGGACAACAAGAAGGACATCATCGGCGGTCTGTGGGTGATGCCGATCAAGGGCCTACGCTTCGGTGCCTTCGGATGGACGGGTACACGAGGCGAACTGACTGCCACCGACGTTGTTTACTCTCCGTCTTCTGTGGAGCCTTCTACAGCTACAACCACCGTCACGCTGAAGAGCGTCCGCAAGAACCGCTATGCTATCTCGGCGGAGTACGACAAGGATGAATACACTTTCCGCGCAGAGTATCTGCACTCACAAGGCTGGGGCTCCGACCTTCGCTGGGGCGACAAGGCCGACGGTTGGTACGTCTTCGGCATCGTGCCCGTGATCAAGAGCAAGCTCCACGCCAAGGCCCGTTACCAGACCTACCGTGTCTCTAAGGAATGGGGTTCTGCGAAGACGATGTACGAGGTGGGCTTCAACTACTTCTTCACCAAGAATCTCCAGGCAAACTTCGAGTATGCCCGTGTGAACGACCGTACACTGGCCAATCACAACTACAATTTCGTAGACCTGGAACTCGACTTCAGATTCTAACCCCTGAAGCGGCGCATCAGCGCCTCCCACAGACGGGTCTTCTGACGAAGGATCAGCAGCGAGAACAATAGGCTCACGAGCGTCAATCCGATACCGAAGACCCAGTAAGCATAACCGCCGACCGTGATGGTAGTGAAATAGGCCAACAGTCCGATAAGGATATGAATGATGCTGTACTTCATCACGGCCGGCGATATCTTGTACCCATAGCGCCAACGGGCCACCGCATGGATCATCACGAAGTCGAAGATGTTGGCCAGTGTGATGGCAATGCCCGTCCCTAAGAGTCCCCAGCGTTCGAAGCCGAAGATAATGAGAAGCACAAACACGACGAAGTAAGCCGACTCGAGCAAGAGGAACATCACCGAGTAGCCCCGTGCCAGCGTGATGTAGGCCGCGGGCAGGGTGATTGCCTTGAAGAACATGGCCAGCACCGCCACCTGTGTCATCGCCACCACTGGCACAAACTTCGAACTGAAGAACAGCGGTATCAGCACTGGCAGGAAGACAATCAGACCCACCAGCATCGGCGCAGCGATCAGCAGCGACACCTCCATCTGCTTATTCACCGTTTCATTGGTAGCCTCGACATCAGCATTCACGGCCGAAAGTCGTGGGAAGTAGTCGGTCTCCATCGCCGAGAACACCATGCCGGCATAGGTGATGGTGATCATATATCCCGCATTATAGAGTCCCAGCACGTCGAGGTCGGCCGTCACATTAAGCCACGAGCGTATCAGCATCTCCGCCCCGCTGCCGATGATGCCCGCCAAGGTGAAGGCCACGCCGAGGCGCACCATCTCCATACCCTCGCCGAGCACACCCTTCGCCCCTCGCAGTTCCAGGGGATACAGCCGCCATGACTGGCGCACCGTGAGCACCATCGTGACAAACGCCATGAGCACGATTACCGGCACGATGCCCGCCTCGCCGAAGAAATAATACACGGGTACGGACATGAAAAGGGCGGCAAGCACCGAGCCCACCTGTACCATCGCCAGCGACTTCAGCTGTCGGCGCCCCTTCAAGATAGCCGTCTCACCGCCTGTCACCGCCAGCATCGCTACCGCTGGCGACAAGAGGATGAAGTGTAGCGTATGGTTACCCCAGGCGAAGGTTGTACTGCTGAGGAACGGTCCGATGGCGATGCACACGAGCATGCCCAGCAGAGCCGTGAGCAACGACCAGGCACGCACCACCTTCACGAAGTGTATCACCTGCGGATGCCGGTCGTCATCATACTCCGACAGCTGGCGCACCGCACTCGTGGAGATGCCGAAGTGTGTCGATTGCGACACGAAGGCGACGGTGGTGTTGAACAGCGTCACCAATCCCATGCCCGAGGGCCCGAGCAACAAGGCCACGAACTTGTTGCGCACAAGACTCACCAGCACGTTGAGTCCCTGTACGCCCCCGAAGACACCCGTATATTTCAACACGTGTCCGTAAGTACCCTTGTCGTCTTCGTTCATTCACCTTATATAACGTACCAGCCCCCGATTTATTTTATTACGGCAATAATTTGGTTATCTCGTCAAATTCATTTACCTTTGCACACAAAAAGCATCGAATGAAGCAACAGCCTCTGGTCAGCTTTATCCTGACAGACTACAACCTGCCGCCCCAGCTGCTCTGCGACGCCATCGACAGCATCCTGCGGTTGAACCTCCAGCCCTCCGAGCGGGAGATCATCGTTGTTGACGACGGCTCGCACGAGAGTCCGATGAACGACCTGCTCCGCTATGGCGACGAGATCATCTACGTGCGCCAGAAGAACGGTGGCGTGAGCATCGCCCGCAACACGGGTCTGACGATGGCTAAAGGCCATTATGTCCAGTTTGTCGATGGCGACGACATGCTGCTCAAGGTCCCCTACGACCACTGTCTCTACATCCTTCGCCATCATGAGGATGCCGACGTGGTGATGTTCGACTTCACCCACGATGCCCGGGAAGAGCAGCCCCCCTTCTCAGTGTCCGACAAGACGAGCGGCACGGCCCTGATGCGCCGCGAAAACCTGCGGGGCTCTGCCTGTTGCTACCTTTTCCGTCAGGCGGTGCGCGGCCAGCTGCTGTTCACGCCGGGCATCGAATACGGCGAGGACGAGGAGTTCACGCCCCAGCTGCTCATTCGTGCCGAGGCCGTCTACACCACCAATGCCCACGCCTACTACTACCGCGAGCGCCAGACCTCTGCCGTCCATCAGCAGAGTGCCGAGCGTACAGACAAGCGGCTGGCAGACCATCTCACCGTCATCCGCCGTCTGCACACCCTTGCCGACCGGCGACCCCATGAGGAGCGTCTGGCCCTGCAACGGCGTGTGGCACAGCTCACGATGGATCATATCTACAACACCATCGTCGCTACGCACTCTGCCGACCGCCTCGACCAGACGCTGGAAGCCCTCCGCGGCGACGGCCTCTTCCCCCTGCCCGACCATGCTTACACCACGAAGTACGTGTGGTTCCGCCGTCTCACCAACAGCCGTCTGGGCAGACAGATTCTGCTCATGGCCCTGCCCAACATGAATAGAGAACGATGAGAATATTACTCTTAGGCGAATTCAGCAACCTGCACGCCACGCTGGCCGAAGGACTGCGGCGGCGCGGTCACGAGGTGCTCGTCGTGTCCGACGGCACCTATATCTACGACTACAAGCGCGACATCTCCCTCGACCGCAGGGGAAAGGGGCGCTGGTCGGCCGTCAGATACCTCGCCAAGCTACTCGTCACCCTACCCCGCCTGCGAGGCTTCGACATCGTGCAGCTGATCAACCCCGACTGCTTCGCCCTGAAGGCCGAGCGGCAGTTCGCCCTCTACCGCTACCTGCGCCACCACAACAAAGTCGTGGTGCTTGGAGCCTTCGGCAACGACTGGCAGTGGGTGGAGTGTGGCCTAAACCGCCGTCTGTTCCGCTATGGCGACTTCAACGTGGGCGACCGCCTGCGCACCAACGCCTACACCCAGCAGGTCGTCAACGAGTGGCTGCACTCCAAGAAGGGAGAGCTCAGCCGCTACATCGCCAACGACTGCGATGCCATCGTCACCTGCCTTTACGAGTACCAACTCGCCTACCACGACGACTACCCTCAGAAGACCCGTTTCATCCCGCTGCCCATCGTACCGAAGGCTATCGACCCCGCCACGCTCGAGCGCACGGTGCCCTACCCCGTCAGGTTTTTCCTCGGCATCAAGCGCATCCTTATGGAGTTCCGCGGTACCGACATCTTCTACGATGCCCTGCAGCGCATCAAGGCCGACTATCCCGACAAGTGCGAGGTGACCGTCGTAGAGGATCTGCCGTTCGCCGAGTACGAGAAGCGCATGAACGGTCAGGACTTCATCCTCGACCAAGCCTATTCCTACACCCCCGCCATGAACGCCCTCGAGGCGATGAGCAAGGGTGTCGTCTGCATCGGTGGCGGAGAGCCCGAGAACTACGAGATTATCGACGAGACTGAGCTGCGGCCCATCATCAACATCCTGCCCGACAGGGAGCATGTCTACCAGGCACTCTCAGACATCATCGCCCATCCCGAGCAGATCGTCCGGCTAAAGAAAGAAAGTATTCAGTATATCGAGCGCCACCACGACTACGTCAAAGTGGCCGCCCAGTACGAAGAACTGTATCAAAGATTGCTGTCAGGCGCTGGCCTATAACCTCTGCCGATGCCAACCGTCTGACTGCCTCCGACACTGCCTCCCCATCGAAGTCTGTCCGTTTCATCGTCTGCCGCATGGCGTCGGCCAGCGCCTGCACGTCGTCGACGGGCACGATTGTGCACCCGCCCTCAATGCGCAGATTCCGGGGGACGCACGTTGTGGCAATCGCCGGAATGCCCGTACTCATTGCCTCAAGCAGCGACAACGGCTGCACCTCACTACGACTTGCAAGAACCACAGCGTCAGACTGATACAGCAGATTCCTTACAGCATCCCTCGAAAGCAATCCGTGCGCCACTGCACCCTCTGTGAGCATCGCCTTACAAGCGGCAGAGTCCGTACCCCGCCCAGCGATGTGAAGCTCCACCGCCAGTCCCTCCTCGCGCAGTTTGCTGAAGGCAGGCAGCAGCACGTCGTAGCCTTTCAGCGGCCAGAAGTTTGCCAGACAGCAGAAACGAAACGCACGCCCCTCTCTCGGCGCACGCGGCAGATAACGGAAGAAATCCACGTCGATCGTATTCGACACCGCCTGCCAGCGATAGTCCTTGCCGAAGTAGCAGGCGATATCCTCCACCAGCTCCTCCGCCACGGGGATCACCATGTCGGCCTGTTCGTATGCCTCTCGCAGCAGGGGTATCTGCCAGGCACGACTGGGTGCTGGTCCGAACTCCTTCTCGAACACCAGCCTCGACAGGTGCTCCGTAACGACATAAGGTATATGGTGCCTGCGACTGATCTGCATCGCCGCATAGCCAGCCCACTTCGCACAATGGGCATGCAGGATGTCGGGGCGGCCGTAGCGCGACACATAGTCGTCGAACATCTCACACACAATCCTCACCCACCGGCGCACGTTATGCCTCACCAGCATCGGCACACCCCGCTGAAACGACTGACAGACGGTGACACCCTCCCGCTGGTGCTCATACCGCCCCGTCGGCAGCGAGCAGTAGCCCTTGGCGTCGATGGTCACCCCCAGCTGCACGTTGCTCAGTATGCGCACGTCGTGACCCTCTGCCTGCAAGGCCTTGGCCTGATCCAGACAGAACTCGCCGCCGTAAGGCGTGAAGAATGATGGGATTTCCAGGATGTGCATTGTTTTGTTTACAGTTTATAGTTTATGGTTCACAGATGATTATTGTTTAACTATTTACGGTTTACAGGAGATTACTCTGATAGCATGATGCCCGTAGAGGTAATCAACTGTAAACCGTAAACTGTAATCTGTAAGCCTAAAGCTTATGCTTCAGCAGCGGGAGCCTCCTCGGCAGCGGGAGCTTCTGCGGCAGCAGCCTCAGCAGCCTTTGCGGCCTCTTCCTCAGCCTTGGCAGCAGCCTCGGCAGCCTTCTTGTCGGCAATCTTCTTGGCGATGGCCTCGTTCACGGCCTTCTCTGCCTTCAGGGCATTGGCGGCAGCCTCCTTCTTTGCCTTCTGCTCAGCCTCGGCGATCTGGTTCAGACCGTTCTGCTTGTCAGCCTTCCAGGCATCGAACTTCTTCTGTGCCGTAGCCTCGTCGAAAGCGCCCTTCTTCACGCCACCCTTCAGGTGCTTCATCAGGTACACGCCCTCACGGCTGAGGATGTTGCGTACGGTGTCTGTGGGCTGGGCACCTACCTCAACCCAGTACAGTGCACGCTCGAAATTCAAGTCTACTGTGGCAGGATTAGTGTTGGGATTGTACGTACCAATCTTCTCAGTAAAACGACCATCACGTGGTGCACGAGCGTCGGCGATAACGATTCTGTAGAAAGCGTAGCCCTTACGGCCGCCGCGCTGCAATCTGATTTTTGTTGCCATAAATGTTTAAATCTTAATTTTGTAATGTTAAAAATTTGAATTTCTATGCTCTTATCTCGTAAAAGCGGGTGCAAAGGTACTACTTTTCTTGCGTACTTACGCACATGAGGCCAAACTATTTATTGTTTTTTAACGATAAAAGGCATTTACCCTGAAAGTTGTGGCATTGTGGCATACAGTAAAGGGATTTTACATTTCGAATGCTTACGGAAAACCCTTCATCAGTTTTTCCACACCATTTAGGTCCTGTAACAATTTGGAGATTTTCTATTTGGTAATTTGGAGATTAATTCTCAAACATCTGTTTCTGGAACTCTTTTATCAGCTATACTAGCAACAGGCTCACTACGACAACCATCGAATGAACGAATGGGCCAAGTGTGTGATAAAGGAAATTCAAGTCAGGTAGCGACTTGAATATCCAATTTCTCCAGCATCTTCTTCGGATTCCTATGCGTATGCAGGCTCTAATTCACAATCTGCCACCTTCACCACCTCTTGGCCCAGTGCCGCAGAAATCTTGCATATCGTGGCCATTGTAAGGTTGTGGGTACCTGAAAGCCAGCGACTCACCTCCGTTTCCGTCTTACCCATCAACGTGGCAAAGTCTTTCTGTGACATTCCCTTGGCTTCAAGGATTTCATAGATACGATTGGCTATGGCCACAGACAGTTCCATTTGCAGTTTCATCTCTGGAGAGATAGTACTGCGAATCTCATCCATCACTCTGTTTGTCTTCATAATGGTTCCTCCTTTATTTTATTCGTCGTCTATGGTGAAAGACAGTTCGCCGAGCAACTCTGTGCCATCATTCTGGCAGCATATTTCGCTCTACCAAAGCATCACAGTCACTCCACCCGAAGTGCAGGCTACCCAAACAGTGTCTTCACATACTCCTCATCGTAATCAAACAGCACGTGGTTCTCCAGGAACTTTGGACGTTCTCCCCACAGGCTTACCTCTCTATATGGCGTATTCGAGATGATATAGCTGTCGAGCGATAGGTCTGGGTCGTTCAGCGTTGGCTCCACTTCCTCCTTCAGTGTCTTGAAGAGCTGAATCTTGGGGTGGTCAAGTCCTTGCAGGTTGCGGATACCCTTGGGGTCGATGAATATCACCCTTTGCTCCTGACCGCTATTCACCCACAGGATAAAGTCAGGATAGAACCCACTGGCCTCGAAGAACCCGATACCCTTGCGGCTCTCGTTACGCAACAGATAGATTTCCTTGCCTTTCAAGCATCCGTCCTTATGCGCCTCGTAATATTCGCGAATCCTTTGTACAAAGCCGGTTTCACCCTCGTTCAATGCAACTGGCGAAATCTTTACCAATGGCTCGTTAGTATCTGGATCTACCATCACCTTCTTGCCATTGGCGTCCTTCTCTTTCATACATAAGATGGGATAGAACAGATGCTGGTCGAAGCGTAGTGCTTGCAACCATTGGCCATTAATCTGATAATCACGTTCCAAATTCCCAGAAATAATCTGCTCGCGCAATTCTTTCAACTTATCTATCCACTCCTCTTGGTCATTACGTACTTCCACAACATATTCATCGAAGAAATTAGGATCGTTGGGGTCAATGTACACCGTTTCCATATATTTCGATTCCCACTTACCCTTACTCCGTTTGTAGGCTCTTTCTATGAAACCTCGCAACAAGGCAATGGTGATTTCCTCCCATCGAGCCACATCACGCCCAAAGTCATGAAACTCCAAATCGGCTTCCTGTATGGTCAGTTCATACCAGTCTGTATTAAGCATCAAGCAATGCAGCATTTCAGCGCTCAGCTCCATGTTATACCAGCTGCGTTCATTCTTCATCTGCTCAATGGCAAAGAAGATGCGATTCCAGTCGAGCAGGTTTAGATGGGCTGGTCTCAGTTTGCTCACCGCCAGTTCTGCTGCCGTATCTACGCCAGCCCTTTCACTCCAGATGGCATCCACCTTTGGTGTCCAGTCCACCTTCACGTTCATGCCTTTCGTCATCGTCTCAGGCTTTACCACCACAGCCTTCTTAAAGTCATACCCTTTCTTCAGGCGTACTATCTTTAGGCGTTTCTCTCCTAACAGGTTTACTGTTGGGATATTGATGGAGGTATAAGTCTCTTCGTTATGCGGCAGCCCCTCATCTTCCAGATACTTGCGGAAGGTGTCCATATAGTCAGCCCTCACGCCAAAGATGTTCAGCGTTTCTATCTCACGCAGTCCTTTAGGTATCGGACTAGGATTATAGCTGCTATCGAGCGCACTACTACGCTTCAGCGAATACTTGAAACCTTTCAATCGCACACCACGGCCAAACAACTGGATGATCTCTGAGCCTTCGCTACGCCCTACGTTCATCAGTCCCATAGCCGATACACGCCAACTGCTCCAACCCTCGCTGAATTTCTTGGAACCTATCAGGATGTTGATGGTTGAGTCTTCGCTGTTAATCTTGGTAAAGAGTGATGACGTCCCAAACTCACGCGACTCACAATCCAGTCCGTTTTCCTCACAGAGTTTTACCAACGAGTCGCTGTCGCCCACGTTGATGACGCCAAAGTAGTCGGCATTGCCAATGCGCAGTCCTATCTCCTTATCGCCTCCTTTTTGCTTGTCTAAATGCAGATGGGCATTGGTTGCGCCAGAATGGAACAGCGTTTCCATGACCTTATTATATACTTGCCAGGCAAAAGCATCTTCCTCTCCTAACTTCAAGCCTTGTTTCGTCAGCATAAAACTATTGGCAAAGAGCGAATAGCCACGCGGATTCTTAATTCCGCCTGAAGGATTCAGCAGTCGCTTGATATAGCCGACGAACTCTTGCGGCCTATCTACAAAAGCCTGTAGGAACGACAGTATCTGCACCACGTCGCTGACGCTCTTTCCTCTTACAGTCTTCACGGCATTCACAGAACCACCCACGAAGATGCCCAACGGACGGGCTATTAGGAAAGTATTCTTGACCTTGGGAGAACTTTCATAGACCAATGTCTGCTCATAGAGACAAAGCAGATAGGCTGTCAGGTACATATTCAGTAGTTCCTCATCGTCCCATGAAGCCATATTCATTATTCTGTAGTCTTTTCCATAGCCATCATTATAGAAATAGCGATAACTATAGTCAAACAGTGTAGCCTTGCCGTATTCCTTCAGCAATGCCTCTCTGCTGGCACCCGTCTGGGCAGCAATAGCCTGTCCGAAGGTCGCAGAATACTCAAAAGAAAAACCTTCCTGTGTCAGCGTGTTGCGATAGCCTTTCCACACTTCGCCACCACTGCCCTTATGCCCTTCATCCACTAGCACCAGGTTATTGCCCTCAAAGCTCTCTACTGCTACTGTCTTGTCGCCATCCGTATCAGCCAGTTTGTTGATATCTATCACTTCAATAGTCTTACCAGCAAAGGCGCCACCACGTCCTTGCTTGGAGAATAGTTCTGCGCTGAAGTTCGACAGATACAGTTCCTGTAGATGTTGGCTCGACAGTCCTTCGTTGGGTGTCAGAATCAGGATACGGTTCAAGGGCTTGGCGTGATATTTCTCGGCATAGTGCAGATACTGCTTGATGTTCACGTGCATCATCAGCGTCTTGCCGCTGCCCGTAGCACACCAGTAGGCCAGCTTATTCATATCGTCTTCCTTGAAGTCATCCATTCCGTGCCAAGTTTCTGTACGGAAATTAAAATCATCGTTCAGGAAACCGTTGATAGCTGAACGCAGTTGTTCTTTTCCTGCAAAATAGCGGTCCAGATAAACTTCTGTGAACAGCAGGGCCAGATACTGGTAATACTTCCACTGAATTTTCTCTTGTCTCTTCTCGTTGATTTCCTTGGTATGCCGCACAATGTTTCGGTCATACTCAAAGAGCTTCTCCTGGGGTATGTGTATATCATACTGATGCTGCTTCAGTGCATAGTAGAAGTGCGACACATTTTCATCGTCCACACCCTCCAACGCAGGGTCTTTCAGGTCGCGGCTCAGTGCCTCCAAGTCCTTGCATCCGAAGAGGTTCAGTATATATTTGTGCAGCACCAACGCCTCTTGCAGTCGTGCTGGCTGAGTAGTCTTTTTCTTTGCCATATCAAGCCTCCTCGAACATACGTTTCTGGAACTCTTCTTCTGTCAGCACCACCTTCCAGTGTTCTTCATCACGGCGCAGGTTGGGCAGCGTATTGTCACCATTCACGTAGATGACATCAAACTCTGTGTCGCGGGTGCGGAAATCCATCTTGTCGAAGAACATACATAGTTGGTTGTTGTCCACCACCTTGCAGTTGCGCCAGATGACCAGCGTCTTTAGTCCGTCACGATGCGTCCGACCCTGCACCACGCAGATCGTATCATCCTGATACCAGTCTTCTGTCTCTACGTTCAGACCTATCAAGTAGTTGAAAGTCTCCACCATATCCACCTTTGTTTCCACCAGTTCATTGTCCTTGGTAGTCTTCAGTGTCATCTCGAAGGGGTTCTCAAACCACTTTAAGTTCAGCAGCGAGTCACGCGTCTCTGTGTCGAGCAGATAGCTGAGCATGTAGCTCTCCCTGAACTCGTCAGGCTGGAAGTCCAGCTCTTGCTTCTTGACTTCCAGATTGTTCAGCGTGTCCTCGTATTGCTCCAAGCGGATGTATTTGAAACATTGGCTGATGCCGTTGCGAGAGATTGGCTTGCCGTCGCGCCAATCTCTTGAGTATAAAGCTTTTTCTATACGTGGCCTGGTTGCTGAGTTAAAATAATCGCCCATTTCGCACAAAACATACTTGTAATTAGCATTTTCATTATCTCGATTATGTTCGATAACAGCGTGCCCTGTTGTACCAGACCCTGCGAAAAAGTCTAAAACTATAGAGTTTTGGGTGTTACGAATGGCAATGCCAATACAATCCTTAACCGCGTAAAGTGATTTTGGAAAACTAAAGACTGTTGATTTGAACATTTTGGATAGTAAATTTGTCCCATGCTCTTTTGCACTATACATACTATCTGTCCATACCGTCTTATAGTTTATTTCTGTTTTTGTCCTTATTATTTCATACAAACCTGTATTTCTATTCTTTTTAATGCTCAATTCTGACTGAATATCAGAAACCGTATCTCTTCCAAATAGCCATTTCCTTTCCACTCCTTCGGCATCAATAGGATAGATTTCTAAAATATCACCATTAACTACATTTGCCGATATAGGATGGAAATCATCTTCACAAACATCTCCAAATCCTATGACATTGTTGTCTTTGACATATATTGGATAGAAACATGTTTTTCCACTTGTCCGAAGATAATTGCCACCTTCTCCTTTTGCTCCATTCATAAACCCACGAACATCTGCATTCTCTTCGCTTCTTATTTCCTTAGCCAACATGTTTGGTTCATCTTGGAAATAGAAATGAACATATTCACTTGAAGTAGAAAAGTTTTTTCCCTGCTGGCCAGATGGGTTAATTACTATTGACACATCAGCTCGACCAGAATAGAAATCTAATAGAGTATCATTGATAAGGCATAATCGTGCATTTTCTACTTCATCTATAGCAATTTCGAAAACGGAATCATCCCTAAGGAGATTTCGCGCAACATTGATTCTGTTCTCCATTAGACTAAGCCAAGAAGCATGTTTAAAAGTGTTCTTATACATAATTTCACTTGACTTAGCATTGTATGGTGGATCGATATAAGCACATTTAGCCCTCCTTGCAAATTTCTCCTGCAACAGCTCCAACGCCTGGAAGTTCTCACTATTGATAAGCAATCCATTCGTCTGCTCATCCACATTCTCCATGCTGGCAATCAGCTTGTGCTTGAACTTGGCATCGAAGAAAGCTGTATCGAGGACGAGGAAAGGATTTTGCTTCAGGAATTCGATGGTCAATGGCTCGCTGTAGCCTTCGGTCATCATGTCGCCCTTGATATCGTTGATGGCAAAGAGGCGTACCCACTCCTTGCGCTGGGCTTCGTTGGCAATGATGGCAGGATAGAGCTTTTCGGGTACTCGGTCAAGGGTGATACAATAGTCGCACTGCACCACGAACTTCTTCTTCAGCCAAAGCTTCTTCTGGAAGTTCTCTAACTGAGCGAGCATTTGGATAATCTTTTGACCTACCTGCTTGATAGCCTTCACAATGCTCAACTGGCTATTGATGTGCTGAGGGTCAAGGTCATCGATATGCAGCACCTCGTTCTTGATATAGAAGTCCAACTCGCGACTGAGGAAGCCACCCAGGTCTTTGTGGATGAAGTAGTCGAAGGAGTTCTTGGCAGTATAGTCAGTCAGATGTTTCTCCAACAGCGTGCGGTTTGGCTCTTTGTTGGTTGGTGCCTTGACGGTCAGCAGTTCTTCAAAGCCCTCTGGTATCAGCGGTTTGATAGCCTCAAACGCTTCAGCGCTCAACGCGTCTTGCTTCGTAGCCTTGGGCATCAGTTCGTAGGTGAAGTTGATGTTCAGTTCGCCCTCTTCCGTCACTTCCACTACCAGCTCGCCCTCATTCTCTGGTTTATAGAGCGCAAAACGTCGCTCCATGTTATTGGCAGCACGATTGTTGTTCTGCTCCGTTGAGGCATCCTTCAGCACAAAGTGAACCTTACGGCGACTGGTAGGCAGCACGAAGGTGTAGTTGCGGAAATACTCAGAGGTCTTGATGTAATACTGGTCGCTGTTGGCCCAATACAGTTTCACCTCCTCACCATTATAGGGTATGGCGTAGGTGTTGTCCTTATAGCGACGCTTCGACAGGAAATCGCCACCATCGTAATAGCGACTGAAGAAGGTCACCAGGTGAGAGAACACCTCTCCCTCCATATCATCAGCAGCACCTCCTTGTGCCAACTGTGCTTTCAGTTTTTTGTATTCAGCAACATGGGGGTTAGTAGCCGGCAGCGCTTCAATATCCATACCGGCAAACATCTGTTCTATCTCTGCCATACGTTGCTTGGCCTGCTGCGTATTGCCTCCACTGTCTTGCAGGGCTGTTTTCACTTGTGGCAACAAATCAATTTGCAAGAAGCGATTGATCTCATCACGTTTCTGGTTCATGATGCGATAGATGCCAAAGTCCAGCTCGGCATGATCCATCATGAAGATTTCTTGTAGTTTGGCGACAAACTTGTCGTAGTAATTAATGGCCATATCTTGTATCTTTTATTATTTCACTTTAAATCGGATGACAAACAGATTCTTCGTTTCTGTGGCTTTCACCATGCGTTGCTCCAATTCTGTTATCATTCGTTTGCGTTGCTGGCTCACCTCCTCTTCACGGTCTTCCAGTTCATTACGCAGGCGACGCCGCTTACGTTTCATTTCTTCTACCTTCTTTTCCAGCGTCAGTTTCTCAGCTACCGACTGGGCATTACGGGCATCACGTTCTGCCACCAAGATATTCTTCTTCAAGGTGGTGATTTCATCTTCAATGCCATCTATCACATCATGCTCCCATTGGTAGATACGCGTTTCCTCTTGCTGGAAGAACTTTAGATTGCGGGCATCAATCTCTTTCAGCTTGGCAGTAGAATGTTGGGCGACATCTTGTTGTAAGTGCAAACGAATATCTTCTGTTATAATATCGGATGGCTGTTCGCTTCCACCATTCAGGAAAAGCTTTTCACAATCCTCCTGAGACAGCGCTGTTCCATCGTTTTGATAGGCATTGAACAGCAGGTATTGCTCGTCACTCAGGGCAGATACACCCAGAGAGGCTAAGACCAGATAGCCCTCACTGCCATTCAGATAGTCAGGCAGGTTGGCATTCATGGGCAAAGCCTGTTGGTCGAAGATTATCTCTGTATGCTCGTCGAGCGACAACGACAAGGCACTATTGATGACATGCTGAGCCAAAGGACTACTCAGACGGTATGGTGTTGCGTCGTCTGTATTCTTCAGCATGGCGTACTTGCCTGTTCGCTGACCAGCAACAGGTGTACGCAGCACAAAGGTGTGCTGCTCGTCATTGAAGACGGCTTCTTTGCTCAGCATGTATTTGGTGAGTTCCCAGAAGATGTGCTCATAGCGATTGAGAAAGACGCCCGTATCATCGCGAGTCATGCGCAGATGCTCCTGCACATTGATGTCGAAGTTCTCCAGTACCTGTGAACGTACTTCCGTCATACGCTCGTCTATCTGCTGCTGCATCTCGTTTTGCAGTTGCTCAAAAGCATTGTTGATTTCTTCCTCGCTACGACACTGTTGGTATATCTCCCAGATGCGCGATTCTATATCAAGCGTATCTGCCTGGCCTAACACTTCATCGCTGGCACCAAACACATCGTCGAAGAGCTTAAACTTGGTAGATAGCAGATTGAATACACGCACATCAGCATAGTTGCGTGTGTTCAAGAAGTTGACGACTACCACATCAAATTTCTGCCCATACCTATGACACCTACCAATGCGCTGTTCTATACGCTGCGGGTTCCACGGCAGGTCATAATTGATGACTAAGGAACAGAACTGGAGGTTCAAACCCTCTGCCGCTGCCTCAGTAGCAATCATGATGTCTGCCTGATGCTGAAAGTAGTCCACGGCAGCGGCCCTGCGGTCAGCAGCCTTGATACCACTCACTTTGTCTGGGTGCTCCAAGCACCACTGCTTATATATTTCATTGGTCTGAGGTTCACTGGCCTTGCCGTTAAACAGCACGATGCGCCCCTCATAACCCGTTGATTCCAGATAGTCTTTGAGGAAAGCCTGTGTCTTGGTGGATTCTGTGAAGATAAGTGCCTTACGTTCTGTACCCTCTTCCTCCAACTTTTGGAATGCTTCCTTCAGAGCCTTGCTAAGTGCCTTGGCCTTTGACTCCTTCTTGATGCCTTTGGCTTTTTCGATAAAGCCTGCAATGGTCGCGATTTCTGCTTTCAGCCGTGGGATGTCTATTTCGTCTGCATCGAAAAGTTCTTCCTCTTCCTCTGGTAACTCTTCGTAGTCGTCTAAGCTCCACTCGTCCTCGTCCACTAGGTCATCAATGTCAAAGCGTTCCTGCTTTTCGTTCTTCAGCATACGCTCCAAGCGCTCCTTGATATGCTCCAGTGTATATACAAGGGCGTAGGTTGATGATGCGAGAATCTTGCGGACTATCATTGTGGTAAGCTTACGCTGGGCTGCAGGTACACTATAGATATCCTTGCGCCGCAGGAAATCACTTATCTCCTGATAGAGCGTTTGTTCTTCGTCAGTAGCCTTGAACTTCTGAGTAAGAGGCAGACGATGGGTGTAGTTGATGTATTCACGAACATCCTTTCGCAATGTTCTGGTATATAGTTTCTGTATGCGTTGGCGAAGCTCTTGAAGGTTCTCGCCTTTACCATATTGTTTACGGAATGACTTTTCACTGCCAAACAAGCGGTCGTCAATGATACTGGTCAAGCCATATAGTTCCATCAAGGAATTCTGGAAAGGTGTAGCCGTCAACAAGAGTTTGCGTACACCTGTCAGCGCATCACGCACTTCAGCAGAGGTACGAGCAGAACTGCGATAGACGTTGCGCATCTTGTGCGCTTCATCTATCACTGCCAAATCGAAGGCATGAAGCAGTATGTGTTCCTTATGCTTAGCAGCAAAATTATAACTACAGATAATGGCTCGCTTGGGACTCAGCGGATCCTTGCCCTCTCGATGATAGGCGTTGTAGTTCTTGGTGTCGAGTATCTCGCTGGGGATGCCGAACTTGTCTAAGAGTTCTGCTTCCCACTGCTTGCGCAGGGATGCAGGGCAGACTATCAGAATCTTTCGTTTACCTGTAGCCCAATACTGGCAAATCACCAATCCTGCTTCAATGGTTTTTCCAAGTCCTACCTCGTCAGCCAGCACTACACCTTTCGACAGAGGACTACTGAAAGCAAACAGGGCTGCATCAATCTGATGGGGATTGATGTCAACGGTACTGCTCAATAGCGACTGTGACAATGAGCCCAAGTCGCCATTGGCCTGCTGTTGGGTAAGCAAAGCCGCATAGTAGCGTGCGTGATAGCGAGTGATGCCTGATGCCACCTGCTTGTCATTTGTGCGGCCAGGCTCCCTGAAGGCTGCGAGGTTAGTAATGTTTCAAATCTCTACACCAAGGAGCATAAAAAACGTGGAGCCAGTCCTGTTGCCCGTTCCACTGAGTAAAGGCCTTCGCATTGCCCTGATTGTCGAAACGAGCAACGCAGAAAGCCCCACGCAGAATGCTATAGTAATCACCCATACAGATACACCGATAGCAGTCACGCCACCCGTGCATATACACAATATGGGCTGTCTATAAACATCCCCAAGGGGCGTCCCCCGTTGCCTTGTTTTTGACAATCAGTTCGAGTTTGCGAAGTTCTTACTCAGTCAAAACCAAGGCGTCCAGAAAACGCCTATGTCCATGATGTCATCCCACCCAGTGGCTTCAGCCGTAGCCTCCGCTTCCGAATGAGAATTGCTGCAAAATTACAAAAAACTTTGGAAAGAAAAGCCTTTTTGCAGGAAAATCTGCAAATAAATGGAGAAAAGCTTGTCCTTTGGACCATTTTGTCACGACTCAACATATAAAAACATAGGACATCTTGATGTCCGTGATTCACATAAATCAATGGCCCTGTCTGCCATCTGAATGATAAATCCGGTGCGCCGTGCCGGCCCTTTAATTATTAATTTATTTATATTTAATTAATTAATTATTTGCCTATAAAGGCAAATATAATTAAAATTATTAAAATAACACGCGCGCGAAAATGAAAATCGTCGAGCTTTTCGGCCATACTCTCAAAGCTATCATGTCGCAGTTACTATAATACGCTGCGGGAGTTAGATCATTAGGGATAGGACTTTATGCAGTAAGGAATGCCAAGTCGTGCAGTTACTGATAGGACTTTACTCCTATAAAGGATGGCAGTTTACTGTGTAAAGTCCTATTCCTAACAGTGTTATCGCCTATTCCTTACACCCTTGACAGGCGGGGGTAACTTTATTTCACTTTATCTCCACTTATCTCTCTTTATCTCAACGTAACTCGAAAGCACCCCTCGAAATATCCTTAGAAAGCAATGAAGAAGAAAAAGATAAAAGAAACTTTTTGCGCCTTTTTTTGTCAAGGGGCGGTGGCCGCGCTATT
The DNA here is from genome assembly GCA_946548085.1 of uncultured Prevotella sp. Lineage (GTDB taxonomy): Bacteria > Bacteroidota > Bacteroidia > Bacteroidales > Bacteroidaceae > Prevotella. The sequence continues at coordinate 31,127 of CAMNPN010000081.1, read as the reverse complement.
TTTTACGACGAAAGCGTACGGCTTTGGAAAACTTTTTGTAATTTTGCAGGCGAAATCCGAAAAAGACGACATAGCATGGATAGACAAACGGGTAAGAAGGAGCTATCGATCCTGATACCTAATTATAATAATGTGTGCGTAAGTCTGGTGGAAACGCTGCAGCGACAGGCCGAGACGCTGGGAATCGACTACGAGATCATCGTGGCAGACGACGCCTCGCCCGACCTGGCGGCCATCGACAAGAACCGTGCCATCAACGCCCTGCCCCACTGCCACTACACCGTGAGGGAGAAGAACGCCGGCAGCGCGGCCACCCGCAACTATCTCGGCGGCAACAGCAGATACCACTGGCTGCTGTTTCTCGACTGCGATATCACCATCCCCGACGGGCGGTTCCTGGAGCGCTATGTGGCCGACGGCCACGAGGGCGTGGTGAACGGAGGCATCGCCATCGCCGACGACGACCGCCTGCGCCACAACCTGCGCTACCTTTACGAGAAAGCCTCGGAGCCGGCACACACCGCCGAGCAGCGGCAGAAGAACCCCTACCGCGAGTTTCGCTCGACAAACTTCATGATAGAGCGCGAGGTGTTTGAGGCCTGCCCCTTCGACGAGCGCTTCAAGCGCAGCGGCTACGAGGACGTGCTCTTCGGCAAGATGCTGCGACAGCAACAGGTGAGCATCGCACACATCGACAACCCCGTGATGATGACCGAGTTTGAAGACAATGCGGCCTACGTGGCGAAGACAGAGCGCAGCCTGCAGACGCTCTACACCTTCCGCCGCGAACTGCAGGGCTATTCGAGGATACTGACATTCGACAGGGGCATACACCTGGGCATCGTGAGGACGATCCTGAGAACGGCATTCAGGGTGGCGGCACCGTGGATGAGGAGGAACCTCTGCGGGAAACGGCCGTGGCTCAGACTGTTCAACCTCTACAGGATGGGGTATTTCGCAAACCTTTACGCAAGATTTTAACACTCTACAACTGTTATTATTTGGTCGTTTCAAAAATTATCGCTATCTTTGCACCAAATTAAGAAATCACAGATTGGCAGATTGAACTTAAAACAAACATAATTAAAGGAAATTAAAAATGAAACCACTAAACAAACAATTCGCTCCTAAGAGCGTGATGCCTGAAAAGGTGATTCAGTTCGGAGAAGGCAACTTCCTCCGCGCATTCGTAGATTGGATTATCTGGAACATGGACCAGAAGACGGACTTCAACGGCTCGGTCGTCGTGGTACAGCCCATCGAGAAGGGTATGGTAGACTGGCTCAACGCCCAGGACTGCCTGTACCACGTGAACCTGCAGGGCCGCGAGAACGGCAAGCCCGTGAACACGCTGGAGCGCATCGACGTAATCAGCCGCGCCCTGAACCCCTACACGCAGAACGCCGCCTTCATGGCCCTGGCCGACCAGCCGGAGATACGCTTCGTGATCTCGAACACGACGGAGGCCGGCATCGCCTTCGACCCCAGCTGCAAGCTTGAGGACGCTCCCGCCAGCAGTTATCCCGGCAAACTGGTGCAACTGCTGTATCGCCGCTACCAGACCTTCAACGGCGACCCCACGAAGGGCCTGATCATCTTCCCCTGTGAGCTGATCTTCCTCAACGGTCACGTGCTGAAGGACTGCATCGAGAAATATATCGACCTGTGGAAGCTGCCCGAGAGCTTCAAGAAGTGGTTCGAGGAGTCGTGCGGCGTGTATGCCACCCTCGTGGACCGCATCGTACCGGGCTTCCCCCGCAAAGAGATTGCCGAGATCCAGGAGAAGATCTCCTATCGCGACAACCTCGTCGTTCAGGCCGAGACCTTCCACCTCTGGGTGATCGAGGCCCCGAAGGAGGTGGCCAAGGAGTTCCCCGCCGACAAGGCCGGCCTGCACGTGCTGTTCGTGCCCTCGGAGGAGCCCTATCACAAGCGCAAGGTGACGCTGCTCAACGGCCCGCACACCGTGCTCTCGCCCGTGGCCTTCTTGAGCGGCGTGAACATCGTGCGCGACGCCTGCAACCATGAGGTGATCGGGAAGTATATCCACAAGGTGCAGTTCGACGAGCTGATGCAGACGCTCGACCTGCCGATGGAGGAGCTGGAGAAGTTTGCCGGCGACGTGCTGGAGCGCTTCGACAACCCGTACGTAGACCATCAGGTGACATCGATCATGCTCAACTCATTCCCCAAGTTCCAGGCCCGCGACCTGCCCGGCGTGAAGACCTATCTGGAGCGCAAGGGCGAGCTGCCGAAGGGACTCGTTTTCGGACTGGCCGCCATCATCACCTACTACAAGGGCGGCAAGCGCGAGGACGGCGTGGAGATCGTGCCCAACGACGACCAGAAGATCATGGATCTGCTGAAGGAGCTATGGGCTACGGGCGACACGCAGAAGGTGGCCGACGGCGTGCTCGGTGCCGAGTTCATCTGGCAGGAAGACCTGAACAAGATTCCTGGTCTGAACGCCATGGTGAAGCAGGATCTCGACCTCATCAAGAGCGTAGGCATGCTCGAGGCCGTGAAGTCAATTTTGTAGTTTATAGTTCTTTCTGAGGAAAGCGTCCCTTCGGGCCGAGCGGATAGTTTATAGTTTATAGATGATTACCCTGAAAGCGGAAAAGGCTTGCAAGCACGTCTGCCTATAGAAGTATTCAACTATAAACTATAAACTTTAAACTATAAACAAAAAGGTAAGGAATGAACGATTGCATAGAAATCAAGGGGGCGAGGGTCAACAACCTGAAGAACATCGACGTAACGATACCCCGAAACACATTCACAGTGATTGCCGGAGTCAGTGGCTCCGGCAAATCATCTTTAGCGTTCGACACACTCTATGCCGAAGGCCAGCGACGATATGTGGAGAGCCTGTCGAGCTATGCCCGGCAGTTTCTGGGGCGTATGAACAAGCCCGAGTGCGACTACATCAGAGGCATCCCGCCAGCCATCGCCATCGAGCAGAAGGTGATAGCACGCAACCCGCGCAGTACGGTGGGCACCTCGACGGAGATATATGAATATCTCCGATTGCTTTACGCGCGCATAGGGCACACGTACAGTCCCGTAAGCGGCGAGGAGGTGAAGAAGCACACGACGGAAGACGTGGTACAGAAGATGCTGGAGTACTCTGCCGGCACCCGCTTCGTGGTGATGGCTCCCGTCCGCCTGCCCGAAGGGCGCACGCTGGAGCAGCAGCTCAAGGCATATATGCAGGAGGGCTACGCGAGAATTTACGTGGATGGCAACTTCGAGAGAATCGACGATTTTCTTTCGACGAGTGACACTTCTCACTCCACACCCCACACTCCACACATTCCCGAGCAAAGCTCGCCTACCCGTAGCCTTTCCCCGATAAAAGAACTCTACCTCGTCATCGACCGCCTCTCGGCCGACAATACGAAGGACACCATCGCCCGGCTGGTAGACTCTGCCGAGACAGCCTTCTACGAGGGAAACGGCACCTGCCGCCTGCTGTTCCCGCCGTCGAACATCTGCTACGACTTCTCGACGAGGTACGAGGCCGACGGCATCACCTTCGAGGAGCCCAACGACAACATGTTCTCGTTCAACTCTCCCGCGGGGGCCTGTCCCGAGTGCCAGGGTTTCGGGCGCATCATCGGCATCGACGAGAAGCTGGTCATCCCCAACACGACACTGTCGGTGTACGACGGCTGTGTGGTGTGCTGGCACGGGGAGAAGATGAAGGAATGGAAAGACTGGTTCTGCCGGCATGCCGCCAAGGACGACTTCCCCATCTTCGAGCCATACATGAACCTGACACAGCAACAGAAAGACTGGCTATGGCACGGACTGCCCTCAGACAAGGGTGTGAAGGAGCGCCCCTGCATCGACGCCTTCTTCGATATGCTGCGCGAAAACCAGTACAAGATACAATACCGCGTGATGTTGAGCCGCTACAGAGGGAAGACCACCTGCCCGGCCTGTCACGGCACGCGGCTGAAGCCCGAGGCAGACTACGTGAAGATTGGCGGACGAAGCATCACCAACCTGGTGGAGATGCCCGTGGTGAGGCTGAAGGAGTGGTTCGACAAGCTCACCCTGAACAGTCACGACCAGGAGGTGGCCCGGCGGCTGCTGGTGGAGATCACCAGCCGGCTGCAGTTCCTGCTCGACGTGGGACTGGGATACCTCACGCTGAACCGTCTGTCGAACTCGCTCTCGGGCGGTGAGAGCCAGCGCATCAACCTCTGCACGTCGCTGGGCAGCTCGCTGGTAGGATCGCTCTATATCCTCGACGAGCCAAGCATCGGCCTGCACTGCCGCGATACCGAGCGGCTGATACACGTGCTGAAAGAGCTGCAGTCGCTGGGCAACACGGTGGTCGTCGTAGAGCACGACGAGGAGATCATGCGTGCCGCAGACTACCTAATCGACGTGGGTCCCGACGCAGGCCGGCTGGGAGGAGAAATCGTCTTCGAGGGTCAGGCGGCAGACGTGAACAAGCAGTCGCTGAAGAAATATCCGAAGAGCCACACCGTGAGATACCTGCTGCACGAGGACGAGATACCCGTGCCCACGAGCCGCAGGCCGTGGAACTGCCATATCGACATCAAGGGAGCCCGCATGAACAACCTGCGCGGCATCGACGTAGAGATTCCCCTGAACGTGATGACCGTCGTGACGGGCGTGTCGGGATCAGGCAAGTCGAGTCTGATCAAGGGCATCCTTTACCCCGCCCTGAAACGACACCTGGGCGAGGTGTGCGACGTGCCGGGAGAATACCTCGGCATCGGCGGCGACATCGACGCAGTGAAGCACGTGGAGTTCGTTGACCAGAACCCCATCGGCAAGTCCACCCGCTCCAATCCCGCCACCTACGTGAAGGCCTACGACGCCATCCGCGACCTCTATGCCGACCAGCCTCTGGCACAGCAGATGGACTTCAAGCCACAGCACTTCTCGTTCAACGCCGAGGGGGGTCGCTGTGAGGAGTGTAAGGGCGCCGGCGTGATCACCGTCGAGATGCAGTTCATGGCCGACCTCGTGCTGGAGTGTGAGGCCTGCCACGGCCATCGCTTCAAGCGGGAAATCCTCGACGTGATGTATCAAGGGAAGAACATCGACGAGGTGCTCAACATGACCATCTCAGAGGCAATTGCCTTCTTTGGGACGACTGAAGACAAGCGGACGGAGACGATCGTGAAACGGCTGAAGACCCTGGAGGACGTGGGGCTGGGCTACATCAAACTCGGACAGAACTCCTCCACCCTCTCTGGCGGTGAGAACCAGCGCGTGAAGCTGGCCTACTTCATCGGTCAGGAGAAGCAGGAGCCCACGCTGTTTATCTTCGACGAACCCACCACCGGCCTCCACTTCCATGACATCCAGCGGCTGCTGCAGGCCTTCGACGCCCTCATTGCGCGCGGACACACCATCCTCATCATCGAGCACAACATGGAGATCATCAAGTGTGCCGACCATGTGATAGACCTCGGTCCTGATGGCGGCGACCGCGGCGGCTCACTCGTGGCAGCAGGCACGCCAGAGACGGTGGCGCAGAGTAAGGACAGCCTGACGGGCAAATACCTCAAGGAGAAACTCGACGAGGCCAGGCGGCAATAGAGCGCAAGACACACACAGACAATAAGACCATAGAAAAGCGATGAAACAGTCATTCCTACCTTTAACCAGAGCGATACTCACAGGCATACTCCTCGTAGGGGCAGCCGTCTGTGTCGCGGCTAAGGAAAAGGAAGACTCGCTTATCCTCGACCGCATCTACGAGTACCGTAAAACTCACATATCGGCCTTTCAGCTGCTCGAAGACAATGTCTACACCAAGTACCGTTACAACGTAGAGAAGCGGAACTTCGCCCTGTGGCTCATCCCCACGACCTACGTGCTGGCCAAGGACCCCCGCGAATACATCCGCGAGGCCTACAGCAAGGTGAAGTTCACCGACGCATACAACTTCGACGTGAACAGTCAGGTGCTCACGGGTACCGTCCGCAAGAACCGCAGGGCGATGCCCACACTGGTAGACTTCATGACGCCCAACATCTACGACATCGCCTTCTACGACAACCACGTGCTCTCGCCCTTCAACAAATGGAACCGCCGCTACTACCGCTACACGCAGATACACCTGATGAACGGTGCCACGCGCCTCGACTTCCGGCCGAAGCTCTACAACACCCAGCTGCTCAATGGCTATGCCGTGGTGGAGACAGAGACGGGGCGCATCCTGAGGACGGTGCTCAACGGCGAATTCGACATGATCACCTTCCGCACGGAAATCACCCAGAGCGACATGGAAGGGCGCACGATGATGCCCGCCAAGTGTAACACGGCTGCCACCTTCAAGTTCATGGGCAACAGGGTGAGCGTGCTGTTCAATGCCTTATACAACTGCCCGACCACCCTGCCCGACAGCATCAACTTCATCTCCAGCCGTGAGATGATGGACTCCATACGCCCCGTGCCACTGAACCGAATAGACAAGAAAATATACGATACCTACGACCATGAGCAGGCCGTGGCCGACTCTATCGCTGCTGCCAATGCTGCCGTAGACACCGTGCCCCATAAGCCCAATCTGTGGAAGAAGATCTTCTGGGACACCATCGGCGAGACCCTCGTCACCCCTATTGATGCCGAGTCGGAAAACGCCTCCTTACGCGTCTATCCCATCATTAATCCACTCTACGCCGACTATAGCCCCTCCAAGGGATTCCGATACAAGATGAAAATGCGTACGACGTTCCGTTTCTCTGATCACCGTTACCTCAACATCGAGCCCACCATCGGCTATAACTTCAAGCAGCGTCAACTCTACTTCAACATACCCATCCGCATGGTGTACAACCCAAAGCGGAACGGCTATGCGGAGATTCTCTACGGCAACGGCAACCGAATCTATAACGGTACCGTGATCGAGGTCATCAACAAAGCCTATCAGGACAGCCTCGACTTCACCGACACCCACATGGATGAATTCAAGGACAACTTCCTCCGTCTGTTCAACAACATCATGGTCTTCGACTGGCTGGATATCGAGACCGGTATCTTCATGCACCAGCGCAAGGCCATCAACCAGGAGATGATGCGCCAATACGGCATGCCTGAAGAATACCGCAGTTTCGCATCCACCATAGGCATCAAGCTGCAGCCGTGGCTCAGCAGGGGTCCGCTCTTCGCCTTCGACTGGGAGGAGAGCATCAAGGGCGTGAACGGCTCGAACCTGGAGTACAACCGCTGGGAGTTCGATGCACAGTGGAAATACAAGATCCCTGGCCTGAGAGTGCTTAACATGCGCTTCGGCACGGGCCTGTACACATCGAAGAGCACCGAATACTTCCTCGACTTCAGTAACTTCCACGACGAGAACCTGCCTGAGGGCTGGAACGACGACTGGAGCGGCAACTTCCAACTGCTGGGCGGTCGCGAGTACAACGAGTCCAAATACTACATCCGTACTAACGTGTCGTACGAGTCGCCCCTGCTCCTTGCAACCTGGTTGCCCTATCTGGGCAAATACATCGAGAAGGAACGCTTCTACATCAGCGGCGTGTTGCTGGAGAGGTCACGTCCATATTACGAACTGGGCTATGGCTTCACCAACCGCTATATCTCCGTAGGCGCATTTGCCAGTTTCAGGAACACAAGGTTCGAGAAGTTTGGCGTAAAATTCGACTTTGAACTCTTTAAACGATGGTAAAACCCCTGACTGTCTATAAGGCGAGTGCCGGAAGCGGCAAGACCTTCACCCTCGCCACAGAATATATCTCGTTGCTGGTAGCCAATCCGCTGAGCTACCGCACGATCCTCGCCGTCACCTTCACCAACAAGGCCACCGAGGAGATGAAGATGCGTATCCTCAGCCAGCTCTACGGCATCTGGAAGCAGCTGCCCGACTCTGACAGCTACCTCGACGCCGTACGTAAGAAAACGGGCCTCGACCCGCAGGTGATCAGCCAGCGCGCAGGCACCAGTCTGTCATACCTGCTGAACAACTACAACTATTTCCGTGTAGAGACCATCGACACGTTCTTCCAAAGCGTGATGCGTAACATGGCACGCGAACTCGACCTCACCATGAACCTGCGTATCGGACTCAACGACGGACAGGTGGAAGAACTCGCCATCGACCAGCTCATCGCCGACCTCAAGGTCACAGACGCCATGCTGCAGTGGGTGCTAAGATACATCATGGAGAACATCTCCGACGACAAGACGTGGAACGTTATTGGACAGATCAAGCAGTTTGGCCGCCATATTTTCAGCGATGCCTATAAGGACGTGAGCAGCACGCTCGAACAGAAGCTCGCCGAACCAGGATTCTTCGATGCCTACACCAATCGCCTCCGCGAACTCCGCCAGAGTGCAGAAACAACGATGAAACACTACGCCACCACATTCTTCGACATCCTCGAGGCAGAAGGGCTAACCATCGACGACTTCCCCTACGGCAAGGGAGGGCTCTGTAGCTTCTTCCTCAAACTGCAACAGGGGCAGTACGACGAGAGCATCGTGGGCAAGCGCGTGGCCGACAGCATCGGCGACCCGTCGAAATGGTATAAGAAGACCCATCCGCGGCGAGAGCTCATCCACGCCCTGGCAGACGGTCAGCTGGGCAACCTGCTACGACAGGCTGTCGATGACCGTCCACAGCAATGGCGCATCTACAAGAGTGCCGACCTCACACTGCGACACCTCAGTCAGCTGCGACTGCTAAGCAGCATCGAGCAGAAGGTACATGAACTGAACCAGGATGCCAACCGCTTCCTGCTGAGCGACACCCAGCAGCTGCTGCACGCACTCATTGGCGAGAGCGACTCGCCCTTCATCTTCGAGAAGATCGGCACCCAGCTGGAGCACGTGATGATCGATGAGTTTCAGGATACCTCTACCATCCAATGGCAGAACTTCCGTGTGCTGCTGCAGGAGGCCATGAGCCACGAAGGCAGCTCGAACCTCATCGTGGGCGACGTTAAGCAGAGCATCTACCGCTGGCGCGCTGGCGACTGGCGACTACTCAACGACATTGAGCAGCAGTTCGACGGACGACTCATTGAAACCCTTCCGCTCAAGACGAACTACCGCTCCTGCCGCCGCATCATCAACTTCAACAACATGTTCTTCAAGAAGGCCGCCGAACTGGAGTACCTCGCACTGCGCGAGATCAACGACGAGGAGGCCACACAACTTAAAAAAGCCTATGCCGACGTCTGCCAAGACATCCCCGACAAGAAGGGCGACGAAGGCTACGTAAGCATCGAGCTGCTGCCCACAGACGACTACCAGGCACAGATGTTCCAGCGCATCAAGGAGCACGTGAACACCCTACTTCAGGCAGGTGTCAGACAAGAGCAGATAGCCATACTCGTGCGCACCAATAACGTCATACCCCTTATCGCCCAGTATTTCATGGAGCAGATGTCCGAGGTGACCATTGTCTCCGACGAGGCTTTCCGACTCGATGCCTCCAACGCCGTCCGCCTCATCATCAACGCCATGCGCCTGCTCATACACCCCGACGACCAGCTGACGAAAGCCGTCGTCGTGAAAAGTTACCACCACGACATCCTCAACGACTACCAGGGCGACAATGTCCACCTGTTGTGCGTGTCGTCACAGCGTAACGATGATCCGACCTCCCCTCTCGATGCCCTCCTGCCAGAAGCCTTCATCGCCCATCTCTCTGACCTCCGCGCCATGCCTCTCTACGATCTCGCCGAACGTCTCTACTCCATCTTCGGCCTGCAACGGCTGACAGGTCAGAGTGCCTACGTCTGTGCCTTCTATGACCAGCTCGTGAACTTCGTCAACGACAATGCCGCCGACATCACTGCTTTCCTCGACGAATGGGACGAGACCATCTGCTCGAAAACCATCCAGAGCGACGTCACCAGTGGTGTGCGCATCTTCTCCATCCACAAGTCGAAGGGACTGGAGTACGAGCATGTCATCGTGCCCTTCTGCGACTGGTCACTCGAGAAGCAGAATGGCAACATTCTATGGTGCAAGCCCACCGAAGCTCCCTTTAACGACCTCCCCATCGTGCCCATCGACTTCAGTCAGAAACAGATGATGGGCACCGTCTACGAGGCCGACTACCGTCATGAACACCTGCAGAACACCGTCGACAACCTCAACCTGCTGTATGTCGCCTTCACCCGTGCCTGCCGCAGCCTCTTCGTCATTGGCCGTCGCAAGGCCACTGGCACCCGTTCGCTGCTCATCGAGCAAACACTTCCCGCTATGATGGAGTCGCTCCAGAAGGAAGACCCTCAGGCCGATATCCTGCTCGAAGGTATCGACGACGACCAGCAACCTATACACTTTGAGTATCCAAAGTCTTATTCGAAGAATAACATATCATCGCTCCTCACTCCTCACTCCTCACTCCACACTCCACACTCCACAAGGAATCCCTTCCTCCAACCCTACGAGCCCCTACCCGTAACCATCCAGACCTTCGACAGCAAAGTATCCTTCCGCCAAAGCAACCGCAGTAAGGCTTTCGTCAAGGCCAACGATGAGGAGTCCACAAGACAGCAGAGCTATATCCAGACAGGGAGCATCCTTCACGAAGTGTTCTCCACCATCCGCACGGCAGCCGACATCCCTGATGCCCTGCAACGGCTTCAGTCTGAAGGCATCATTTACGATGGTACTCTCACCCCAGAGCGCATCACAAGCATGTTGCAGAAACGATTAAAAGACCCACGTGTATCAGATTGGTTTTCTGATCGTTGGACACTATTCAACGAATGTTCCATCCTCTCCATTGAAGATGGTCAGGTGTGCCAGCATCGTCCTGATCGAGTGATGACAGACGGACACCTGTGGATCGTCGTCGACTTCAAATTCGGCTCTCCCAAGCCCGAATATCACGACCAGGTGCGCCAGTACATGCGCCTTATCTCTGAACTCTCGAAGGAAGAATGTTCCACAAGTATCAAAGGCTACCTATGGTACGTCTACAGCAACCAGATAGAAGAAGTTGCCATCGACAATCATCACCTATAATGTAAACAAGAAATGTATTCATCTGTAAACTGTAAACAAAGAAAATGACCAGTTTCCTCGAATCCGTCGCCTCTGACCTCCTCGCACGTTTCGGCACCAACCTCTCCCGCGTTGCCGTCGTCTTCCCCAACAAGCGTGCTTCGCTATTCCTCAACGACCACCTCGCCCGTCAGGCTGGCCGACCATTGTGGAGCCCTACGTATATCACCATCAGCGACCTCTTCCGCAGCCACTCGCAGCTGAAAGTTGCCGACCCCATACTCCTCGTCTGTAAACTCCATAAGTGCTTCACCCAGTGTACGGGTATCGACGAGACCCTCGACCACTTTTACGGCTGGGGGCAGCTGCTGCTCTCCGACTTCGATGACCTCGACAAGAACATGGGGCCTGCAGACCATGTGTTCGCCAACCTGCGCGATATTCATGAACTCGACGACGTGTCGTATCTCACCCCCGAGCAGCGGCAGATGATCCAGCGCTTCTTCAGCAACTTCTCCGAAGAGCACAACAGCGAACTAAAGCAGCGCTTCCTGCGCCTATGGAGCCATCTCGGCGATATCTACCACACCTTTAACCAAGAACTGGCAAAGGAGGGACTGGCCTACGAGGGAGCCCTCTACCGTCATGTTGCAGAAGACGAAGCCCTCACCTTCGACTACGACACCTATGTCTTTGTGGGTTTCAACCTCTTGCAACAGGTAGAGCAGACACTCTTCCGCCGTTTGGAGCGCGAAGGTAAGGCGCTGTTCTTTCAGGATTCAGTCGAGGCGCCCCCACAGCAGATCACTTTCGTGCAGGCCCAGACAGAGAATATTCAGGCACGCTACGTAAGTCAGTGGCTCGATGCCCAGCGTATCGCAGACGGGAGGCGCACGGCCGTCGTTCTCTGTAACGAGGGACTGTTACAAGCCGTCATCCACTGCCTGCCTGATACCGTCGACAAGGTGAACATCACCACGGGCTATCCCCTACTGCAGACTCCCGTCGCTTCGCTCGTCACCCAGCTGCTCAACCTACAGGTCAACGGTTTCTCCACCCGTACGCAATCGTTCCGTCGACGATGGCTCGACATTGTCGCCCGCCATCCCTATGCCGATCTGCTGCCTGACGACTATGCCGCCGCCCATCTCACTGACGGCGCCTCGCTGCTCCACTGGCTCCTCAATATCATAAGTCATGTGGCACAGAAAAATTCAACTTCTCCACTCGCCTCCGAGAGCCTCTTCCGTATGTACACCCTGCTCAACCGCATGAGCGGCCTCACTGACAGCGGCGTTCTCACAGTCGACGTGCCCACCCTGCAACGCCTCGTCACACAGGTGGTACAGGCCACCTCGATTCCATTCCACGGCGAACCAGCTGAAGGCATCCAGATCATGGGTGTGCTCGAGACCCGCAACCTCGACTTCGACCACGTACTGCTGCTCTCCTGCAACGAGGGCTACATGCCATGCGGTGTCAACGACACCTCATTCATCCCCTACGCCATACGCAAGGCATACGGCCTCACTACCGTCGATCACAAGGTGGCCATCTATGAGCACTACTTCCATCGTCTGTTGCAGCGCGCTCACGATGTCACCATCATCTACAACACTGCCACGACAGACGGTCAGCGGGGCGAGATGTCGCGCTTCATGCTCCAATTGATGGTCAACACTCCTATATCTTCTGACCAATCTCAGCCCTCACTCCACACTCCGCACATTCCCGAGCAAAGCTCGCCTACCCGTAGCCTTTCCACAATCTTATTCCGTTCTCTCCGCGCTGGCCAGCAACCCCTGTTACGACAGTCCGAGTCCATCGAGAAAACACCCGCCATCATCGATATCCTCCACAACCGCCTCTCCAAAGAACGTGGCGGTATCAGTCCCACGGCCATAAGCACCTACTTGCGTTGTCAGCTGCGCTTCTTCTATCGCTATGTCAGCAATCTCCAGGAGCCCGATGCCACAGAAGACGATCTCATCGACAACCGCATCTTCGGCAACATCTTCCACAAGGCTGCCCAGACCCTGTATGAGCAGTTCGTAGACGGCCATGTCACCACCTCCCTACTCGACGCCCTGCTCAACGACGACAGTGCCATCGCCCGTGCCGTAGACGATGCCATCCAAAATGAGCTCCACATTCAACATCCCTCACCCTATAATACATCTCATTCCACACAACAAGCCCCTCGGTCCTCGACGTCTCCACTTCACCTCGACGGCCTCCAGCTCATCAACCGCGAGGTACTCATCCGCTACGTACGCTTGCTTATCGAAACAGATCGCCGTCTGGCACCCTTCACCATTCTTGGCCTCGAACTGCCCGTCTACATGCCCTGGGGCACCACCATCGCCGGAGGATTCATCGACCGTCTCGACTGCGTCACAGACCCCTTCAACGGCCAGCAGCTCATCCGTGTCATCGACTACAAGACGGGCACGCACCGCCTACGCTCCATGCCGGATATCGATGCTATCTTCGACCCCTCACAGATTCCCAACCACAGCGACTACTACCTGCAGGCTTTCCTCTACAGCTACATCGTTCAGAACTTCCCCATCAAACTGAAATCTTCTGGCACCGTCCTTCAGCCAGCAGGCATCCGCGTCTCTCCCGCCGTACTCTTCATCCAGCACGCTGGAGCCGAAAACTACGATTCCACCCTCGTCATTGGCAAGGAGCCCGTCAAAGACATCGCCATCCATAGCGACCGCTACATCACGTTATTAAAAGAAAAGACTGAGGAAATCTTCTCCCCCAGTCTTCCCTTTACACCCACAGACGACCGCAAACGCTGCCTCTTGTGCCCCTACGCCGCCCTCTGTGGCCGTTAGAATGGCCAAGAGCGCATCAGCCACTATTAATCAGTGTCAAATGCTGAGACATCGGTGTCACATGAAAAGGAAACAAGCATAGCCATTAGGACGAGTAGTAGAAAATAGTATGGTAAATAAAAAAGCTGCTCCTTTCGGAAGCAGCTTTTTGCGGTGCGTACGAGATTCGAACTCGTGACCTCCTGCGTGACAGGCAGGCATTCTAACCTACTGAACTAACGCACCATAAATGGTGATGATGTGGAATAAAAAAAGCGGTGCGTACGAGATTCGAACTCGTGACCTCCTGCGTGACAGGCAGGCATTCTAACCTACTGAACTAACGCACCAATGAACGCTGCTTTTCTCTTAAGCGGGTGCAAAGGTACAAAGAAAAAGTGAAAAGAGAAAATTGAAAAGAGAATTATTTGCCATTGCATGGTGTAATTTAACTTTTTTTTGCTATACAACCCCATAAACACCTACAGAATGCGCTGCATGAGGAGGGCATCGTGATAGTGTTCGCCATCGAAGAGCCAGTCGGTAACATGGGCAGCTATGGTATATCCCGCCTTGCGAAAGAGTGACAGCGAGGCTTCATTGAACTCGTCGATATAGGCATATAGCTGATGAAGGTGGAGTATGCGCAGGGCATAGTCATCAACCTGCCGCAGCGTAGCAGTGCCGTAGCCCTGACGACGGCGGTCATTGAGGATGATAATGCCCACCTCGGCACGGCGATTGGCAGGATCGAACGATACAAGGTCGACGATGCCCACCGCCTCTCCCTCAGCATTGTCGATCATCATGCGCACCTGACGGTCCGCATAGATATCGTTGGTAGCATGGGCCACATAGTCATGAAGCAGGTAGCGCGAATAAGGCACATTGGAGGTGCCAACATTCCACAGGCGCACATCGTTCTCAATGCGGTAGAGCAGATCGAGATCTTCGGGCTCAATAGCTCTTAAAGTGATTCCGCGGAGCGAAGAGTGAGAAGTGTAAGGGGTGGAGTGAGAGTTCATAGGTGGAGTTTTTTTCGGAGAATGTCGATGAGTGCGATGAAGGCTCGGAAGTAGATAGCTATCTTCACGGGAATGGCGTAGAGGAAGCTGAGATGGCTATAGTGCTTGCGGAAGAAGATGAGCATGGCCTGATAGAAGATGTGTACGTAACGGAACTCAGTCTTCTGTGTGGACTTACCCTTATAGTGGATGATGGACAAAGGCAGGTACCAGTTCTGCCAGCCGCCTTTGAGCAGACGGTAAGATAGGTCGATGTCCTCACCGTACATGAAGAAATCCTCGTCAAGCAGTCCCACCTGGTCGAGCGCCTTGCGCCGTAGCATGCAGAAAGCACCACTGATGACATCGATGCGCCCTGGCCGGTCCCACGGCAGATGACTCATATAGTAACGATTTGTGAACCCCAGCATCTTCTGTGCCGCTACCCAGGGTGTGGGCAATCCGCGCCGCGATTCGGGGGCTACGGTTCCATCCTCGTTATGCATCATCACCCCTGCCCCACCTGCCTCGGGATGAGCATCCATAAAAGCAAGAACACCGCGCAATGTAGACTCCTCGACGACGGTATCCGGATTGAGTAACAACACATATTCTGATTGCGACTGGCGGATGGCGATATTGTTGGCACGCGCAAAACCCATATTCTCAGTATTGACCACGAGGCGTACCCATGGATAATCGCTGCGCAGCACGCTGACTGTGTCGTCGTGAGAGTCATTGTCGACGACCCACACCTCACCCTCGATACCCGCGAGCGCCCGTTGCACGCTCTGAAGGCATTGTTCGAGGTACGAGCGCACATTGTAGCTGACGATGATGATGGAGAGCTTATTCATGGAAAACAGAACGTTGAAAACGAAACATTATTCGCATACCTCTGCTTCGCAGCGGCTTAGCGTGGGATAGACGAACGGCAGGCAGAGCAGCAGCATGATGCCCAGATAGCCAAACGTGGTGTTCATATAAAAATAATATAATAAGGTGTCGAGTACCATCGGCACCTCGAGGATGAACAGCCGGATGCTGCCCCACTTGAACAGAGCCACATCGGTACGAGCCATAAGATCGTCGTGGACGGTCTTGAAGCGGAACAGTCGCAGGCCCAGAAAAGCAGCACCCAGCGACAAGAGTTCCATGATGAAGGTGAGAACGAACTCCGACTGTTTGTCGTAGGTCATCAGACCTACAGGGAGAATGTCTGTCTCAAAGAGTAGAACAAGGGCGATTGCCATTGCCAGCAGACAGAGACAGATGATGTTGAGATACTTACAAACTTCTTTCATTGGCTATTTGTTCATTTATGCAAAGTTATTTTTCATCAAAGAGGGTGCGGTTCATGATGGAGCGGCCCAGGGTGACCTCATCGGTATACTCCAGCTCGTTGCCAACGGCGACCCCGCGGGCGATAACGCTCACCTTCACCCCTGTAGGTGCAAGTTTACGGTAAAGGAAGAAGTTGGTGGTGTCGCCCTCCATCGTGGGACTGAGTGCGAGGATCACCTCACTGACGGTGCCATCATTAACACGACTGACGAGTGAGTCGACCTCGATGTCAGAGGGGCCTATACCGTCCATCGGTGAGATAATGCCTCCTAAAACGTGGTAGAGACCATGATACTGCTGGGTGTTCTCGATAGCCATCACATCCTGGATGTTCTCCACGACACACACCAAAGAGGCGTCACGACGGGGGTCGGCACAGATGGGACAGACATCGCTGTCGCTGATGTTATGGCACACTCGACAGTACTTCACTTGCTGCTTCAGACGGCTGACGGCATCAGCGAACTGCGTAACCTCAGTATGCTCCTGTCGCAGAAGCCACAGCACCAGCCTCAGGGCTGTCTTACGACCAATGCCAGGCAGTTTGGAAAACTCTGACACGGCGCGTTCTAACAGCTGGGAAGGGTATTGTTGATTATTCATATTCATATTTAATTTTCTATTTCCGAAAGTTCGAGCCAGCGCATGGACTTCTCGTCAAGTTCGTCTTTCAGCTGCGGAAGGCGTTTGCTTTTCTCCGTAAGTTCGTCGATAGAGAGGGTGCCGCTGCAGAGGGCCTCCTCTATTTGTCGTTGCTCTTCCTCTAGTGCAGCAATCTCCTTCTCCAGCTGTTCAAACTCGCGCTTCTCTTTGTACGACATCTTTCGTTTCGAGGAGTGAGGAGTAGAAAGTGAGGAGTGAGAAATGTCTGAAGCGGATTCCTTGTTCACGCTCTTTTCCGTTTTTTTAGTATTCTCACTCCACACTCCACTCTCCTCATTCCTCGAAAATTCCCGATACTGCGTATAATTACCAGGAAAATCTTGTATCTCGCCATTGCCACGGAACACGAGCAGGTGGTCGACAACCTTATCCATGAAATAACGGTCGTGGCTGACGACGATGACGCAACCAGGGAAGTCCTGCAGGTATTCCTCGAGAATCTGCAGGGTCACAATGTCAAGGTCGTTGGTAGGCTCGTCGAGCACGAGGAAATTGGGATTTTTCATCAGCACCGTACAAAGATACAGTTTGCGACGCTCGCCGCCACTGAGTTTATACACATAGTTGTGCTGCTGCTCAGGGGTGAATAGGAAATGCTGCAGGAACTGTGAGGCCGAGAGGTGCTGTCCGCCACCCATGTCGATGTATTCAGCGATGTCTTTCACCACGTCGATCACCTTCTGACTTTCGTCAAACTGTAGTCCTTCCTGCGAGAAATAGCCAAAGCGAACAGTGTCACCAATGTCGAAGCGTCCGCCATCAGGCTGTACCATACCCAATAGCATCTTGATAAAAGTGGATTTGCCAGTGCCGTTGTTGCCCACGATGCCCATCTTCTCGAAGCGGGAGAAATTGTAGTAAAAATCCTTCAAGATCACATGATCGCCAAAAGCCTTCGATACATACTGGCACTCGAATATCTTCGAACCGATATAGACGTTCCGCGACTTCAGGCGCATCTGCCTCTCCTCTATACGCTGCTTGGCTATCTTCTCCAGTTCGTAGAAAGCCTCCTCACGATAGCGGGCCTTATGACCGCGGGCCTGGGGCATGCGCCGCATCCACTCCAACTCCGTGCGATAGAGGTTGTTGGCACGGGCGATTTCTGCCCTGCGGTTGTCGATACGCTCCTGACGTTTCTCAAGATAGTAGCTGTAATTGCCGTGATAGGTATAGATGGTCTGGTCGTCAAGCTCAAGGATGACGGAGCAGACACGGTCAAGGAAGAATCGGTCATGGGTGACCATCAGCAGCGTCTTATTGCCACGATTAAGAAATCCTTCCAACCACTCGATCATCTCGAGGTCGAGGTGATTCGTGGGCTCGTCGAGGATGAGCAGGTCGGGTTCGGTAATAAGCACATTGGCCAGTGCCACACGCTTTTGCTGACCGCCAGAGAGCTCACCCATGGGCTGCGAGAGGTCGCGGATCTTCAGTTTAGTGAGGATCTGCTTGGCCTTCAATATCCGTTCCTCATCACCTTGATGATGGAAACAGGCATCAAGCACACTCTCCGCAGGGTCGAACACGGGCGACTGCTCAAGCATGCCCACCCGCAGATCACGACGAAACACGATATCGCCAGAGTCGTAGCCCTCAGCTCCTGAGAGGATGGAGAGCAGCGTAGACTTACCCGTGCCGTTCTTCGCAATCAAACCCACCTTCTGTCCCTCAGCAACCGAGAAGCTGATGTTGCGGAACAGTACCAATGCACCGAACGATTTCGACAATTGTTGTACGTCTAAATATGGGGTATCTTTTGCCATTGTCCTTTGTGTGTTTAAGGTCTACAGCTAATTACTGCGCCAGCCACTTGTTTCCGCATGTTAAGATGTCTTTGAACCACATGTCATCTGTAAACCGTAAACTGTAAACTACTTCCCAACCTCCTTATTTATTTGATCGATGTAGTCGAGTACCTCGTCACGGCCCTGTCGTTTCTCAGCAGAGGTGATGAAGATCGGAGGCAGCTCCTCCCATGTGTCGAGCAATGTCTTCTTATAGGCTTCCACCATCTGAGTTGCCTTCGAGGCCGAGAGCTTGTCGGCCTTAGTGAAGACGATTGAAAACGGTATCGACGAGAGTCCCAGCCACTCAATAAACTCCAGGTCAATCTTCTGCGGCTCCAGACGGATGTCCACCAGCACAAACACGTTTACCAGCTGCTCGCGCTGCAGGATATAACCGCGTATCATCTGGTCAAGGCGGTCGATCTCCTTCTTCGAGCGCTTGGCAAAACCATAGCCAGGCAGGTCGACGAGATACCACTCATTATTTATAATAAAGTGATTAATAAGCAGTGTCTTTCCAGGTGTAGACGACGTCTTGGCCAGACGTTTGTTGTTCGTCAGCATATTGATAAGGCTCGACTTGCCTACATTCGACCTCCCGATAAAGGCATATTCGGGTTTATTATCTTTCGGACATGCCGACACCATTGGTGCGCTCAGGCTGAATTCTGCTTTCTTGATCTCCATAATTCGTCATTTTGGGTGCAAAGGTACGAATAAGCGAGTAAAATGCCAAATATATTCGGGCAATTTCGAGCGAAAGTACCTTCGGCGAAGCCAAAATTACAACTTTTTTTCAGAAAAGCTTGGTGATTTGAGAAATAATCCGTAACTTTGCAGCGTTTTTCAGAATTGTGCTGACGTCCGTCGAGCACTTTCCTAATCTCAAACTTAAATTCCGAATTAGAATTTATAGCATAATTTTATGTATACAAAAGAAGAATTAGAATCAATGGAGATACCCGAATTGATGGGTATTGCCGAACAGTTGGGTGTAAAGGTGACGCCCAATAGCGAGCTCTCCGACGTGATCTACGCCATCATCGACAAGGCAGCCGAGAGTGCTGCCTCGAGTGAGCCCGCCAAGCGTAAGCGCACACGCATCACCAAGAAAGACACCAGCAAGGTGTACACCGTGAAAGGTAAGGACGGCGAGAACCTCGACAGCAAGAGCAATCGCAAAAAGTCCAAGGAGGCCCCGTCGCTGTTCAGCGATCTGCCCCTTGAGTCTGAGAGCGAGGCTCCTGCTGATGAGACAGAGGTGCCCGCAGAGCCCGCCCCCAAGCGTCGAGGCAGGAAGACGAAGGCCGAGAAGGAGGCCGAGGCCGCAGAGCAGGCCGCTGCTGCAGAGGCCGTTAAGGATGCAGAGCCTGCTGATGACGAGCAGGAGGCTGTCGTGGCTGAAGTCGACAGAGCACCCGAGGCAGCAGATATCGTGCCAGAGGCAGCCGACTTTGTGCCCGAGGCGGCTGACTTTGCCCATGATACTGATGCCGACACTGCAGATGCCATCCAAAAGCTGCGCGAGAAAATGTCTGCACGCCGTGATGACCCCACCACAGACGAAACCGACGCTGAAGGCGTATGGCTGGGCGACCCAGGCGACGGCACCGACTTCATCCCCATCGTCGACGTGCCCATCGAGGATAATGGTGCCATCCCCACCCTCGACATGTTCGACCGTCCTACAAGTCACCAGCCACAGGAAGCAGAGCCCGTCTATAATGTCAGGGAGACAGGCAACACGAAATTCGATTTCGATGAGATCATCACCGCCAACGGTGTACTGGAGTGCCTCACCGACGGCTACGGATTCCTCCGCAGCTCCGACTACAACTACCTCTCATCGCCCGATGATGTGTATGTGTCGCCCCAGCAGATCAAGAAATACAGCCTGAAGACAGGCGACGTGGTGGAATGCACCGTGCGTCCGCCCCACGAGAACGAGAAATACTTCGCCATGTGCAACGTGAAGTTCATCAATGGTCGCAACCCCGCAGAGGTACGCGACCGAGTGGCCTTCGAGCACCTGACACCTCTCTTCCCCGAGGAGAAGTTCACCCTCTGCGGCGACAAGGCCACGACGAACCCCAGCGTCCGTATCGTAGACCTCTTCTCGCCCATCGGTAAAGGTCAGCGCGCACTCATCGTAGCTCAGCCAAAGACTGGTAAGACGGTCTTGATGAAAGACATTGCCAACGCCATCGCCGCCAACCACCCCGAGGCTTACATCATGATGCTGCTCATCGATGAGCGCCCTGAGGAGGTGACTGACATGGCCCGTACCGTCAATGCAGAGGTCATCGCCTCCACCTTCGACGAGCCAGCAGACCGGCACGTAAAGATTGCCGGCATCGTCCTCGAGAAAGCCAAGCGCATGGTGGAGTGCGGCCACGACGTCGTCATCTTCCTCGACTCCATCACCCGTCTGGCACGTGCCTACAACACCGTATCGCCTGCCAGCGGAAAAGTGCTCACAGGTGGTGTCGACTCCAATGCCCTGCAGAAGCCCAAGCGCTTCTTCGGTGCAGCACGAAACATCGAAGGCGGCGGATCGCTGACCATCATCGCCACAGCACTCGTGGATACAGGTTCTAAGATGGACGAGGTGATCTTCGAGGAGTTCAAGGGTACAGGTAACTCCGAGATCCAGCTGAACCGCTCCCTGTCGAACAAGCGCATCTTCCCGGCCATCGACCTGGTACTCTCGTCGACACGCCGCGACGACCTGCTGCAAGACGAGACAACGCTCAACCGCATGTGGATTATGAGGAAGTTCATCGCGGAAATGAACCCCATGGAGGCTATGAACGCCATCCGAGACCGACTCGTGAGAACTCACGACAACGAAGAGTTCCTCATGTCGATGAACGGATAATTTCTTTTGGGTGCAGTTTCAGGTTTCAAGTTTCAGGTTCTTTAGCCCTGTAATACTTGAAACCTGAAACTTGGAACCAGAAACTGTTACGTACGGCTTTAGCAAGCTCAGCACACCTTTACCTGTTTTTGTTTTCCATAAACCAGTTGTGCGAGAAGTGGTAGGCAATCAAGGCGCAAACCACCAGCACGAGCGATGCAGTAAGCAACATCTTCGATGATCCGTTGAAGCAAGCCAGTCCCATCCCGATGCCGATGGCGATGCCACTCTCCCAACCCAGCATGAACGTGCTCTGCGACGTGCCGCGCTGACAGTGGCGACTCAGTTTTATGAAAAACAGCAAGAAGCGCGAGCCTATAAGTCCCATGCCAAGTCCGAAGAACAGCGGTGCGGCATAACTGACGATAGGCAGCGTGCTACGGGTGAGCATCATGATCACTCCTGCCCCAAAAAGGATCAGCCCCGACACAACCTCGGCCTTCAGTTCTGCCTCGCGGAACACCAGTCGCCAGCACGATAAAGCCACGACCAGCCCACACACCATCATCACATAGAAACGTATAGACAACTGCAGCGATAGCAATAAGCCAAAGGCAATGGTGATAAGCAGCAGGTTCATAAACAAGACGGTACCATGAGGCAGGAAGAAACGGTCAAGACAAAACACAGACACATCGTCGTCGGGTGTGCGGAAGGGGAAATCCACCAACAGCAACAGCATCAGGCTCGCCGCCGCACAACATGCCGCCACAAGGTACACGATAGAGTAGTCGGCATAGCGGTGCAGCAACAGCCCTGCCAACGGCCCCAGGCCGAGTGCCAAGCGCCCGAACCATCCCATTGCGAAGTTCGCCGCCGTACGCTTCGGACTCTCGCATGTGTCGATGATGAGCGTGCTACACAACACCATCTGCGACAGTCCGAAAGCCGCTCCCATCGCAAAACGTATCAAGAGCAGCACGGGAAACTCCACAAACTGATATCGCAGGCTGTCGAGATAGTACAACAGGGTCAGCAGGGCGGCCACCGCTGCGATGGCAAGCATACACACAATGTTGCGGCGATAGTGCTGCACGAGGTAGCTCACCAGGAATCCCAACACGAAGAGCCCAAGTCCGAAGGCTCCCATGACAAGTCCCGACTCCATTGCACTCAGGTTCTGACTACCTGTCAGCCACGTCGGCATCGTGGGCAGCAGCATATAGACTGCCATAGACAGCAGAAACTCTGAGAGGGCCAACAGCCAGAACTCATTATGCCACAATCGTATATGTTCTGTAGTATTCGATGCGTTCATTTGTCAATTGTCAACAGTTGCTCCAGGCGCTCGAAGGTCAGTCCTTCATAGTCCTTCAGCTGAAGGTCTGAAAAGGGTTGGATGGCATCCGCACCATTCGTGGTAGCCATGCCAACGACCGCCATTCCTGCAGCACGACCTGCCCGAAGTCCATTAAAGCTATCCTCAAACACAATACACTCATCACTCTCAGCACCAAGCCTTTGCGCTGCCTTTAGATAGCAGTCAGGGTCTGGTTTGCTACGTTCGAAATCCTCCGAGGTGAGGATGGCGTCGAAGAGCGACATGAACCCTGGCTGATGCCGATAGACGCTCTCCATCTTTGGGATGTTCGAGCTGGTCACCACTGCCGTCTTCACCTGATGGCTGTGCAGCATGCTGATGAGGTCTTCAAAACCGCTGATATAGTCGTAGTTCATCTGCCGCTCGTAGTCATTGAGCCTGTTGGTGATGCTGGCCTGCTCTGCGAGCAAGGGGCCTGCGAACCAGCGGTCATAGATCTGTGTGAGCGTCTGCCCCTTGATCTCATGCTCCAGTCCGGGATGTTCAGGATGGTACTCCCGACAGATGCCGCCCCAGAACACGGTGTACTGCGGCTCGGTGTCGAACACCACGCCGTCAAGGTCGAAAAGGGCTGCCTTAAATATCTTCTGTTTCACTATATACTACTATTATTTGTTTATAGTTTACGGTTTACAGTTTACAGTTGATTTGTTCTAAAGGCAGAATAACGTGCCAGGTAATCATCTGTAAACCGTAGACTGTAAACCGTAAACTATTAACCATATACAACATTTTGGGTGCAAAATTACGATTTTTCCGCGAGAAATTTGTTCTTTTCCTAAAATAACTGTATTTTTGCACTTGATTTCATGATTTATGTATAGCAGACTAATATATACCTTAGCCAGTGTCCTGCTGCTCTGTGGCTGCAGCACCCACAACAAGTCGATAACGTTCGAGACCGTTACGGCCACGAAGACCGTTGCCCTCTCCAACGACCAGGTTCCACCCTCCTGCACCGTTAACATCCGATTGGCACAGGCCACCGCCGAGAGCGGAAGAGCGGGCGAAATCATCAATGCCACCGTCGCCAGCCAGCTGCTCAAGCATACCGACAACGGGCTTCAGCAGGCAGCCGAGGCCTTCGCCGACGACTATACCAGCAACTATCTGAAGACGCTGCTGCCCCTATACAACCAAGACCGCCGCGACCCACGGAAGCATGCCTGGTATCACTACCACTACATCATCAACAGCCATGCGCAGGTTGGTGCCAAAGGTACGGTGAACTACATTGCCGAGACGAACTACCGCGAAGGCGGCAACCACGTCGTGAGCTATCAGACCGTCATGAACTTCGAGGCAGCCACAGGCCGACAGCTCACCACCAAGGATGTCTTCGTCGACGGCTTCGAGACAGGCCTGAAGCCCATCCTGCTTAAAGCCCTCTGCGAGAAGACCGGGCTCGGCACCGTCAGGGATCTTCACGACAAGGGCTACCTCCGAGGCATGAACATCTATGTGCCGGAGAACTTCATCCTCGGCAGCGATGCCATCACCTTCATCTACAATCCCGACGAGATTGCGCCCTACAGCCTGGGGAGCATCGAACTTACCATCGCCTACACCGCGATAGAGAAGATACTCGCCTCCACCTTCGAACATTAATCCCATATTATGCCTGCAGACATTATCAGCAAATACTTCCCCGACCTCACGGACCGCCAGCGACAGCAGTTCGAGGCCCTCGACGCCCTCTACCACGACTGGAACGCGAAGATCAACGTGATCTCGCGCAAAGACATCGACCAGCTCTACGAGCACCACGTGCTCCACTCGCTGGCCATCGCCAAGGCCATCCGCTTCCGTCCCGGCACCCGCATCCTCGACTTCGGCACCGGCGGCGGATTCCCAGGCATCCCCTTGGCCATCCTCTTCCCCGACAGCGAGTTCAAGCTCATCGACGGCACAGGCAAGAAGATCCGCGTGGCCCAGGAGGTGAGTCAGGCCATCGGCCTCACGAACTGCCACCCCGAGCATCTGCGTGGCGAAGACGAACGTGGACAGTACCACTTCGTCGTCAGCCGAGCCGTCATGCCCCTGCCCGACCTGGTGAAGATCGTGCGCAAGAACATCATCCCCCAGCAGCGCGGTGCCAATGGCGATGGCGTGGCCAACGCCCTGCCCAACGGCATCCTCTGCCTCAAGGGCGGCGACCTGCAGGCCGAGACACAGCCCTTCCGCCACATCGTGGAGACCACCGACATCAGCACCTTCTTCAGCGAAGAGTGGTTCCGTGGCAAGTACGTCATCTACCTCCCCGTCAGTAAATAGTTTACGGTTTATGTTTAAGTTTACAGTTTACGGTTTACAGTTTACAGATGATATGTTCTATAGGCGGAGTATTAGCTTGCACAGAATGGCTAGCCAGGTTATCACCTGTAAACCGTAAACTGTAAACTGTAAACAAATAAAAAAACATCCCAATGCTCAACATCAAGACATTCGCCTTCAACCTGCTTCAGGAGAACACCTACGTCGTCAGCGACGACACCCTCGACTGCGTCATCATCGACTGCGGCGCCTATTACGACGACGAGCGCAAGGCCCTCACCGACTATATCAGTAGCCAGGGCCTGAAGCCCCGCCATCTGCTCGCCACCCACGGCCACTGGGACCACAACCTGGGTAACGACACGATCTACAAGACCTACGGCCTGCAGGTGGAGGCCGCCAAGGAAGACGACTTCATCATCACCGACATCCCCCGCAACTTCCAGAGCATCATCGGCGCCCCGCTACGCAGACAGTACCCCGCCGTGGGTCGCTTCTTCGGCCCCAACGAGACCATCCGCTTCGGCCATCACAGCCTACAGGTGCTCAAGACGCCGGGCCACTCCCCCGGCAGCGTGGTGTTCTACTGCGCCGAAGAGCATATCGCCTTCACGGGCGACACCCTCTTCCGCATGAGCGTAGGGCGTACCGACTTCGAGGGCGGCAGCTACGAAGCCCTGATGAACAGCCTTGCCAACGTGCTGGCAAAACTGCCCTCCGAGACCGTCATCCTGCCAGGCCACGGACCACAGTCGACCATCGCCGACGAACTCCGCTACAACCCCTACCTTGCTTAATATATTTGAGGGGCAAAAACTCTATTTCATTAGTCCCCCTGCACAGTTTAGTCGGTTCCCCCACCGAAAGGGGACTATCTAAGGCCCGACCGGGCACAGGCAAAAACCAGACGGCGGCGTATCAAAACCGCACGGCACAGCGCCACGAAGCGCAAAAAGCATGCAGGATGCATAAAAAACATACAGGATACTCAAAAAAGAACGGACAAAATACGACTGTGGATTTGCGCACGATTTGCGCACAACTTGAGTCCTGATTTTGCGTATTTGCGCATCTGCGCATTTGTGTATTTCCATTTCTGCGCCAATGAAAGTTAAAAAAGTAGTAGTTATTTAATATATATTATATTATATATAATATAATATATATTATTATTCTATTTAAGAATAAACTTCGTTCTAATCCTCCTCCTTCCAACCCTTAAAAAAGCAAATGCGCAAATGCGCAAATCGACGCAACCAGACAGGAAAAATATTTGATACCATATTATTGACAGTTCAGGAACGACCGAATCAAATCCTATAATATACGAGCACAGGCGAAAACAAACTGACGGCTCTGAGAGCCCTGTTACCTTTTGTGATAACCATGCTGACCGCTGTTCAGGCCGCGGCAGCCGACTACGACTATCAGGTGGGCGTGCTGTACTACAAGATCCTCGGTGAAAGCACCAACGTGGAAGTCGTCGCGCCCCTTTCCGGCAAATACTCTGGCGACATCGTCGTCCCTGCCTCCTTCAAAATCGGAAACTAAACAATAACACAGAATTAGGAATATTGATTTGCGACAACTGCCGTCTCACCACGCTTGCCTCCTGCTACATCACCGCCCCCAGGTGAAACCGTGTTGCTTGAAAAGTCGCACAGCCAGGTTCGCAGTAGAACAGTGAGCGGACGCAGGCATAGTCGTCTCTGTTCACCGCCGACTTGTCGCCATGATAGAAGGCGGTGAAGTCGCTCCACAATCCATCGTCCATGGCGACGGTCTTAAAACAGTTCTCATAGCCAAAGGTAGAAATGGCTGTCTCACTGGTAATGGTGTTCACTACCCACTTTACAAGCGGTTAATATGGATGCGGTACTTGTCGGAGAGGGTGATCTGCATCTCTCGGGGAGGGAAGGATACTTTTTCGAGGAGTGAGGAGTGTGGAGGGAGGAGGGAGATATGTTCGAGTGCAGATTCAGCGGCAGAAGTATTCTCACTCCACACTCCACACTCCTCACTCCTCGAATGTGCGTTGACCATCGCTATGGCTACATGTCCCATCGTGCGGCGGAGGTTGATCTCCACACAGGGATGGATGAGCAACCCGTCGACAGAGGGGTGCGAGACAATCATCATATCGACTCCCAAGGGACCGACGTAACGACGGCCTAACACCTCGCGGAGGGCATCCATTACCTTTGCACGAACAATATCAACCGAACTCACTGGCACATAGCGACTTATCATGTCGCGCTTATCATCCTCAGAGGCGATGACATTACCGGCATAGGCACCATTATGGGTGGTGAAGAGCGAGAGCCCCAGATAGTTCGCCATCCCGTCGGGCTGCATCTCGAACTCCATCCCGAAGTCCTTCACCTTCGGACGGTAAGGCTCCACCATCACGGAGCCTTGCTGACGGATGACGTTGGCAATCCAGCCGCGAAAGTGGTCGAAGTGGGCGCTGTCGACGAAACGCACCCCCCGCCCGCTGCTGCTCCAGGGGGCTTTCACGACGACTGGCGACGAAGAGGAGTGGGAGAAGAATGTGGCGACCTCGTCGACGGAGGAAACCTCGACGGACGGCACCATGCGCAGACACTCCTGCACCCTGACAGCCATCCTGCGATGAGAGCACTGGCGGATGTCAGCAATCTCTGCCTCGCTGGCACAGGCCCCGGGACTGACACCATGGCGGATGAGGCTGCTGCGCAGGGGCATGTCCCAGCCCCAGGGCTCCACACGGCTGATGTCGAGCCGGCCCAACTGCGACTTGTCGACAAACTGGCAGGGCCTTCCCCCCACCCTCGCCCTCAGACGGCCCCACGCCTGACGGGCCTGGCCTACATGCTCCACGAGCACACAGTCGTCGGCACCGGCCCACAGGGCTGGCAGGTAGCCAAGGTCGGCCCGCAGGCGGCGGCCGGCATGGGGAGCGGTGAAGTTGCTCAGGCCTGAGGCCAGGGCCAGGTCGTGCTCGGGATTGAATACGTGTAGGGTCATGAGCGCTGTTCTGATTTTGACGATTCCTGAGTTTTCGAGCGCAAAGTTACGAATTTTAAGCCACAGATTCCACATATTTTCAAGAAAAAACATTAAATGAGTGTTAATCTCTGTAATCAGGGGCTTTTTTTATTTGGATATACTGATAATTCTTACTAATTTTGCAACCTAAACATTAATAAAATCTATCACACATGCCAATAAAGATACTTAGTGTAGACGACGAGATGGATCTCGAGTTGCTACTCACGCAATATTTCAGACGCAATATCCGCAAAGGAGAGTATGAGTTCCATTTCGCCCACAACGGCCTGGAGGCCCTGACAATGCTGCTCTGGACTCGGTCAAAGGCGAATATACTATGTTCACCATCATCATACCCGTTAAAAAGACTTAGTCTATGGAACAGATTGAAAAACTACAAGAACAACTCAAGAATCAGGAGAAGCTGGCATCGCTGGGCCTGCTGAGTGCCGGCATCGACTACAAGCCCGAAGTAGCTGTCAGCGTAGAGACCAGCAACGGCAACATACGCATCAGCATCGCCGACAACGGGGAAGGTATGAGCGACGACGTGAAACAGCACCTCTATGAGAACTTCTTCACCACCAAGCCCGTAGGCCAAGGCACAGGACTGGGCATGGGCATCGTCCGCGACATCATTGAGAACAAGCATGGCGGAACGGTAACATTTGACTCCGTCGAGGGCAAGGGCACAACCTTTACATTCATTATCCCCATCAAGAAATGAAGACGAGACTACATCTAATTATATTAATAATGTGGCTGACGGCTCTTTCCGCCAGTGCACAGGAGAACACAGCTCGTCAGATATACAACCAGGCGGAGGGCGAATACGCCATCGGCCGCATCGAACAGGCACTCGACATCCTGCAGAATATGCTGGATTTTACCCCAACCCAAATATCCAGCGACGTGGATCTTAGCGAGGAGTTCGACAACACATCCAACGATATTGACACGCCCATCACCATCCCGTCATTAAGCGGAACCTCTTCTACGAGCAGCGAGGTTCTTAACTCAGAAACGGTTCACTCCTGTCAAATCACCTTCGCAGGCACTGAGTGGATAAAAGGGCTGAACTTCGAGATTAACGGTTTCTACAACAAGGCCAGCAACCTCATCGTGACCCATATCCTCGATTACCAGAATGGCGGAAAGAACACCACCCTTGGGTCTGAATGTACACAACCTTTTCAACACCCATTACTTCCAAAGCGGCATGAACACGAAGCTGGTGCCACAGAAAGGGCGCTGGATCATGGGCACAATTGCCTACAAATTTTAACAGAATAAGGTGTGATAATGATACATAAGAAGAAAAATTGCACGTTTTAGCAAGATTTTGCTATTTAGACTTTGCAATTTACAGGAAAAGTATTACCTTTGCAGCACTTTTAAAAGTAATTAGAACAAATCAAGCAGGAATGGAAGCTTTTTTCAGGACGCACAGATACTTGGTGGAGCATACAAACGCCCCTGTCCGCCGTTCGCTGATGGACGAGATTGACTGGTCTGACCGTATGATCGGCATCAAGGGAACGCGTGGTGTCGGCAAAACCACCTTTTTGTTGCAGTACGCTAAAGAGCATTTTGATACACAAGACAAGCAGTGCCTGTATATCAACATGAACAACTTCTATTTTCAGGGACAGGGCATCGCCGCCTTTGCCGGAGAGTTCTACAAGCACGGAGGTCGGGTGCTGCTCATCGACCAGGTGTTCAAACAGCCCAACTGGTCCAAAGAGCTCCGCAAATGTTATGACCTCTATCCCAACCTTAAAATTGTCTTCACTGGCTCGAGCGTGATGCGACTGAAAGACGAGAATCCCGAACTCAACGGCATCGTGAAGTCGTACAACCTGCGCGGTTTCTCCTTCCGCGAGTTCATCAACCTGCTGACTGGCAACACCTTCCGCCCCTACTCGCTCGAGGAGATTCTCTCCGACCACGAGCATATCATCAAGCAGATCCTTCCGAAAGTGTCGCCCAACAAGTACTTCCAAGACTATATCCATCATGGCTTCTATCCTTTCTTTCAGGAGCAGCGCAACTACAGCGAAAACCTACTGAAGACGATGAACATGATGACCGAGGTCGACATCCTGCTAATCAAGCAGATTGAGCTGAAATATCTCACGAAGATCAAGAAACTCTTCTATATGATTGCCGAGGAGGGGCCTTCGAAGGCTCCTAACGTGAGTAAACTCGCACATGATATCGAGACGAGCCGAGCGACGGTGATGAACTATATCAAATACCTCACCGACGCACGTCTGACGAACCTCATCTATCCTGTGAATGAAGAATTCCCGAAGAAGCCTGCCAGGATTATGCTCCACAATTCCAACCTGATGTATGCCATCTACCCGATCCAGGTGGGCAAGCAGGAGGCTATGGAGACTTTCTTCGTCAACTCCCTGTGGAAAGACCACAAGGTGAATGCCGGCGGCAGAGACTTCAACTACCTTGTCGACGAGAAGCTTAAGTTCCGTATCCTTGACGCAAAGTCACCGGGACGCCAGCGCATCTTGCCCGACATCATCTATGCCCGATACAACACGGAGATTGGCACCGGTAACCAGATACCCTTGTGGCTGCTTGGCTTTCTCTATTAAATTATGGTCGACAGATCTTTAAATTATAATTAAACAAATATTAGTTAGTAATTCATTATTATCATTAAAAATGGCTAAAGAAAAGAAATTTATCACCTGTGATGGTAACGAGGCTGCGGCTCACGTGAGCTATATGTTCTCGGAGGTAGCTGCTATCTACCCCATCACCCCGAGCTCGCCTATGGCCGAGCACGTTGACGAGTGGGCTGCCCGTGGTCGTAAGAACCTGTGGGGTCAGACCGTAAGTGTGCAGGAAATGCAGTCTGAGGCTGGTGCTGCAGGTGCCGTTCACGGTTCGCTGCAGGCTGGTGCCCTGACCACCACCTTCACCGCTTCTCAGGGTCTGCTGCTCATGATTCCTAACATGTAC